>NZ_KB897977.1:0-344952 GCF_000377325.1 Thioalkalivibrio sp. ALgr3 | reverse complement strand
TGGGACATGATCCAGCGCTACATGGACATCACCCAGCCCATGCCGGACGTGCCCCGCCTGGAGCCGTTCCGCGCCCGCGACCCGGTGACTGCCGAGCACGACCGCCAGACCGGCCGCGACCCGCGCTTCTGGCGCGACCTCGATCTGGAGGCCTGGAAGTCCGGCGAGGGCGCCGAACGCCGAAGGGCCCAGGCCCGCTTCCCCTGGCGAAATCAACGCTGCCAACTCACCCCGCAGATCGGCCGCATCGGCATGGACGCCTACCGCCAACAGCAGGCCCGACTCCACCCGGACCCGGCGGGATGAACCGGGGCCGCTGTCATGACGCCTCTGGCGTGTATGCCTGGTCCGATGCCTTCGCCAGCTTCGGGCTAGCCCCCACGATTACTGTCGCCTGCTGTGGCAGCCGTCCGAAGGTTTTCTTGCTTGTCGGCGTTGGTTTTGGGGGGTGTGCTTGCCCTTGATAATCGTCATTCTGGCCTGTGGCTGGAGGATCGCGGGGACGGTCGCTAGACTGCGCCTTTTCCACGCAAGCAGGAGTGTGCGCATGTCCGGTCAGCCCACGGCGCTGAAATCCGTCACCTTCCACGGCCTGGAGCCCGGGCCGCGCCTGATCGTGCTGGGTGCGGTGCATGGCAACGAGCTGTGCGGCACCGAGGCGACCGAGCGGCTGCAGGCGGAACTGGAATCCGGCGAACGCGAGCTGCTGCGCGGCACGCTCACGCTGGTG
Organism: Thioalkalivibrio sp. ALgr3; assembly: GCF_000377325.1. NCBI lineage: Bacteria > Pseudomonadati > Pseudomonadota > Gammaproteobacteria > Chromatiales > Ectothiorhodospiraceae > Thioalkalivibrio > Thioalkalivibrio sp. ALgr3. The sequence goes on along the minus strand of NZ_KB897977.1, from coordinate 344,222 downwards.
CCGCGCACCAACCCGCTGGCGGTGCAGCGCAACCAGCGCATGGGCGAGCGCAATCTCAACCGCAACCTGCGGGTGACCGAGGATCCGCAGGATTTCGAGGATCGCATCGCCAACCGGCTGTGTCCGCTGCTGGCCGCGCACGATGTCCTGCTGGACCTGCACTCGTTCCACACCGGCGGGCAGCCGTTCATCATGCTCGGCCCGCGTGACAACGACGGCGAGCTGGAGCCGTTCTCGCAGGCGGCCGAGGAGCAGGCGCTGGCGGCCTGCCTGGGACCTCGGCGCATGGTGGAGGGCTGGCTGGACACCTATGCACGCGGGGTGGAGAAGCGCATGAAGAACCCCAACGCCAGCCACCGGGCGCAGATCCTGTCCACCGATCCGAGCTATGGCATCGGCACCACCGAGTACATGCGCAGCCAGGGCGGCTACGGGGTGACCCTGGAATGCGGCCAGCATGACGACCCGCAGGCGCCGGAGGTGGCCTACAAAGCCATCATCAACGCGCTGGCTCAGCTGGCGATGCTGCCGCAGCGCGCCACGCCCGGGCAGGCCGACCCCGAGGTGCTGCGCCTGGTGGAGGTGATCGACCGCGACCACCCGGATGATGCCTTCGCCCGCGAGTGGAAGAGTTTCGATCCGCTGACCCGCGGTGATCTGATCGGCGTGCGCGCCGATGGCACCGAGGTGCGCGCGCCGGAGGACGGTTTCATCGTGTTCCCCAACCCCAACAGTCTGCCGGGGAACGAGTGGTTCTACCGCGCGGAGTTCAGCGACCGCGAGGTGCCCCCCGGTCCGCAGTAGGCCCCGGGTCTGCAGTAGACCCCGGGGCCTGAACGGGGCGTTGGCGGCTCAGTCGTCGTCCGCGGGCAGTCGGGCGGCGCGCCGCAGGGCGCGGTCCACGGCGTTGAGCGCCTCGAGCTCCTCGCGGCCGCCGCGGTCGCCGCTTTCGGCACGGATCAGTTCCAGACGGGGCGGGGTGGTGTCCGGGGGCGTCGTCAGGGCTTCCAGTCCGCCATCGCGCTCCACCCGGTTGATCTGCTGCCAGCCGCGTTCGGTCTGCAGCACGCCCTTGAGGCGGTCCGCGTCCTGTTCCCGGATCAGGGCCTCCAGCGCCGCGTGATCGAACACGATGGACGCCGGGAAGCGCCACGACCGGCCGACGAATCCGTCGCCGCGGTTGTCGATCACAACCCAGTCGCCCGTGTCGGATGCGGGCGCATGGTCATGTTCGTGTTCATGCCCATGGTCGTGATCGTGTTCGTGGCCGTGGTCATGGCCGTGGTCATGGCCATCGTCCGCGGTGGCGGACAGGTACGCCCGGGCTTCCGGGAACAGGGCCCCGCCGTGCTCCAGGCGCGCGGCATCCAGCAGCGTCGCATCGATGTGCCCCTTGCGGGTCTCGATCACCTGCGGGCGCGGGGCAGGAAGACTGGCCACAAACTCGTGCAGGGCTTCGCGGTCGGCCTCGCTCCAGGCGTCGGCCTTGTTCGCGATCAGCACGTCGGCCACCGCGATCTGGTCGTTCCAGTTGGGGTGCTCGCGGTGGCGCGGCGAGGCGAGGTGGCGTGCGTCCATCACCGTGACGGTCGCGCGCAGATCCAGCGCGGTGTCGTAGGGCGGGGCGGTCAGGGTGCGGATGATTTCGGCCGGATGCCCGAGGCCGGTGGGCTCGATCAGGATGCGGTCGGGCTGCTGCTGGCGGATCAGACGGTTGAGGCCCACGGTGAACATCTGCGCGGAGACGCAGCACAGGCAGCCGCCGGGGATCTCCTCGGTGCGCACGCCGGTGTCGGCCAGCAGGCCGCCGTCCACGCCGATCTCGCCGAATTCGTTGACCAGTACCGCCCAGCGTTCGTCCTGCGGACGCTGGGCCAGCAGGGCGCGGATGGTGGTGGTCTTGCCGACCCCGAGGAAGCCGGTGACAAGGTTGACCGGGATGTCTCGATGGGCGGGTTCTGTGCGGCTCATGGCGGTCTCCGTGGTGCGACGGTGAAACATGATAACAGTGGTGGTTCGCGGATCCCGCGGTGACCGGACCCGGCGCGATCGTTTGATTCGTACCCGCACCCGCACCGGTTCGCGAACCCGTTTACGCACCCGCCCCCGTTCGTGTTCGCGCGACGCCATTCGCGTCCCCGTCATCGCGATTCGCATGGCCCTCCTTTTCCCCGTCATCGCGAGTCGCGCAGTGACGTGGCGATCTCCATCCGAAGCCACCTGTCCCGGCGTGCAGCCAGCTTCGGCCGATTGCCGCGTCGCCTTCGGCTCCTCGCAATGACGGTGTGGAGGGGTGGATTCCCGTCATCGCGAGTCGCGCAGCGACGTGGCGATCTCCTCCGAAGCCGTCTGTGCCAGGGTGCAGGCATCTTTGACCGATTGCCGCGTCGCCTTCGGCTCCTCGCAATGACGGGGTGGAGGGGAGGGCAGAGCTTCGGTTCCTCGCAATGACGGGGTGGGCGCTTCGCGGCTTGGTCGGTATTGTCCGGGCGCGCGAACTCACACGCCGCTGCGGGGTCGATTGGTACAGATCCTTGAGCGAGGAGTGCCCCATGCTGATACGAGTGCGCCGCCGCAGCGAGATCCCGCGCAGCGAGGTGACGCCCGAGGCGGTCTACCGGCGCCGCCGCGAGTTCATGAAGGGCGGTCTGGCCCTCGGGGCGGGGCTGGGCCTGGGGGCGCTGGGGCTTGCGGGCCCGGCGGGTGCGGACCTGCGCGACGAGCTGCAGCCCCTGGACGCGGAGCCGGGCGAGTTCTCCACCGACGAATCGCTGACCCCGTTCGAGGACGCGACCACCTACAACAACTTCTACGAGCTGGGTACCGGCAAGGAAGATCCGCACCGCCTGGCGGACAAGCTGCAGACCGATCCCTGGAGCATCCGCGTGGAGGGGCTCTGCGACAACCCCGGGGAGTATGCGCTGGAAGATTTCATCGATCCCTGGTCGCTGGAGGAGCGGATCTATCGCCTGCGTTGCGTGGAAGGCTGGTCGATGGTGATCCCGTGGATCGGCTTCGAGCTCAACCGCATCATCGACCGCGCCGAGCCGACCGGCAGCGCCCGGTACGTCGCCTTCGAAAGCATCCACGACCCGGACAACCTGCCGGGGCAGCGTCGCAGCGTGCTCGAGTGGCCGTACGTGGAAGGGCTGCGCATGGACGAGGCGCGGCATCCGCTGACGATCATCTCGGTGGGGATGTACGATCACGTGTTGCCCAACCAGAACGGGGCGCCGATCCGGCTGGTGGTGCCGTGGAAATACGGCTTCAAGAGCATCAAGTCGATCGTGCGCATCCGCTTCGTCGAGGACGAACCTCCGACCTCGTGGAACCGCATGCAGCCGAACGAGTACGGCTTCTACAGCAACGTGAACCCCGACGTGGACCACCCGCGCTGGTCGCAGGCCACCGAGCGCCGCATCGGCGAGTTCCGCCGTCGTCGCACCGAGATGTTCAACGGCTATGGCGAAGAGGTCGCCTCGATGTACGAGGGCATGGATCTGACCGAGAAGTTCTGAGTTGAGGGGAAGCCGGCGCGCATCGGCCCGCCCGCCGCGCGGGGTGTGGACCCTGGTGCTGGCGGCCTCGCTGGCGCCGGGGGTGTGGATCGCCCTGCGCGCGGCCGGGTGGTTCGGCGGTCTCGGGGTCAACCCGATCGAGCGGCTGCTGGCGGATACCGGCACCCACGCGATGATCGCGCTGCTGGTGGCGCTCGCGGTCACGCCGCTGCGGCAGTGGACCGGCCTGGCCTGGATCAGCGCGCTGCGGCGGATGCTGGGGCTGGTGGCCTTTGCCTGGGTCAGCGCGCATCTGCTGGTCTGGGTCGGGCTGGATCTGTTCTTTGACTGGGTACTGATCCTCGACGATATCCGTCACCGGCCCTATGTCACCGTCGGGTTCACCGCCTGGGTGATCCTGCTGGCGCTGGCGGTGACCTCCACGCGCGGGGCGCAGCGGCGGCTGCGACGCTGGTGGCCGCGCCTGCACCGCCTGGCCTACGCGGCGGGCGGGCTGGCCATCCTGCACGTGCTGTGGCTGACCCGCGGCGCGGACTACGTCGAGGTGGGGATCTATGCCGGGGTGCTGGCGGTGCTGCTCGGCTGGCGACTGTGGCGGGCCCTGCAGCCGGTGCGAAGGCCCCGGGCGGGATGAAAGATCTCCCCGCGGTCGGCGTCGCATCGCTACAATGGGGAAAACGTCCGAATGGAGCAGTTCCTTGGCCACCTTCACCCTCACCCTGCATGCCCCCGATCCCGAGCAGCCCGAGCTGCAGACGGTTTCGGTGGACGAATCCGGCGACGAGCTGCCCGAATACGGGCAGGTATGGGTGTGGGACATCCTCTACGCGCAGCAGCTGTTCGCGCTGGGTGACACCCAGCCGGCGCAGGATCTCAAGGAGATCCTCGAGCTGTGGGCGGTGAACATGTCCAGCAAGGTGTTTCAGCCGCACCAGCACATCCTGAACAAGGGCTATCTGGACCTCTCCGAGAACCTGAAACTGGTGACCGACGAGACGGAACGCCCCGCACCGGCCGACGGCGACCGCCGCATCGAGGTGCAGGTGGCCGGGCAGGTGGGACAGATGCCGGAGGTCGCCGTGTCGCCCGAGTCACTGGAGGCGAACGATCGGGTGCATCTGGTGCTGGGACTGGCGCAGCATTTCAACTATGCCAACGACAAGTTCGGTCGCGAGCTGCCGATCCATGTGCTGGCGCTGCGCAAGTACCACGCCGACATTCAGTTGCCGCATACCCGCGAGGCGATGGATGACGGGCCGATGTACGCCATCCAGAAGGCCATGGAGTACTTCCAGGCCGCCAACCAGGGCACGGTCCAGTAGCGCCGGGCGGGCATGGGAAACACTGATCCATGAAGACCGTCTACCACAACGCCGATCCGGTAATGGCCGAGTTCATCGGCGGCATGCTCAACGACGCGGGGATTCCCGCCCACGTGCATCAGGCCGGGCTCTACGGCGCCTCGGGCGAGATCCCGCCCAACGAGTGCTGGGCGCGCATCGTGGTGGTGCACGAGGAGCAGGCCACCGAGGCGCGGGAACTGGTGATGGAATACCTCGAGGGCGATCCGGTGGGTGACGCGACCGAATGGACCTGCCCGAGCTGCGGCGAGCGGATCGAGCCGCAGTTCACCCAGTGCTGGAACTGCGGGCGCGAGCGGCGCTGAAGCGGCGTCAGCCGGAGCCGGCGCGGACCAGCGGCTGGTCGCCGTTGTAGTGCCGACCGATGCGGCGGATGTATTCGCGGGTTTCCTCGTAGGGCGGGACACCGCCATGGCGTTCCACCGCACCCGGACCTGCGTTGTAGGCCGCCAGGGCCAGGTCCAGGTCGCCGTCGAAGCGCTGCAGCATGGCGGCCAGATAGCGCACACCGCCCTGGACGTTCTGGACCGGGTCGAAACGGTCGGTCACCCCCAGCTCCGCCGCGGTGGCCGGCATCAGCTGCATCAGCCCGTGGGCGCCCACCCGTGACACGGCCTCGGGATCGAAGCAGGACTCCACGTGGATCACCGACAGGACGAGTTCCGGATCCACGCCTTCGCGGCCGGCGGCGTCGTGGATGATGTCGGCGTATTCCCCGCCGCCGCTGGCCATCGCCCGTTGCGCGTTGCGGCCGCAGCGGGCGCGCGCCGGCGGACGGCCGTACTGGGCGATCAGCTCCATGCCGGGCCCCTGATTGCGCAGGTTGGTGACCAGACGTTCGCCGTCGGGCCCCTCGAAGACGAAGATCTCGGTCGGCGACCAGCCGTCGTCACCGCCGGTGGCCGTGTTGCCGCGCGTGGACGAGGGACCGGGAACGTCCTCGTAATCGCCGTGTTCGGGCGGTTCGTCACTGATGACGCGGGCGCCATCGTCATCGATCCAGGTGTAGAAATCGGCCTGCGCCGGTAGCGGGGCCGCGAGGCCCCCTGCCAGGGCCAGTGACCCGACCACGAGGGTCAGGGCGGACAACCCCCTGCGCAACGCCGTAAGATGATGGACCGTGTTCAAGCCGGTTCTCCCGTCGATCTGCCGATCCCCATGACCGCCTTCTCTTCGACTGCCGCCATTATGAGGCCGGAAACCACGGCGCTGGAAGGCCTTTTGCGCGATGAATCCGCGCACGCGGGGCCGGCCCGGGTGGAAGTCCTGGATCGGGTGGATTCCACCAGCCGCTATCTCCTGGAGGACGTGTCCGCCGAGGCGCTGCCGCGGGCCGGACGGGTGTGTCTGGCGCGCGAGCAGACCGCCGGTCGGGGCCGTCGTGGCCGGGACTGGGTCGGGCACCCGGAAGACGGCATTGCACTGTCCGTGGCGTGGCCGCTGGAACCGGGTGAGCAGGTGCCGCCGGCGTGGCCGGTGGGCGCCGGACTGGTGCTCGGCGAGACCCTGCACGAACTGGGCTACGCCGCCGTCGGCCTGAAATGGCCCAATGATCTGGTGGTCGGCGAAGCCAAGCTGGGGGGCATCCTGGTCGAGCAGCAGGCGCCGCGTGTCGCCAACGGTGTCGGCGGGCGGCTGGTGGCGGGAGTGGGACTGAACCGCGCCGGGTCGCAGCGTCTGCAGCTGGGGCGTGCGGTGACCGACCTGGCCGCGCAGGGTGTCCCGCCGCCGGGCTGGCTGGAACTGGCGGGGCGCCTCGCCGCGAGTCTGCTTGAGGCGCATCCATGGCTGATGGCACACGGTCTGAGTCAGGCTGGCGAGCGGCTGGGCGCCGTGGATGTGCTGGCCGGGCAGCGCGTGGAACGCCTGGAGACCGGCGAGCGATTCCTCGCGCTGGGGATCGATCCGCAGGCCGGCACGCTCCGGGTGCGCGGCGAAGAAAGCGGGGAACGGGGCGAGGAACAGGCTTTGCATTCCGGAGAGGTCAGCGTGCGCAGGTGGAATCATGCCGAGTGACGGGAACCCGGGCCTGACGCTACTGCTGGATCTGGGCAGCAGCCGCCTCAAATGGTCCCTGCGCGACGCGTCCGGGGTGGAACAGGCCAGCGGTGCCGACGCCGATATCGCGGCCGGCGTGGCGGAGCTGGCGCGGACGGTGTCGTTTCCGCCGGTGGCCGCATGGCTGGCGCGGGTCGGGGCACCGGAGCGCTCGCAGCGCCTGCGCGAGGCCCTGGCCACGGCCTGGCCCGGTCTGACGGTCGAGGAGGTGGAACCCCGTCTGGAGGCGGAGTCCGGCGTGGGCCGCGGGGCGGCGGCGCAGTCGGGCGTGCTGGTGTCGCGATATGCCCACGGCCAGCTGGGCGTGGATCGTTATTGTGCCCTGCTGGCGGCGCGCGCGCGCGACCCGGGGCAGCCGGTGGTGCTGGTGGATGCCGGAACCGCCGTCACCGTGGACGTGCTGCGCGCCGACGGTGTGCATCTCGGGGGTTACATCCTGCCGGGGCTGCACGGTGGCTGGGCCGGGATGCAGAAGCTGCTGAGCGACCGCATCGCCCCGCGTGCGCCGGGCGCCGGTTTTGATCCGTGGCCCGAGCGCTCGCCGGGGCAGAGTACGGCCACGGCGCTGGACCGGGGCTGGGCCACGGCCTGGGCGGCGGGCGTGGCGGCCGTGGTGGCGGCCGGCCGTGAATCGCTCGTGGACACCCCGTACCCCGAGGAGGGGAGTACCGGCTCTGCGGGGGTGGCGCGCGTGCCGGTCTGTCTCCTGACGGGGGGGGATGCCCGGATGCTGATGGAGGATCTGCCGGGGCCGGTCAGAATGGATCCCCGGCCCGTGCTGGACGGGCTGGCCGTGCTCGCCGGGCTGGAGCAGGCGGACGAGTCACGCACGGGGAGGGCGGGGGAATGATGCGCTGGACGATTTTTGCGTTGCTGCTGGCCAACCTTGGCTATCTGGGCTGGGCCTACCAGAGCGGACACCTGGATCCGGACCCCTGGTCCGATGCTCCGCCCCCGGAGGTCGGGGGCGAAGGCATCGAGGTGCTGGAGGTGCGCACCGGGGCCGACGCGGAGCGTTTGCGCCAGCGCCTGGAGGCCCGGGAGGACCCCTCCGCGTCGGCCGGGGGCGGGGAATGATCGCTTCTTAATCCTCGCCCGGCATGCCGCGCTGCAGGGCGTCGAATCCGAGCGCGATGTCATCGGGGTCGGCACCCGGATGGATCTGCAGTTGGCCTTCCACGGCCGCCGGGTCCACGTGGCTGGCCGCCACCGCCTCCGCCGGCAGGTAATGCAGCCACCAGGCCAGTGCGGCCTGGGTGGGCACCTCGGTCCAGGGTTCGAGTTCCCCGCCCAGCCGTTCGGCATGAGCGTTCAGATCCTCGTTGAAGAACGGCTGCAGCCGGTCCAGGCGCGCCTGCGGGTCGGGTTCGCCGGCGGCGGTGTCCGTCGGATCGCGCTCCAGCGCCCGGGCGGCCCGGCGCAGTTCCAGACGGGCGATTTCCGGCCAGATCTGCGCGGGCAGATAGCCTTCCAGTTCGGGCTGGCCCTCGTCGGTGACCGCATGCAGAAAACCCGCCGGGATGCCCAGATAGGCATCCACGCCGCGCAGGGCGGTGTCGGACCACTCGAACAGCTCGTCATCGTCGAAGATCCGCGCACTGGCGGCCAGTGCCGCGATGGCCTGCCCCGAGGTATGGGCGTAGGTCGTGCGGTCGACCCGCGGCGGATCGGTGGCGCGGCGTTCATCCGGATCCAGTCGGTAATAGGCATTGTCGGCATACTGGGAGTTGCCGAAGCGCCGCTGGTCCTCGTCCCACATCGCATCGCGCAGCCAGCGGATCACGTCTTCCGCGATCTCGCGGTAGCGTTCATCGCCGGTTTCTTCCCAGGCGCGGGCGAACAGCCACAGGAACGCGGCATTCTGATCCAGGCGTTTGGAGGTCTCCAGGGCCCGGTCCGGGTCGCGCTGGTCGAAGTCATAGAAGAAAAAGAAGCCGCCATCCACCGGGTCGTGCAGGTCTTCGGCCACCTGATCCAGCAGACCCGGCATGCGCCCGGTCCATTCCTCCTGATCCAGCAGGAAGCGGTAGGTCCAGGGTTGCGGGCGCTTGCTCAGGGTGCCGAACAGCGCGCTGCCGCTGAGGCGGTCGGCGTCGGCGACGTACACCTGGTCGAGCATTTCAAGAAAGCCGCCGACCGTGGTGATCGGTTCCTCGGCGGGGGTTTCCTCGCGCCCCGTCACCGACACCACCCGCTGCTGGCGCTCCAGGATCCGGTACAGGCCGTCGGCGCGGATATGCCCGGTGAAGCGCGAGATCACGTCATCGTCCGGGGTGGTGATGACCACGAAGGGCAGACCGCGGCCGCCATAGCGCGTGAAGAGGTCGGCGCGCCGATCCAGGTCGATCAGGACCGGGATGTACTCCTCGTTCAGGATGTCCACCACCATGGGGTTTTCCAGCGACTCGTTCTGGAAGTCGATGCACCAGGTGCACCATTGCCCGTGGAAGTAGAAGAACAGCGGCTGGTTCTGATCCTCGGCCCGGTCGAACAGTTCGGGGTCGAAGCTGTTCCACTCGATCTGCGAATCCGCGGGGTAGTCTTCCGCCGGCGCCGCACCGACGAACAGCCACAGCGCCGCGATCAGCAGGGTACCCGCGGCGCGCAAGCCGTTGCGGGCGGATGAAACGTGTTGAGTTGCGGTTCCCATATCGGGCTCCCGGACCGCGTTGCGGTCGATTCTTTCGTAAAGCATAGACCCTGGCTGCGGGGCTTCTCCATGATCGCCGCGCTCGGCTGCTACCATGCCCGGGTTCATCCTAGGGGGCCTTGCATGAGAGACGAAAGCGCGCGGTTGGCTGTTCCGCGGAGGTGGCTGCGATGAGCGACGTGCGGATTCTGGTGCCGGGGCTGCGCGATGCCCTGGTGGCGGCACGCGCCGCCGGGGGCGGCGGGCTGGCGGTACGCTGGCTGCGGCAGTTGCTCGCGCGTTCGCGCGCGGCGACGCCCGCTGAAACCGTCACGGGGGTGCGACCGGACGAACCGCCCGGCTGGGAGCGGACCCTCGCGCAGGCGCTGGGATATACGGAACCCGGAAACGGAGGAGAGACGGGGTCCGCCTTGCGTACCTGGCTGGCCAGTCCGGTAGCACTGAATGCCGGCATGCGGGACCTGACCGCCCGCCCGGTGGACGGGGTCGCCGATACCGATCGGGAGGCCCTTTGGGCGGCCGCCGCACCGGAGCTGGAAAAGGTCGGGGCGCGGCTGGATCAGTCGCCGCAGGGCTTGTGGCTGCTGTCGATGGCCGCCGCGGGTGCCGACGGCGCCCGCAGCCCGTCGGCAGGCTGGGGCCGGCCGATGCCGGCCGCCGGCCTGGACAGCGAGGCCGCCCGCAGCCTGCAGGTGCTGGGCAACGCGATCCAGATGGCCTGGTTTCAGCATCCGGTCAACCAGCAGCGTGAACAGAGCGGTCTGGATCCGGTGCAGGGGCTGTGGTTCTGGTCGCCGGGCGAGCCGCTGCCCGCCGCGCCGTCCGTGCAGGTCGCCGGTGGCGGCATCCATGCCCGCTGGCTGGCGGAGACCGCGGGGGCGGACTGGAATCCCGATCCGGCGTCGGGTGGCGACGTGATCGTGATGGATTCGCTGGACGGTCCGGCGAGCCCGGAACGCATGGCCGAGCTGCTGTCCTCGCTGGTGCTCGAGGTCATCGCCCCGCGCGCCGCCGGCCTGCGCTTCGGTCGCACCGGGCGTCTGGAGATCGAGGATCCGCTGCTGCCACCGGCGGAGGGCCCGCGTCGCATCCTGCGCGGACGCGATACCTGGGCGCTGTGGCGCCGGCGGATGCCCTGGCCCGGTCTGTAACTCCATGCATGAGTGATACCACGCAGGCGGCCGGGCTTGGTATACTCCCGGGCTTTTTCCGCACGGGGAAACACCATGGAACTGAGTCCGCTCTACAGCCGGATCGAAGACCTGCAAGGCCGCATCGACGGCCTGAGGGGGTATCTTTGACTACGCTGGCAAGGAAGAACGGCTGGAAGAAGTCCAGCGCGAGCTGGAAGAAAACCCGGACATCTGGAATCAACCGGAGCAGGCCCAGGCCCTGAACAAGGAACGGGCCCAGCTGGAGGGCATCGTCCTCAACATCCGCGAGATCACGGATGCACTGAAGGACAGTCGCGAACTGCTGGAGATGGCCGAGGCCGACGATGACGCGGAAACCGTATCTTCGGTCGAGGCGGATGTCGCGGGGCTGACCGCCCGTGTCGAGGCCCTGGAGTTCCGCCGCATGTTCTCCGGCGAGATGGACGAGGCCAATGCCTACGTCGACATCCAGGCCGGTTCCGGCGGCACCGAGGCGCAGGACTGGGCCAACATGCTGCTGCGGATGTATCTGCGCTGGGCCGAGAGCAAGGGCTTCAAGGTGGAGGTCACCGAGCTCTCCGAGGGCGAGACCGCGGGGATCAAGAGCGCGACGGTGCGTGTCGAGGGCGACCATGCATTCGGCTGGCTGCGCACCGAGACCGGCGTTCACCGCCTGGTGCGCAAGTCGCCGTTCGACTCCGGCAACCGGCGCCATACCTCGTTCGCGTCGGTGTTCGTCTCGCCCGAGGTGGACGAGAACATCGAGATCGAGATCGATCCCTCCGACCTGCGCGTGGATACCTACCGTTCCTCCGGGGCCGGCGGGCAGCACGTCAACACCACCGACTCGGCGGTGCGTATCACCCACGAACCCACGGGCATCGTGGCCGCCTGTCAGGCCGGACGCTCGCAGCACAAGAACCGCGAGATGGCGATGAACCAGCTGCGGGCCAAGCTGTACGAGCAGAAGATCCAGGAGCAGAACGCGGCCAAACAGGCCCAGGAAGAGACCAAGTCGGACATCGGCTGGGGCAGCCAGATCCGTTCCTATGTCCTGGACCAGTCGCGGATCAAGGATCTGCGCACAGGCGTGGAGGTCGGCAACACCCAGGGCGTGCTCGACGGCAACCTCGATCCCTTCATTGAAGCCAGCCTGAAGAGCGGGCTGTAACCCCCGGAAAACCCTCGATGACCGAAACCACCGACGAGAACAAGCTGATCGCGCAGCGCCGCGCCAAGCTCGACGAGCTGCGCACGGCCGGCAACGCCTTCCCCAACGACTTCCGCCGTGATGCCCTTGCGGGCGAGCTGCATGCCGCGCACGGCGAGACCGAAGGCGAGGCGCTGGAGGCCGAGGGTATCGAGGTCTGCGTGGCCGGGCGCATGATCGGCAAACGGGTGATGGGCAAGGCCAGTTTCGTGCGCCTGCGGGACATGAGTGGCGACATCCAGCTGTTCGTGCAGCGCGATGCCCTGCCGGAAGGGGTTTATGCGGCCTTCAAGCAGTGGGATCTGGGCGACATCGTCGGCGCGCGCGGCACGCTGTTCCGCACGAAGACCGGCGAGCTGACCGTCAACCTGACCGAATTCCGCCTGCTGACCAAGGCCCTGCGGCCGCTGCCGGAGAAGTTCCACGGCCTGACCGACCAGGAGGCGCGCTACCGCCAGCGCTACGTGGACCTGATCACCAGTCCGGAATCGCGCGAGCTGTTCCGGCGGCGTACGCGGATCATCCGCTTCATCCGTGACTACTTCGAGGACGCGGGTTTTCTCGAGGTGGAGACCCCGATGATGCAGGTGATCCCGGGCGGGGCCACTGCACGTCCGTTCGTCACCCACCATAATGCGCTGGACATGCCGCTGTACCTGCGCGTGGCCCCGGAGCTGTTCCTCAAGCGCCTGGTGGTGGGCGGGTTCGAGAAGGTCTTCGAGATCAACCGCAATTTCCGCAACGAGGGGCTGTCCACGCGGCACAACCCCGAGTTCACCATGCTGGAGTTCTACGAGGCCTTCGTGGATCACCATGCGCTGATGGATCGCACCGAGGCGCTGCTGCGCGGGCTGTGCGAGCACGTGCTGGGGACCACCACCGTGGAATACCAGGGCGTGACCTACGAGTTCGGCCGGCCCTTCGCGCGCATGACCGTGCGCGAGGCGATCGTCGCCCACAACGACGACATCGCGGACGCCGACCTGGACGACATCGAGCGCGTGCGTGCGCACTGCGAGCGCAAGGGCATCGAGGTGAAGCCGGGGGTCGGGCTTGGCAAGCTGTGGACCGAGCTGTTCGAGGCCACCGCAGAGAATCAGCTGCACGACCCGACGTTCATCACCGCCTATCCCACCGAGGTCTCGCCGCTGGCCCGGCGCAACGACGACAACCCGTTCGTCACCGACCGCTTCGAGCTGTTCGTCGGCGGGCGCGAGATCGCCAACGGCTTCTCCGAGCTCAACGACGCCGAGGATCAGGCCGAGCGTTTCCGTGAGCAGGTCGCGGAGAAGGACGCCGGTGACGACGAGGCGATGCACTTCGATGCCGACTTCATCCGTGCCCTGGAGTACGGCCTGCCGCCCACTGCCGGGGAGGGCATCGGGATCGACCGCCTGGTGATGCTGCTGACCGACTCCAGCTCCATCCGCGACGTGCTGCTGTTCCCGCACATGCGCCCGGAGGCCTGATTGCTCAGCATTCGTCCCGGGCGATGACGCCCCGCACGAGGAGTCCGGCGCACTGTGCCGCGGGAGCAGGGCGGGCGACCAGGAACCCCTGGAGCGTGCCACAGCCGGCGGCTTCCAGGAAACGCTGCTGTTCGATGTTTTCCACCCCTTCGGCGACGGTCTCCAGGTTCAGGTTTTCGGCGAGGCTGAGGACCGTACGTACGATGGCCTTGCCGCTGCCGCCATTGTCGAGGTCGCGCACGAAGCTGCGGTCGATCTTGAGCACGTCCAGCGGGAAACGCTGGAGGTAGGCGAGTGACGAGTACCCGGTGCCGAAGTCGTCCAGGGCCACCCGCAGCCCCATGTCGCGAAATGCCCCCAGGGTGTGGATGACCCGCTGGATGTCGGCCATCAGCATGCTCTCGGTTACCTCGAGCTCCAGCGCATCGGCCGGCGTGCCGGTTTCGGCGAGGATCCGGCGGATCCGGCGCGGCAGATCCTGGTCCCGGAACTGCGGAGCGGCCAGGTTGATGGAGATCCGTGGCGAGGGCAGTCCGCTGGCCTTCCAGCGCTGATGCTGGAGGCAGGCCTCGCGCAGGATCCATTCGCCCAGTTCCCGAATCAGTCCGGTTTCTTCCAGTACCGGGATGAAGGTCCCCGGCGACAGCACCTGTCCATTGGGATCCTGCCAGCGGAGGAGGGCTTCGAGACCGGTAATGCGCCCGTTCCCGGCCTCGACCCGCGGCTGATAGTGCAGGAAGAAGCCTTCCTGGCGGTAGACGGCGCGCCGGAGCTGGCCTTCCAGGGCGACCCGTGCGCGCGCCGTGGTGTTGCGTTCGCCGGAGCAGAAACGCAGCCCGTTACCGCCTTCCCGCTTGGCCTGATCCATGGCGGCACCGGCGCGGCGCAACAGCTCGTCGGGTTCGCTGCCATCGTCGGGGTAGAGGGCCGCCCCGGCCGATCCGGGGACGTAGACCTCTTCGCTATCGATCGCGAAGAGTTCCTTCAAATGATCCACCAGGCCGGCCGCCTGCCGGACCAGGGTTTCGGCCTCGGCACTGTGACCCAGCACGATGCCGAATTCGTCGCCACCGATCCGGGCCAGGGTGTCGCCTTCCTCGAGGGCGCCTGCCAGACGCTGGCTGACCCGCTGCAGCAGCGCGTCGCCGGCGGCGTGGCCGAGCCCTTCGTTGATCCCCTTGAAGCGGTCGAGGCCCAGATGGAGGATCAGCAAGGGCGAACCGCGGTCGCGGGCGTATTCCATGCTTTGGTTAAGCCGCTGCAGGAACAGTTCGCGGTTGGGCAGGCCGGTCAGGGGGTCGTGCCAGGTCAGGTATTGCAGTCGGTCTTCGGTCTCGCGGCGTTCGGTGATGTCGTGCACGATCCCGGCCATGCGCCGTGGACGGCCCTGCTCGTCGAAACGCACGGTGCCGCGCTGATAGACCACCCGCGTGGTGCCGTCCGGGCGGCGAATGCGGTGTTCGATGTCATATTCCGGACCGTCCGGACGCAGGGCGGCATTGATCGCCTGCTGGACCCGCTCCCGGTCGTCGGGGTGAACGGCCGCCATGAACGACTCGTGGCTGGCGCCCCACTGCTCCCGGGTCATGCCGAAGATGCGGTAGACCTCGTCCGACCAGCGGATCTCGTTGTTTTCGAAATCCGAGATCCAGGAACCCAGATGGGCGATGCGTTGCGCCTCGGCGAGTTCGGCCTCGCGCTGTTCCAGCGCTTCGCGGGCCTGGTGGCGCTCGGTGGAGTCGATGCCCAGGGTCTGCAGGTGGGTGAGCCGCCCGTGCTCGTCGAAGAAGGCGCGGGAGGTCCATTCGACCCAGCGCCGGGTACCGTCCGCCCGAATGACCGGGTTTTCGATGATCCGGACCGGCTGTTCCGGCGTGAAGCGCGCCAGGTCGGCGAGGTTGGCCTCCTGGTGTTCGGGGGGCAGATCCTCGATCCAGCGCCGGCCGACCAGATCCGCCCCGAAGTATTCCCGCGCCATGCGATTGGCGAACAGGATGGTGGTGTCGGGCCGGTAGACCGTGATGATGTGCGGGTGGTCCTCGATCAGGCTGCGGTAATCGATGACCAGCGTATCGTCGGGCCCGTATTGATGTTGATCCGTTTTCATCCTTGATCCCTGCCTGGTGCCCGATCGCCATTGGCTCATTATGGAGATGGAAATTCGCCCGGTGCAATCGCGCCGGATCCGCCCGGCGAGTCCGGTTGCGCGAAACACCATGCGCAGATCGGGTATCCTTGTGAATCTGAATCCGTACTCAGGGAGCCATCAATGCAGCCCTTTGCCTCGCGCAATGTCTTCGGTGAGGAACTCGAGCCCTGTGGCCGCGACCCGGTGACCGGGTTCTATCGCGACGGGCGCTGTGCCACCGGACACGACGACACCGGCATCCATACGGTCTGTGCCGAAGTGACGCAGGCGTTTCTCGATTATTCCCTGGCGCAGGGCAACGATCTGGTGACGCCGATGGAGGCCTTCGGCTTCCCCGGGCTCAAGCCCGGAGACCGGTGGTGCCTGTGCGCCGGCCGCTGGGTGGAGGCGTATCGGGCCGGCGTGGCGCCGGGGGTGTATCTGCGGGCGACCCACGAGGAGACCCTGGCGATCATCCCGCTGGACGTACTGCAGGCGCACGCGCGGGATCCGGCAGAGTAGCGCGGACGCGTTCGCGGGCGCCTCAGACGGGGCGGGCCAGATACCAGCGGATGACCGCCCAGTCGTAGGCCGCGTGCGCGATCATCACCACCACCAGGTTCTCGGTCACGTGGTACACCCAGCCGAGATACAGGCCGATGAGGGTGGCGAAGACGAAGTACAGATGGCTTACGTAGTGCGCCAGCCCGAACAGCACCGAGGCCAGCAGGATCGCGGCCCCGGGCGGCAGGTGCAGACCCAGCCACTGCTGTAGCACGCCGCGTACCAGGAGCTCCTCGCCGACCCCGGCGAGCA
Organism: Thioalkalivibrio sp. ALgr3; assembly: GCF_000377325.1. Taxonomy (NCBI): domain Bacteria; kingdom Pseudomonadati; phylum Pseudomonadota; class Gammaproteobacteria; order Chromatiales; family Ectothiorhodospiraceae; genus Thioalkalivibrio; species Thioalkalivibrio sp. ALgr3. The sequence continues at coordinate 327,858 of NZ_KB897977.1, read as the reverse complement.
CCGCGATCAGCACTACCGAGCCGGCCGGGGCCCCGCGAAACAGCAGATCCAGGAATTCCTGCAGCTGTGCCCGAATGTCGCGAAACGCCGGGTGGTCGGTCCAGCCCAGCACGGCGACCAGCAGGAACATCGGGGTGGTGACCAGCAGGCCCAGGGCCACGGCCTCGATGCTCCAGTCCATCGCGCCCAGCAGCGGCACTCCGGCGAGCGCCGCTAGCGCGAACGCCACGGGGATGAGTGCACCCTGGAACAGGGCTCCGGCGAGCAGTGGATGACGGGCGATGAACGGTCGCAAGGTGGCGGGAGGGGCAATGGTTGGTTGCGGGCGGGCCGGCCGGGCGATCGCCGCGGCCGGCCGTCCGCCCGGGGCTTTGCCTCAGGCCAGGCGCGCGCGGTGGTCGAGGATCACGCGCACGCCGTGACGCTTGCCGCCGGGCAGGGCACCGAGCACGTCACGGCGCTCGGACTCCGCCAGGTGTTCGCAGGCCTGCGCCAGACCATGGCTGGGCAGACGGTCTGCAAGCCGTGCCAGGGTATCGGGATCCAGCGCCTGCAGCACCTCGGCCTGCGCCCGTTCAGTCAGCTTGAGGAAGCGCATGCGGGCGGCGGCCAGCTGGCCGGCGTCCAGCGCGCCCTGGATACCCGCCACGGCGGGGTCGGGACGCATGTCGGCCCAGTGCACGCCCCCAACGGCATGATCGCCGCGGAATTCAGTGGCCGTGGGGAAATCCTGCACGGTGTCCATTGCCAGTTCGGTCATCTTCGGTCTCCTCGCATCGATTCAGTGAAATCAACCAACAACACGATGCGAAGGCCGTCCGGAGGTCCCCGATCGGGGAGCGGGCGGTGGGGCAGGCACGACCCGGTCGCTACCGGGATGTGCGGGAACCCGTGATCCGGCGTGTATCCAGGTCACGACGGACCGGGTTCCGGGGCCTCGTTCAGACGAGGAGGCGGCGGGTCCGGGTCCGACGGACAGCTGGATACACGTCATCCGCCGCGCCGGCGGCCTTCGTGCATCGGCAACTGCAACTGTCCATGGGTGTCGTCATACCTCGTATGGCTCAACATGCGCTCGTGGCACCCGGCCACGAACGGGCGCGAATCATAGCCAAAGCGCGGGTGGCGAAACAAGCCTTGCGGCGGAATGCGTTGACAGGTTTCGGTGCGGGTTATAGTTTGACCCGTTTCCCGGCGCGCGCCGGATCAGGGTGCGCGTACCCTGATCGCGCCGGTCGCCAGCGCCGCAAAGCCTACGCCCGGTGATCCCGGGCCCAATCAGGAATCGACCCGTGACCGACGTCTTTCCCCGCATCGAGCGACTGCCCCCCTACGTCTTCAACATCGTGAACGAGTTGAAGGCCGAGGCTCGAGCTCGCGGCGAGGACATCATCGACTTCGGCATGGGTAACCCGGATCAGCCCACCCCGAAGCACATCGTCGACAAGCTGACCGAGGCGGTGCAGCGCGGGGACACCCACCGTTATTCGGTGTCGCGCGGGATCCCGCGCCTGCGCCGTGCCGTCACCCGCTGGTATCAGGATCGTTTCGACGTGGAGCTCGATCCGGAAACCGAGGCGATCGTGACCATTGGCTCCAAGGAAGGCCTGGCGCATCTGGCGCTGGCCACCCTGGGGCCGGGAGATGCGGTGCTGGTGCCGAACCCGGCGTATCCCATCCACCCCTATGGCTGCGTAATCGCCGGCGCCGACGTGCGCCACGTGCCGCTGACGCCGGACGTCGATTTCTTTGCCGAGCTGGAGCGCGCGATCCGCGATTCCTGGCCCAAGCCGAAGATGCTGATCCTGAATTTCCCGGGGAATCCGACCACGCAGTGCGTGGATCTGGAGTTCTTTGAACGGGTGGTGGAGATCTGCCGCGAGCACGGGATCTGGATCGTGCACGATCTGGCCTACGCCGAGATCGCGTTCGACGGCTATCGGGCCCCGTCGATCCTCGAAGTGCCGGGCGCCAAGGACATCGCGGTGGAGTTCTACACCCTGTCCAAGACCTACAACATGCCCGGCTGGCGGGTCGGGTTCATGTGCGGCAATCCCACGCTGGTGGCGGCCCTGGCGCGCATCAAGTCGTATCTCGACTACGGCACCTTCACGCCCATTCAGGTGGCGGCGATCTCCGCACTGGAAGGGCCGCAGGACTGTGTCGACGAGATCCGCGAGACGTACCGCGTGCGTCGCGACGTGCTGTGCGACGGCCTGAACAAGCTCGGCTGGGCGGTGGAGAAGCCGAAGGCGACCATGTTCGTCTGGGTTCCGATCCCGGAGCCCTATCGCGAGATGGGGTCGCTGGAGTTCGCCAAGAAACTGCTGCGGGACGCGAAGGTGGCGGTCTCGCCGGGCATTGGTTTCGGTTCCTACGGGGATGATCACGTGCGCTTCTCGCTGATCGAGAACGAGCAGCGCACGCGCCAGGCCCTGCGGGGGATCAAGGCGATGTTCCGGGCGGATTCCGTCCTCGCCGATGCCTCCGCGTAACCAGGCATTCGAAGACCAAAACCCGGATGCGGTGCATCCGGACGATCAGGGAAACAGGATCATATGACGCCGGTAAAGATCGGAATTCTCGGACTGGGAACGGTGGGCTGCGGCACGGTGAACGTGCTGGCCCGCAACGGGACCGACATCGCCGGGCGCGCCGGCCGCGGCATTGAAGTGGTGGCGGCCGCCGCCCGCGACATCGAACGGGAGCGTGACTGCGACACCACGGGGATCCGCCTGACCACCGATCCGGCGTCGGTGGTGGAGGACCCGGAAGTGGAGGTGATCGTCGAGCTGATGGGCGGAACCGATGCCCCGCGCGACCTGGTCCTGCGGGCGATCGACGCCGGCAAGCACGTGGTCACCGCGAACAAGGCGATGATCGCCCTGTACGGCAACGAGATCTTCGAGCGCGCCCATTCGCGCGGCGTGATGGTGGCGTTCGAGGCAGCGGTCGCCGGCGGCATCCCGATCATCAAGGCGATCCGCGAGGGCCTGGCGGGCAATCGTATCGAATGGCTGGCGGGGATCATCAACGGGACCGGCAACTTCATCCTGACCGAGATGCGCGACAAGGGTCGTGACTTTGAAGACGTGCTGGCGGAGGCCCAGTCGCTGGGTTACGCCGAGGCCGATCCGACCTTCGACGTGGAGGGCATCGATGCCGCCCACAAGCTGGCGATCCTGGCGTCCATCGCGTTCGGGATCCCGCTGCAGTTCGACCGCGTGGCGGTCGAGGGCATCAGCGGCATCACCCGCGAGGACGTGGGCTTCGCCGCGGAGCTGGGGTACCGCATCAAGCATCTGGGCATCGCGCGGCGCATGCCGGACGGCTACGAACTGCGGGTGCATCCGACCCTGATCCCGGAACGCCGGCTGATCGCCAATGTGGACGGGGTGATGAATGCCGTGCTGGTGCAGGGCGACGCGGTGGGGCCCACGTTGTACTACGGCGCCGGAGCCGGTGCCGAGGCGACCGCCTCGGCCGTGGTCGCCGATCTGGTGGACGTGGTGCGCGCGCTGACCACCGACCCCGAGAATCGCGTGCCGCATCTGGCGTTCCAGCCGGACGCGCTGTCGGAACGCCCGGTGCTGGCGCTGGAGGATGTGCAGACCTCGTTCTACCTGCGCCTGCGTGCCCAGGATCGTCCGGGCGTACTGGCCGACATTACCCGGATCCTGGGCGAGCATGGCATCAGCATCGAGGCGATCCTGCAGCGCGAGCCCGACCCGGAACGGGGCGAGGCGACCATCATCATGCTGACGCACGCCGTGCGCGAGGGCGCGATGAACCAGGCGATCACGGCGGTGGAACAACTGCCGCACCTGCTGACTCCGATCACGCGTATCCGCATGGAAGCGCTCTGAACAACCAACTGATCCGATCCACGACACGAGAATCCGCATGGCCCACGGACACCGCTACACCGGACTGATCGACCGCTACCGCGATCGGCTGCCGGTCCACGACGACACCCGCGTGATCTCCCTCGGCGAGGGGGCCACGCCGCTGATCCGGCTGAACAACATTCCCCGCGAGCTGGACAGCGAGGTGGAGATTTACGTCAAGTACGAGGGTCTGAACCCCACCGGCTCGTTCAAGGACCGGGGCATGACCATGGCGGTCACCCGCGCGGTGGAAGAGGGTTCGCGGGCCATCGTGTGCGCCTCCACCGGCAACACCTCGGCCGCTGCCGCGGCCTATGCCGCCCGCGCGGGGATCACCGCGTTCGTGGTCATACCGGACGGCAAGATCGCGATGGGCAAACTGGCGCAGGCGATGATGCACGGGGCCACGGTGATTCAGATCGCCGGGAATTTCGACGACGGCATGCGGCTGGTCAAGGAAGTGGCCTCGAATACCCCGGTGACCCTGGTCAATTCGGTCAACCCGTACCGTCTGCAGGGCCAGAAGACTGCGGCGTTCGAGATCATCGAGGAGCTGGGTCGGGCACCGGATTATCACTGCCTGCCGGTGGGCAATGCCGGCAACATCACCGCGCACTGGATCGGCTACAGCGAGATGGCCGCCCGCAGCAGCGAGGACGTGACCGACGCCTGCGCCTACTGCCAGGGGCACTGCAAGTACGCCGGGGGCGGCATGGTCGGGAACCGGCCGCACATGGTGGGCTATCAGGCCTCGGGGTCGGCGCCGTTCATGCGCGGGGCCATGGTGGACGACCCCGACACCGTCGCGACCGCGATCCGCATTGGTCACCCGCAGTCCTGGGACATGGCGTGGAAGGTGCGCGAAGAGTCCGGCGGCTGGTTCGACGAATGCGCGGATGACGAGATCCTGGCCGCGCAGAAACTGCTGGCGGAGAAGGAGGGGGTGTTCTGCGAACCGGCCTCCGCCGCCTCGCTGGCCGGCGCCCTGCGCGACATTCGCTCGGGGCGAATCCCGGCGGGGTCCACCGTGGTCTGCACGCTCACCGGCAACGGCCTCAAGGACCCGGACACCGCGATCAGTCAGAGCGTGGTCCAGCCGACGCGGGTGCCCGCAGAGCTGGACGCCGTGTCGCAGGCGATCCGCGACAACCTCGCCTGAAGCCGTCGGCCTGAACCCCGGGGGCCGGTTCCGGCCCCGCGGGCAGGGTCAGTTTGCCGGTCGTTCGGGGATCTCGATCCGGGCGGCCTCGCGCAGGCGTTCGATCTCTTCCTGGATCGCGCGGCTTTCCAGGATCTCGATCAGTTCGGCCCGCACGTCTTCCATGGGCGGCGGGTCGACCGGGCGCGTCTCCTCCAGCCGGATCAGGTGCCAGCCGAAGCGGCTTTCCACCGGATCCGTCGTCGTCTCGCCGGGTTCCAGGCGCTGCACGGCAGCGCTGAAGGCCGGCACCATGCGGCCGGCTTCGAACCAGCCCAGGTCACCTCCGCGTTGGGCGGAGCCGGGGTCGGTTGAATGCGTTTCGGCCAGCTCGGCAAACGAAGCCCCGTCCTCGAGTTCGGCCAGCAGGTCCCGGGCGGTCTCCTCGCTCTCGACCAGGATGTGGCGGGCGCGGTACTCCTCGGCGGCCATCTGCTCCACCTGCCGCTCGTATTCGGCGCGCAGGTCGTCCTCCGTGAGTTCCAGTTCGGCCGTCAGGCGTTCCATCATCTCGGAGGCGAGGAAATTGGTGCGGACCATCTCGAGGATCCGGCGCGTTTCTTCTTCCTCGTGCAGGCCACGCCGCTCGGCTTCCTGGCGCAGCAGCCGCAGGCTGATCAGTTCGTCGATCACGCCATCATCGCCGGCCAGCCCGGGGTCGTCGTCCAGGCCGGAATAGGTAAAAACATCGGCCCGGGTGATCGGTTCGCCATCGATGCGCGCGAGGATTTCGGCGTCTTCGGTCGTCGTGGCGGCATCGGTTTCGTGGCCATTGCGTTCGTCAGACGGACCATCGTTGCCGCAGGCGGCAAGCGAGGTGACGGCGGCCAGGATCGCGGCCGCGAGCAGGCCGCGGGGTGCGGACAGGGGGAACGTTGATGCGGCCATTCAGAACACCTGCTTGAAGGGGCGGACATCCACCGAGGCATACACCCCGGCCCGGACATAAGGATCGGCATCGGCCCATTCGCGGGCCGCTTCCAGCGACGGGAATTCGGCGACGATCAGGCTGGCGCTGAAACCGGCCGGCCCTGGATCGGGGCTGTCGATCGCGGGGCACGGACCGGCCAGCACCAGGCGTCCGGCATCGCGCAGGGCCTGCAGGCGTTCCAGGTGTTCCGGACGCGCCGCCAGGCGGGCGTCCAGCGAATCGGGGGCATCGTGGCCCTGGATCATGTAGAGCATCGGCATTCCGTGTCGGGGGGACAGGCGGGCATTGTAACGTCACGGGCGGGTGCGGCGTGATGGTCGGGTCACAGTTGCGCTACACTGCGCGCTTTGTCCGATCTGCGGTTCCCCATGAGTACGTTCGCGATCCACCCCGAGAATCCCCAGCCACGGCTGATCCGCCAGGTCTGCGACCGGCTGCAGGAAGGTGCGGTGATCGCCGTGCCCACCGATGCCTGTTATGCGCTCGCGTGCCTGCCCGGTGACAAGACCGGCGCCGATCGCATCCGCCGCATCCGCGAGGTGGACGAGACCCATCATCTCACCCTGCTGTGCCGTGACCTGTCCGAACTGGGGGTGTACGCCAAGGTGGACAACAGCGCCTTTCGGCTGATGAAAACCCTGACGCCGGGGCCCTACACCTTCATTCTCCCCGCCACCCGCGAAGTCCCGCGGCGGCTGCAGCATCCCAGGCGCCGGACGATCGGACTGCGGGTGCCGGACAGCCCCATCGTGTCCGCGCTGCTGGCGGAACTCGGAACGCCGCTGATGTCCGCCACCCTGCAGCTGCCGGGGGACGATACCCCGCTGACCGAGGTGTGGGAGATCGAAGAGCGTCTTGCGCATGCGGTGGACGCGATCCTGGACGGCGGCGCGGGAACGCTGGAGGCCACCACGGTGCTGGACCTGACCGGTGACGGCGTGGAAGTGGTGCGACAGGGCCTCGGGGACGTGGCCTTTCTGGAAGAATAGCCATGCGTAAATGGATCATCCTGGTCGCTCTGCTGGTCGCCATTGGTGCGGCGTGGCCCTGGTATGTCGGGGGACAGGTGGAAGGCACCCTCGACGCGCGCATGGAGCTGCAGGCGGGTGGTCTGGAACTGCGTCACGAGCCCGTTCGCTACGAGCGGGGCTATCGCGAGGCGCGTGCGGAAGGAACACTGCACCTGCGTCGTGGCGAGGACGCTTACGAACTACCGGTGGTACACGAGGTGCAGCACGGGGTGCTGGGCGCGAGGATCGCCACCCGCCTGGATCACGCGGCCCTCGACGACGCCCTCGCGGAGCATGACGGGCTGGCCGCGATCCTGCAGCGTCTTGCGCCCGAGGCGGAGAGCCGGACCGGCCTGGGTGGCGGCGTCACGACCCGCCTGCGCGTGCAGGATACGCGCCTGGATGTTGCGCAATGGGCGGCAGTGGCACCGCTCCGGGACGCGGAGGGCCCGCTGTGGCTGGAGTTCGAGGACGCGCTGGGGCAGTTCGCCTGGTCGGACGAGCAGGCGATGGCGAGTCTGTCGATCCCGCGTCTGCGACTCGATCAGGCGGACGGAACCCTGGTGTTCGAGGGTCTGCGGCAGGTCCTGGCGCTGGAGCCGGACGCCGACGGGGTCTATGGCGTGCTTCCGGATTATGAAGGCGGCGTGGCGGCCGACCGGATGGAATGGACGGGTCCGGGATGCGAGGGCAGCCTGCTTATGGAGCGTGCCCGGATCAATGCGTTCCAGAGCACCCATGGAGACCGGCTGGACGCCCGCGCGCGCCTGGAAATCGACCGGATGACGGTGACGCGGGGCACGCAGCGTCTCGTGCGCCATAGCGGACCGATGGATCTGCAGCTGGGGCTGGAGCGCTGGGACCGCGCAGCCGTGGAGCAGCTCGCCGGAACCCTGCGTGACCCGGCGCACCGGCGCCAGGAGGCCGAGCAACGCCGCGATCTCACCCATGCCGCGATGATCGATGCCGTGAGCCAGTCGCTGGAACGCAGCCCGGCGGTGACGCTCGGGGCGATCATGAACGACGAGCCGGAGCAGCGGCTGGAGCTGGAGGGCAACCTGGTCTTTTCCGGTACGCCCGAAGGTTTCCGCATGCGCCCGGTGGAGGCGATCGCGCTGGACATGCAGGCCGCGGTCGGGCTGCAATGGCCGGAGTCGCTGGCCGGGCTGACCGACCCGGAGCCGTTCGGCCGGGTGCTGGCCGCGGCCGAGGCGGATGCCTGGCTGGAACGCGACGGCGAGATCCTGAGCGGGACTCTGGCGATGCGTGACGGCCGCATCCACGTCAACGAGCGGGACCGCACCGCCAGTGCCCTGGGCCTGCTGTTCGCCGCCGCCGGCGGCATGTTCTGACACCGACCATCTCAGCCTCATCAGTCAACCATCAGGAAGGATCGCGACCGTGACCACCAATCAGGGGACGAATCAGCGTGTCATCTCGGGGATGCGGCCCACCGGGCGTCTGCATCTCGGGCATTATCACGGAGTCCTGAAGAACTGGATCGAGCTGCAGCATAACTACGAGTGCTTTTTCTTCGTTGCGGACTGGCATGCGCTGACCACGCATTACGAAGACCCGGGCGACCTGCAGCAATACGTGACCGAGATGGTGATCGACTGGCTGGCCGCGGGGGTGAGTCCGGGATCGGCCACCCTGTTCGTGCAGTCGCGGGTGCCGGAACATGCCGAGCTGCATCTGCTGCTATCCATGATTACCCCGCTGGGCTGGCTGGAGCGGGTGCCGACGTGGAAGGACCAGCAGGAACAGCTGCGCGAGAAGGATCTGGCGACCTACGGGTTTCTCGGCTATCCGGTGCTGCAGAGTGCCGACGTGCTGGCCTATCGCGCCGGCATGGTGCCGGTGGGCGAGGACCAGGTCTCGCACCTGGAGGTCACGCGCGAGCTGGCGCGGCGCTTCAACCATCTGTACGGGCGCGAACCCGGGTTTGCCGAAAAGGCCGAGCAGGCCGTGGACAAGATGGGCAAGAAGGCAGCCAAGCGCTACCGCGATCTGCGCAAGCGCTTCCAGGAGCAGGGCGAGGACGAGGCCCTGGAGGTCGCCCGGGCGATGCTGGAATCACAGCAGAACATCTCGCTGAAGGACCGCGAACGGCTGTTCGGCTATCTCGAGGGCGGGGGCAAGATCATCCTGCCCGAGCCGCATCCGAAGCTGACGCCCACCGCGAAGATGCCCGGGCTTGACGGGCGCAAGATGTCCAAGAGCTATGGCAACACCATCAGCCTGCGGTCCGAGCCGCAGGAGGTGGAAAGCCAGATCCGGACCATGCCCACCGATCCGGCGCGGGTGCGCCGCACCGATCCGGGGACGCCGGAAAAATGCCCGGTGTGGGAGCTGCACCAGGTCTACACCGGCGAGGACAAGCGGGGCGAGCTCTACGAGGGCTGCACCACCGCCGGGATCGGCTGCCTGGACTGCAAGAAGCCCCTGATCGCGGCCATCCAGGAGGAGCTGGAGCCGATCCAGCAGCGCGCGCGCGAATACGCCAGTGATCCGGGGCTGGTGCGCTCGATCATGGTCGAGGGCTCGGAGGCCGCGCGCGAAGAGGCGCGCGAGACCCTGGAGGAGGTCCGGCGCGCGATGGGGCTGGACTACCTGCGGTAGAGCCGGTGAGCGAACACGCCGAAGACGCCAGCGTCGACCCCGTTGATCCGGCCGCCGCCGGGGAGGGCGAGCACGTCTGGCGTGTTCACGGCGAACCGGTCGCGGAGCTGCCCGAGGACCTGTACATCCCGCCGGATGCACTGGAAGTGTTCCTCGATTCCTTCGAGGGGCCGCTGGACCTGCTGCTGTACCTGATCCGCCGGCAGAACCTCGACATCCTGGCGATCCCCATCGCCGAGATCACGCGCCAGTACATGGCCTACATCGAGGTGATGCGTGCCCTGCGCCTGGAACTGGCGGGCGAATACCTGGTGATGGCGGCACTGCTGGCCGAGATCAAGTCGCGCATGCTGCTGCCACGCCCGGCGGAGGCGGACGCGGAAGACGCCGGTGATCCGCGCATGGCGCTGATCCGTCAGCTGCAGGAATACGAGCAGTTCAAGACCGCGGCCGAACGCCTGGACGCGCTGCCGCGCATGGAGCGGGATTTCTTCGCTGCGGGCGCTGCGACCGACGCACTGGAAGGCCCGCCGCCCCCGGCACCGTCGCTGGATGCCCTGATGGACGCTCTCGCCGGGGTGATGCGGCGTGCCAGTCTGAACGCCCACCACCACGTGGCCACCGAACAGCTGTCGGTGCGCGAGCGCATGACCCGGCTGCTGCAGGAGCTGGACAGCGAGACCTTCACCGACTTCGTCGGCCTGCTGGAACGGGCCGAGGGCCGCCAGGGAGTGGTGGTGTCGTTCCTCGCCATCCTCGAGCTGGCCAAGGCGGGGCTGGTGGAGTGGGGCCAGAGCGAACCCTACGCCCCCATCCGCCTGCGTCGGCGCGGCGGCGACGCCTGACCCCGACGCGCCCCGCCGCCCCATGTCCTCCCTTCCTCGGGGCTGCGGTCAGCTCGCGTGGTGGGTGGACGTGGCGCCGCGATCGAACGCCCCCTCGTACAGGCGCAGCAACGCCGGGATCACGAACAGTACCAGCACCGTGGCCACCGCCAGCCCGAACACGATCGAGATCGCCATCGGGATCAGGAACTGCGCCTGCACCGAGCGCTCGAACAGCAGCGGGGTGAGGCCCGCGATGGTGGTGACCGAGGTCAGGATGACCGCGCGCAGGCGCTGGCAGGAGGCCTCGATGATCGCCTCGCGCAGGGCCAGACCGCTCTCCCGCAACCCCTGGTAGAAGCTGACCAGGATGATGGAGTTGTTGACCACGATCCCGGTCAGGCCGAACAGGCCGAACATCGACAGCACGGTCAGCTCCACCCCGAGGATCCAGTGGCCCAGCAGGGCACCGAGGATCCCGAACGGGATGATCGCCATCACGATCAGCGGCCAGCCCCAGGAGGCGAAGACCCAGGCGAGGATGATGTACATCAGGCCCAGCGCCAGCACCAGGCCCGTGCGCATGTCGGCAAACGTCTCCTCCTGATCCGCCGCGCGGCCCTCGAAGGACCAGTCCACCCCGTGGCGCTCGGCGACCGCGTCCAGCGGACCGTCTTCCAGTGCGGCGCGGATGCGCGCGGCATTGTTCACCGAGCGGTCGACTTCGGTGGATACCTCGATTGCGAGGCGGGTATCGGCATGCCGCAGGGTCTCGAAGCCGGGACGGGATGCGAGTTCCGCCACGTTCTCCAGCGGGGTCAGCTCGCCGTCCGGCAGGCGGATCTGCAGGCGGTCCAGGCTTTCCGTCGCGTGGCGTTCGTCGTCGGGCAGACGCACGCGCACCTCGACCTCCTCCAGCCCGTCCTGATAGATCTGCGCCAGATGGCCGTCGTAGGCGTCGCGCAGCTGCGCGCCGAGCTGCTCCGTGGTCAGCCCCAGCGCGCGGCCTTCCGGCAGGATGCGGAAGGTCAGCTGCTCGCGGCCGAACGGGGTGTCGTCCTGGGTGGCGAAGGTGCCCGGGAACTCGTCGAACAGGTCGGCCACGTCCAGTGCCGCGTCCTTGAGGATATGCGGGTCATCGCCGGTCAGACGCACTTCGAGATCGCGCCCGGGCGGGCCGGCCTGACGCTCGTCAATAGAAAAGGTCTCGATGCCGGGGGCCTCGCGGACATTGTCCCGCCATGCCTGGATGAACGCCCGGTTACGCACCTCGCGGGCCTCCGGCGAGATCAGCTCGACCTGGATGTTGCCGAACTGGTCGCCCTGCGGGGCGTTGCCGTCGCCGGGGTCGATGCCGCGTCCGAGCCGGGTCACCGAGGCGCGCACCAGGCCGCCGCCGAGTTCCTCGTCGGTTTCCTCCAGCGCCTGTTCGACGTGGATGAGGAATTCTTCGACCCGTTCCGGCGGGGTGCCGGCCACGAAGTTCACGCCGGCATGGATGACCGTGCCCTCGGGCGAGGGGAAGAAGGTGAAGCCGATGCGTCCGGATGCCGCCAGGCCGATGGCCAGGATCACCGCGCCCACCGCCAGGGCGAGGGTGACCCCGGAGTGGTCCACGGCGTGCGTGACCGCACGGCGGAACGGGCCGTTGCGCAGGTTTTCGAAACCCCGGTCGAAGCGCGCCCGCAGGCTGCCGGCCGGCGGTTCCTCGAGGCGATCCATCACGCCCTTGAGATGGGCCGGAAGGATCAGGAAGGCGATCAGCAGGGTAGCCACGATCACGCAGATCACCACCAGCGGGATGTCGAACAGGATATTGCCGATGATCCCGCCGATCAGCATCAGTGGCATGAAGGCCGCGACGGTGGTCAGTGACGCGGCGACGACCGGACCGACCATGCGCTGGGCGCCCTGACGCGCCGCCCGACCGGCCGACAGGCCCCTCTGATGCAGGCTGTAGGCGTGCTCGGAGACGACGATGGCGTTGTCGACGATGATCCCCAGCGACATGATGAAGCCGAACAGCGACATCATGTTGATCGAGCCACCCACCAGCCACAGCACCACGAATGCGGCGGTGAAGGCGATCGGGATGCCGAGGGCGACGCGCAGGGCGATGTGGCGGTTCAGGAACAGGAACAGGATCCCGAGCACCAGCAGGAGTCCCCCGGCACCGTTTTTCAGCAGCAGGGTGATGCGCTCGGACAGCAGCTCCCAGAAGGCATCGGTCTCCTGGAGCTGGACACCCGGGGGCAGGGCGGGCCGGGTGCGCTCCAGCCACTGTTCGAGGATGCGCGCGGATTCCAGGGCGTCGCCGGTCTCGCTGCGCATCAGCTGCATCTCGATGGCCCGTGTACCCTGCGAGCGGACACGCACCTCACCGTCGCGGGGGCGCAGGTCGATGTCGGCGATGTCGCCCAGCAGCACCCGACCGCGTTCGGGGTCGCCCTGCAGCACCAGGCGTTCGAAGGACACGATGTCGCGAGCCTGTTCCAGGCTGCGCAGCTGTCGGGCGGTGTCGTCGCGTCCGACCGAGCCGGCGGGCATGTCGCGGCTCATGCCGGCGACGGCCGTGCCGATGTCGGCCAGGGTCATGTCCAGACGGTAGAGATTGAAGGCCGGCACCTGAATGGCCATCTCGTCTTCCGTGAGGCCGGTGAATTCGACCCGCGCGATGCCGGCGTCCAGCAGCTCGCGTTCGTACTGCCGGGCCAGGGTCCGCAGTTGTTCCGGGTCGTCGGGGCCGGTGATCAGCAGGCGCGAGACCGGTTCGTAGTTGATCACCTGATTGACGATCGGGGTCTCGGCATCGGCCGGCAGGTTGCGCTGCTGATCGACCCGGTCGTTGACCTGTTCCAGCGCATGCGACATGTCCGCGCCGGGTTCGAACTCCAGGGTGATGGTCGCCACCCCAAGCGCGGAGGTGGAGGTCATTTCGCGCAGGTCGTCGACCGTGCGCAGGTCCTGCTCCAGCGGGTCGGTGATCGACTGTTCCACGTCTTCGGCGGCAGCGCCCGACCACACGACCTGGACCGTGATGATGTCGAGATCAAAATCGGGGAAGAACTGCGAGTTCAGCTGGTTCAGGGCATAGGCGCCGGCCAGCAGCATCAGCGCGATCAGCAGGTTGGCGGCCAGGCGGTGTTCCAGGAACAGCCGGATCGGGCCGCGCCCGGCGGCGCCCTCCGGATCGCCCCCGGCCGGGGCGCCGCCCGGCATGGGTGCGCTGGTTTCACTCATCGCCGGCGTCCTGCGGCTGGAGGTCCGGGTCGCCTTCGCGCACGGCTTCGGCCGCGGTGGGCAGGTCCTCGCGGTCCTCGACCTCCACGCGCAGGCCATCCACCGCATTGGGCAGGCGGGTGGCGATCAGGACGTCGCCGGCCGACAGGTCCGGATTGCGAACCAGCGCCAGGGTGTCCCCGGCCTCGCTGCGGTATTCGCCCAGACGTTCGACGTTCAGGGACTGCAGGCGGCCGTCGATTACGCGGAACATGGTGTCGCGCCCGTACAGGGCCTCGAACGGAACGGCCAGGCTGTCGTCTTCCTCGGGCAGGCGCAGGTTCAGTTCAAGGAAGCGGTTCAGACCCAGCGAGCGCCCGCCTTCGCGGATCGCGAACACACCGTGCGAAGCGCTGGCGCCGGGCCGGGTTTCGCCTTCGATGCGGACCAGCTCGCTGGTGATCTCGCGGCCGCCGTTGCGGGCCGAGGCTTCCAGCGTTCTCCCCTCCGCCAGCAGCGCCTCCAGCCGCGGTTCCAGCGACACGGGAAGTCCGGCCCGGATCTCCAGGTCGTCGACGTCGAACAGGCGTACCAGTTCGTCGCCCACCCGGGCGCGTTCGCCCGGCGAGGTCCGGACCGCGGTCACACGGGCATCGAACGGGGCGCGGATCTCGGTGCGTTCCAGGTCCAGTTCGGCCTGTTCGGCCGCGGCCCGCGCCCGGTTCAGCCGGGCCTCGGCCCCGGCCAGCCGCATGGGGGCGTCGGCGATCGCCTGTTCCCGGTTCTGGATGGTGAGTTCGGCCTGCTGCAGCCGTTCCTGGGCTTCGTCCACGTCACTCTCGGATGCCATGTCGCGTTCGCGCAGGTTGCGGGTGCGTTCGAGGTTGCGGCGAGCAATCTCGCGCAGTTCGCGTTCGCGCACCAGGGCCTCGCGATCGAATCGCGCGCGCAGCTGTTCGCTTTCCAGCGCGCCTTCGAGTTCATCGACCTCGGCGCGCGCCTGCCGCAGGGCCAGGCGCGCCTCGGCGGGGTCGATCCGGATCAGGACGTCGCCCTTGGCGACCCGCTGGCCTTCGCGCGCGGAGACCCGGGCCACGTCGCCCTGTACTGCGGCTCGCAGGGTCGCGTCGTGGGCCGAGGCACTGCGCCCGTAGAGCATCACCGAGGGCTCATGGGTCCCGGGTTCGGCGACGAAGCCGCGCACCGGCCAGGCGCGTTCCTCGCCCTCGGGGGCGGGGGCCTCCGGGCCGGTGGCGCGCAGGATCATGAATCCGGCCACGCTGAGCGCGACGATCAGTACGGGGATGAGGGCACGGCCGACTCGCGGCATGACACGGGACATGCAGTTCTCGCTCGGGTCCTGGGCTGGATGGGGCGCGGGCCTGATGCCCGGGCCTTGGAGACGGTGCACCGGATGAAGTTCCCGTCCGCGGGAGACCGGTATCAGTGTCTCCTGATATGGCCAATCCTAACATCGGCGGCACGAGGGCCGCAGGCGTGGGGAATGCCTTTCTCAGGCCAGGTTATAGCGATGCAGCTTGCGCCACAGGGTCGTACGGTCGATTCCGAGACTGCGCGCGGCCCGCGAGCGGTTGCCATTATGAGCGGCAAGGGCCTGACGCAGGCGCCGCGCCTCTTCGGACTCCCTCGGGGATACCTGCGGGGCCGCGTCCGTGGGGGGCCCTTCCGGGAAAGCCGTTGCCGGGGCGGCGGCCTCCGGCTGTGGTGAAACGGTCCCGGGAGGGCGGCCTTCGGGCAGGGGAAAATCCTCCACGCGACCGTTGACCGCGTGCAGCTGGAGGCAGGCGAACACGTTCTCCAGTTCGCGGAAATTGCCGGGCCAGGGGTGGGCTTCCAGTTTGCGCCTTAACGCCGGCGCCAGCTGCAGCGCGTGTTCCTCGACGAAGCGGTCGAGGGTGGCGGCCAGGTCACGCGGCCGGGTCCGCAGGGGCGGCAGCTCCACCGTGGCGACAGCCAGGCGGTAGAACAGGTCGGCGCGGAACTGTCCCGCATCCACGCGGGCCTGGAGGTCCTGATTGGAGGCGGAAAGGATGCGTACGTCCACCTGCCGCGTGGTGTTCTCGCCCACGCGTTCGAACTGTCCGTCCTGCACCGCGCGCAGCAGCTTGGCCTGCAGACGCAATGGCAGTTCGCCGATCTCGTCGAGGAACAGGGTACCCCCGTGGGCGGATTCGAAACGGCCCTCGCGATCGCTCACCGCGCCGGAAAAGGCCCCGCGCACATGGCCGAACAGCTCCGATTCCAGCAGCTCGTCGGGGATGGCCGCGCAGTTGACTTCGACGAAGGGTCCGGCGGCACGCGGGCTCCATTCATGGATGCCCCGGGCCAGTCGGGTCTTGCCGGTTCCCGATTCGCCCAGCAGCAGCATGCGAATGTCGCTGCCCGCCGCCCGGCGGGCGAAGACCATCTGGTGATGGCAGTCCGGATCGGCCGAACGGAACGCGTCCGGCAGCCCCTCCCCACGATTCATTTTCATGGCCTTCCTCTCCGGGAAACTCACCGGGAGTATGGCAGCGGCGTTGCAACGCCGCCACCGCTGTTGCAACAAAAAAATTTCTGCAGCAACAGATGCTTATATTCGAATTCCCGGGTAGCGCGTGTTGCAACACCCTGAGTGCGCGGTGTTTTTTTCACGAGGACAAATATCTGAAATTTAATAATATTCTAATATTGGCATTTCTCTTGCTTGTATCGGGGCGTGCTTTTCTCTACAACGAAAAAAGACCAACGGAACAGGCACGCTGTCGGGGAGGTGCGAATGACGCTCATGCGAACGGCCAGCCTGATGCTGTGTATGGTCACCGTGGCCGGCACGGCCGGTGCACAGACCGCCTGGACGCCGGCCCAGAGCCCGGGAACCACGAGTCCGGACCGTACCGGCATCCATGTCGCGCAGCCGCTCGCCGCGGAGCGCCATACCGTCAGCGGCACGGTGATCCCGTTCAGTGAAGTGACCCTGCGGGCGCAGTCGGGGGGCCGGGTGATCGCGGTTGAAGGGGTCGAGGGCGACCGCTTCGAGGAGGAAGAAGAGCTGGTCGCGATCTCCGACGATCGCCTCCAGGCTCAACGCCAGGCGGCGCTCGCCGAGATGCGCACCACCGAGGCGGCGATCCGCGAAGCACGCATGCAGTACGACCGCGAGGTCATTTCTCCGCGTTCGCAGGACATCGGGCAGATGCCGGGCATGGGCATGCCGTCGATGTTCGACCAGATGTTCACGCGCAACATGGGGCAGTTCATGGGATTCGGTGACCCGACCCTGGACCGCACCACGGATCTCTTTTCCCGCCACATCGGGGTCGATCAGGCCCGAGCACGCTGGGAGCAGGCCCGGGCCCGCGTCGAGGAGCTCGACGTCGCGCTGGAAGACACCCGCTCCCGCGCTCCGTTCGACGGGGTGATCATGCACAAGCACGTGGAACAGGGCGATACCGTCCAGCCCGGGCATCCTCTGGTCACCTTCGGGCACCTGGATTATCTGCGGGTGGAGGCGGCCGTTCCGGTTCGCCTGGTGCGTCAGCTGGACGTGGGCGACATCGTTCCGGTGACGCTCGACGGCCATTCGGAAGAAGTCAGCGCGCGGGTCTCGCGGATCTTCCCGCTGGCCGATCCGCAACGCCATACCGTGACCGTGAAGTTCGATCTGCCGCAGGAGGTCCGCGGCGGCCCGGGCATGTACGCCGAAGTGCATCTGCCGGGCGAAGTGACGCGCGAAGACCGGGTGGTGATCCCGGAGAGCGCGATCATTCCGGGCGGGGCCCTGCCGCGCGTGGCCGTGCTGGATGCCAATGACGAGGTGCGCATCCGCATGGTCCGGCTGGGGGCGTCGCGTGATGGGGGCGTGGTCGTGACCTCGGGGCTGGAGCCCGGAGCGCGGGTGTTGCAGCACCCCGGCGGCCGTCATTGATGCGCTTCGAACACGGACAATGACAGGACGTTCGCGCCAGACATGAGCGATCAGGAACCTCGCAATCAGGAACGGCCCGGCGGTCACGCGACCGATCCCGGCATCGCCGGGCGCATGGCCCGCGCATTCGTCCATTCGCCGCTGTCGCCGCTGCTGCTGCTGGCCAGCATCGCGATCGGCATCCTCGGCCTGATCGTGACGCCACGCCAGGAAGACCCGCAGATCTCGGTCCCGATGGTCGACATCATGGTGGAGTATCCGGGCGTACCGTCGGAGCAGGTGGCCAGTCTGGCCGCGCGGCCGCTGGAACGCCTGATGAGCGAGCTCTCGGGGGTCGACAACGTATATTCGGTGTCGCATCGCGGCGAAGCCATGGTCACCGTGCAGTTCGACGTCGGCGAGGAGATGGAATCCTCGGTGGTGAAGGTCCACGACAAGCTGATGTCGAATCGCGACCTGATGCCCCCTGGCGTCAGCGAGCCGATGGTGAAGCCCAAGGGTGCGGATGACGTGCCGGTGGTCACGCTGACCTTCTGGTCGCACGAGGTCGATGACGCGATGCTGCGCCAGATCGCCCTGGACGCGAAGCAGCAGCTCAACGAGGTACCGGACACCGCGCAGAGCTTCGTGGTCAGTGGCCGCGAGGAAAAGCTGCGCATCGAGGTGCGGCCGGAACGGCTGGAAGGTTACGGGGTTACCCTGGATCAGATCGCGGGCGCGGTGCGGCAGGCCAATTCCGAACGCGGCGCGGGCGCGATCGAGGCGGGTGGGCGACACATGTCGGTGCACACCGGCTCGTTCCTGACCAGTGCCGAGGATGTCGAACGCCTGCTGATCTCGGTGGAAGACGGTCGCCCGGTCTATCTGCGCGACGTGGCCGACGTGAGTTATGGCCCGGGGGAGGTGGATCGCTTCGTGCGTCACTATTCCGGCCCGGCCGCCGAGGCACCCGATGCCGCACCGGAGGGTGCGTCCGCCGTGACCCTCGCGATCGCCAAGAAGCCCGGCAGTAACGGGGTCACGGTCGCCAATGGCGTGCTCGAACGCCTGGAGCGCCTGAAGGGCTCCGCCATCCCCGACAACGTGGGCGTCGAGATCTCGCGCGACTACGGCAAGACGGCCAACGAAAAGGTCAATGAGCTGATCTTCAAGCTCTTTGTCGCGACCTTCGCGGTGACTCTGCTGGTCGCGCTGTTCCTCGGGCTGCGCGCCGCGCTGGTGGTGCTGATCGTGATTCCGGTGGTGATCCTGTTCACCGTGTTCAGCGCGTGGCTGCTCGACTACACCATCGACCGGGTGAGCCTGTTCGCGCTGATCTTCGCGATCGGGATCCTCGTGGACGATGCCATCGTCGTGGTGGAGAACATCTACCGCCGCTGGCTGATGAAGCGCGGTCTGGATGCCGAAACCAACGTGGACGCGGTGCGCGAGGTCGGCAACCCGACGATCCTGGCGACCTTTACGGTGATCGCGGCGCTCCTGCCCATGGGCTTCGTCTCCGGGATGATGGGTCCCTACATGCAGCCGATCCCGGTTCTGGGATCGGTCGCCATGCTGTTCTCGCTGGTCGCGGCCTTCGTGTTCACCCCGTGGCTGACCCAGCGGCTGCGCCCGAGCATGTCCTACCTGGAGAAGGCCACCGAAAAGGAACACCGGCAGGCCGAGCGGCTGGGCACGTTCTTCCGCCGGGTGATCCCCGGGCTGGCGGACAATCCCGCCCGGGGCTACGCCTTCCTGGCCGGGATCGTGGTGGTGTTCTTCCTGATGGCCAGCCTGTTCTACACCACGGATGTCCGGGTGAAGATGCTGCCGCTGGACAACAAGCCCGAATTCCAGGTGATGATCAACTTCCCCGAGGGCACGGCGCTGACCGAGACGGCCTCGCTCAGCGAAGCGATGGTGGCGGAACTGCGGGAGTTTGAGGAAGTGACCGGGCTGCAGGCGTATGTCGGCACTGCAGCGCCGTTCAATTTCAATGGTCTGGTGCGTCATTACTACCTGCGCCAGGACCCCTGGCTGGGCGACATCCAGGTTCAGCTGGTGGACAAGGGCGATCGTGCGCGCTCCAGCCACGAGATCGCCACCGAGGCCCGTGAGCGTCTGACACCGCTGGCCCGCGAGGCCGGCGCGCGCATCGAAGTGGTGGAGATGCCGCCGGGGCCCCCGGTCCTGCAGTCGGTGGTCGCCGAGGTTTATGGCCCGGATGCCGATACCCGGCGTCAGGTCGCGCGCGACCTGGAAGAAATGTTCCGCGGGGCCGAACACGTGGCCGACGTCGACAGCTTTCTGCAGGCCCCGCACGACGTCTGGCATTTCGACGTGGACCGTGACAAGGCCCTGCGCCGCGGTGTCACCGTGGAGACCGTGAACCAGACGCTGGAGACCGCGATCGGTGGCCGGGTTCTGGGCGACATCAAGGCGCGTTCGCTGGTGGAGCCGCACCTGATCGAGCTGCGCCTGCCACGCCCCACGCGCTCCGATATCGGGCGTCTGGAACAGCTGCCGGTGGCCTCGCAGCATGGCGGGATGGTCAGCCTGGGCGAGCTGGGCCGGTTCGTCGAGCGCCCGCAGGACGAACCCATCTATCACAAGAACCTGCGGCCGGTGGAGTATGTCACCGGCGAAGTGGTGGGGCGTCTGGCGGCGCCGGTCTACGGGATGCTCGAGGTGCAGGAGCAACTCGCCGATTACGAGCTTCCCGACGGCAGCCGGGTGCAGCCGCACTGGCTGGGGCCGCCGCCGAATGACGGGTCCACGGCGTTCGAATGGGCCGGCGAATGGACGGTCACCTACGAGACCTTCCGCGACATGGGCATCGCGTTCGCCATCGCCCTGATTCTCATCTACATGCTGGTGGTCTGGGAGTTCGGCAACTTTGTGCTGCCGGGCATCATCATGGCCCCGATCCCGCTGACCCTGATCGGGATCATTCCGGGCCACTGGCTGTTCAACGCCGAATTCACCGCGACTTCGATGATCGGGTTCATCGCCCTGGCAGGGATCATCGTGCGCAATTCCATCTTGCTGGTCGATTTCGGCCGCCAGGCGGTGGATCAGGGACATGACGTCCGCGAGGCGATGATCCTGGCCTGTCAGGCGCGCACGCGGCCCATCATCATCACCGCGCTGGCGCTGCTTGCCGGTTCCAGCGTCATCCTGTTCGATCCGATCTTTCAGGGCATGGCGATTTCGCTGATGTTCGGGACCATCGTGGCCACGCTGCTGACCCTGGTCGTCATCCCGCTGGGCTGCATCTCCGGACGGCGCGCGTTCTGTCCCGCTTCGCTGGAAGACGGCGACGGCGCCAGCGGCTCCGGTTGTGCCGCTCCGGGCAGTGGCAGTGCCGGGACCGGCCGTGACGACAATCCCTTCGGCCCGGCCGAGGGCGGACCGGTCACGCGCGCAGTCCAGTATCTCGGGTTGTATCTGCGCTGCCTGGCCGCTGCCTTCGTCGAGGGCATGCGCGACCTGTTCCTGGCCTTGCTGAAGCTGGTGCGCGGGCGTTTCGGGACGCGCCCGGGGCCCGGGCCGGGCGGTGGCCCGGGATCCGGCGGTTCTGGCTCGGGCTCCGGGCCTTCTCCAGCCCCGTCGTCCGGTCCGGCGTCGGGTCCCCCCGCGTCGGGGGCCCCGGACGCCCCCTCCGGCCGTGAAGCGGACGCGGTCGCGAACGCCGAATCTGCGCCGGACGACGGGCATGAGCCGAAGGAGCGAGATACGGAGGCGCCGCGGAAATCCGGCAGCGATCCCCGTTCCGCCGGATCGGAGAATGCCGGGCCGAGTGTGACGGCGGAACAGAAGTTGGACTCGGGGGAAGATGGCAATGAAACGTCTTCCTCGGGGGCGGGCCCCGGTGCACGCCAGTCGGGTGGCCGCCGACGCCGGGGTATTCGGCTGAAATGAGCAATCACTGAAAGAACCTCAAGGAGGTTAATGATGAAGAAGCGATTCAACGCACGCATGCTCGGTCTGGCCATGGCCGGCGCCGCAGTGGTCTCGATGTCCGTGCTGGGCGCGGCCCAGGCGGAAGAAGGGAACCAGGGCGCTCAGGGGCAGCCGATGGCCCAGCATGCTCCGGTTCCCGGTCCCTGGGGCCAGCCGGGTCCGTATGGACAGGGCATGGGCGGGCATCAGGGCGGCGAGATGATGCAGCGTCGCGATGCCTCCGGTGACTTCAGCTTCGGCATGTCCGGGCGCAGCCACGGGCAGGGCTACGGCCAGGGCCGCGGTCATGGCTACGGTCACGGTTATGGCCCGGGCTATGGTCCCGGCTATGGGTACGGGCCCGGTCATGGTCCCGGCTACGGCTACGGTCCGCAGCAGGGCCATGGCCCCGGCATGATGCACGGCCCTGCGTACGGGCCCGGCCATGGTGCCGGCATGCGCGGTCCCGCAGGCCACGGCCAGATGCAGGAATTCGATCCCGAGAATCTGCCGGAGGACATGCCGGAAGAGATGCGCGAGCGCATCGAGAAGATGCATGCCGAGCGGCAGGAACGCATCGAGGAAATGGAAGCCATGCGCGAGGCCCGGATGGAGGCGATGAAGAAGGGTCGCCAGGCCTACATGGAGGAGATGGAACGCCAGCGCGAGATGCGCATGGAGCAGATGGAAGAGCGTCGCGACTCGGGGAACTACTGAGCGCCGGGTGACGCATGGGAGCGAGGCGAATGGCGTTCGTAGGTGACGGCATGCAGCGGGGAGCAACGGCGGGGCGGAGCGTCCTGCTGGTCGCCCTGGTGACGGTCGGGGTGATGGTGGCCGCTGCGGCTGCCGAGGCCCGGGAACGTCACAATCCGTGGCATGCCGGACCGCCATCCGCGGCCGATGCGGGAGAGCCGGGAGGCTTCTCCCGGGGCGAACCCCGGTCGGCCGGATCGTTCCCTCCGCCGGACTACGATCCGGCCCGGCGGGGACGCGAGGAGCGCTCGCGCGTTCCCGCAGGTGAAGCACGCCCGGCTCCGGGGATGTCGCCCTACGGTTACGGGTTCGGTCCGTATCCGTATGGCGGCCACCGGGGACCGGGGGCAAGTGAACCGGGCATGTCGGGGTACGGATTCCCGTTCTTTGGCGGCCCGGGCGCATGGGGACCCTTTTCGGGGCCCTGAATCACCTGCCTTCGGGCAGGGTCCGGTGCGTGATCGCCCTCCGCGCATCGGTGGCAGAAATGGGAGGGCATGTCTCCGATAGGAGGAGGTAACACTATGAGCAAGTTTCTGAAAGCAGCCGTTCTTGCGGCATCCATGGCCGGTCTGGCCGCTGCCCCGATGATGGCTTCCGCGCAGTGGGGCGGGCCGGGCTATGGTGGTCCGGGCTACGGGGCTCCCTACGGTCCCGGTTATGGCTACGGCCCCGGCTACGGTGGCATGCCGTTCTTTGGCGGTCCGGGTTACGGCCGCGGCCACAACATGGGCGACATGTTCGGCGACATGATGGGCGATTTCGACTTCTCCGCCCGCGGTCGCGGTCATGGTCACGGCTACGGTCACGGCCGTGGTGACGGCTACGGCTATGGTCGTGGTCATGGCTACGGTCCCGGCTACTATGGCCATCCGGGCTACGGTTACGGCCCCGGCCACGGCTATGGCCCGCAGCAAGGTATGCCGCAGCAGGGCATGCCGCAGCAGGGCATGCCGCAGCAGGGCATGCCGCAGCAGGGCATGCCGCAGCAGCAGCAAGAGCAGTGATCTGCTCGCACGGGCTCGCCCGTGCATGATCGGCTGCCCGGTTCGCCGGGCAGCCCGTTTTAGAATTCAATGGATCCGGGAGCCGCAATGCTGACCGTGGTGGCCAACCTCAAGGGCGGAACGGGCAAGAGCACCGTCGCTTTCAATCTCGCGCTCTGGCTGCTCGCGAAAGGGCACCGCGTACAGGCCGTGGACCTGGATCCGCAGGGGACTCTCGGCGATGTCCTGGAAGTGCGGCAGGAGGAGGGGTACAGCCCCGCGCTCCCCGCCACGACCGATGCCGATGTCGCGCTGGGTCGGCAGGGGGAGTTCGATCACTGGCTGGTGGACGTCGGGCCCTCCGCCATGGACACCCTGATGCGGGCGGTCGCCGCGGCAGACCGGGTGCTGATCCCGGTGCCGCCGAGTCAGGCCGACGTCTGGTCCACTCACCGTTTCGTGCGCGAGATCCAGGAGCGTCGGACCGATCGTGACAGCGGTCCCGGCATCGAGGTGTTCATCAATCGCGCCGACACGCACCAGTTCGTGCGCGAGACCGAGGAGACTGCGGAGGCCCTGCAGCAGATCGAGGGTATCCGTTTTCTGCGCCCTCGGCTGAAGCAGCGCACGGCCTTCCGGCGGTCGTTCAGCGAGGGTCTCGCGGTGAACGAGCTGGAGCCTTCCGGCAAGGCGGCGGAGGAGCTGGACCGACTGGCCCGGGCGATTTTCGGACAGGAAACGAGGTGACAAATGGAATCAGGTGAAGACAAGCCGCGCCACGGTTTCATCAATCGCTACTGGGTGCTGATCGTGATCGTCCTCTGGTTGATCGCCTGGTCCGCCCGTGACTGGCTGGCGCCGGCCGAGCCGGAGGACCCGCCCGCGGAGTCCGGCGTGGTCCTGGAGGAAGAGCCTTCTGCCGAGGACCAGGAAGCTGCCCGGGAAGAAGCTGCTCGGGAAGAAGCGGACAGGGAAGAAGCGGACAGGGAAGAAGCGGACAGGGAAGAAGCCGCCAGGGAAGAAGCCGCCAGGGAAGAAGCCGTGGAGGAGCCGGTGGAGGTCGAGGCGCTGCTGACCGAAGCACGGGAGACGTACTGGCGCGAGGGTGCCGCAGCCGCGTTGACCGTCCTCGAAGGCGGGCTGGAAACGCAGGCGTACGAAAGCCGGGAACGGGCGGACATCCTCGGGGAACTGGGCAATCTGCAACACGCCACCGGCGACGTTGAAGCCGCCATGGGCAGCTGGGATCGGGCGCTGGAGAAGCTTCCGGAGGGCGAACGCCGGGCGATGATGGCCCCACTGCGTCCGATCTATTCCCGGCATCATCCGCAAGGGGCGGACCACCTGGAACGGTTCCGCTGAGGTTTGCGGCACCCTCCACATCACGTGTGCTGTAGTCACCGACCGGAGGAACGATGGGTGCGAAAGACAGGCCAGCTGACGGCGACAGTCAGTATTACGAGGTCAAGGAAGAGGCGGACGATGCGCAACGACGGGCCCGGCGACTCGAACTGATCGTCTATGCTTCCCTGGTCGCATTCGTCGTGCTGGCGGTGTACGGTTTCTGGTTGATCACCAGCCTGACCCGGGACGTGTCACAGCTGACCGAGGAGATCTCCTCGATGACCCGGGTGGTGGACCGCGACATGTCGGCGATTGTGCGCCACATGGAGGCGATGGAGGGCCGCATGGTGGACATTGCCGGGTCCACGGCCGAGATGGAGCAGAGCGTTGCGTCCATCAGCGAGGACACCGGCCGCATGAGCACGGACATCGGGTCGATGACCCGGGATACCGAGGTGATGGCCGGGTCCGTGATCGGCATGCAGCGCGACATGTGGAGCCTGAATCGCAACGTGGGCGGTCCCATGGGTATGATGAACATGTTCAACCCACTCTCGGGGCAGGGCGGTCCCTATCCGGGGTCGGGCGGTCCCTACCGTCCGCCGTCGGCGCCGCGCTAGCCGTGCGCGCGGTCTGCCCGGGCCCGAACCAATACGGAGATCGGAATGTTCAATCGACCTGGCAGCCGCGTCCGCAAGCAGCTCAAGCTCCTGAGTGACCGTCTGGCGGAGGAAAACCCGGTCCTCGAGGGCGTGGTCAATCCGTTCCGGGAGCTGGATCGGGTCGGATATGCCTCGGGCCTGCTGGATCCGGAAGAAGAGTCCTACGCCTTCACCATTTCCTGGTGGCCGATGATCTCGGTCCTGGGGACCTTCTCCTCGGGCAAGTCCACGTTCATCAACGAGTTCGTGGGCGATACCGTGCAGCGCAGCGGCAGCCAGGCGGTGGACGACAAGTTCACCGTGATCTCCTACGGCGGCAGCGAACGGGTGCAGGAACTCCCCGGGCTGGCGCTCGACGGAGACCCGCGCTTCCCGTTCTATCGGGTCTCCGACGAGATCGAACGCATCACCGATGGCGGCGGGCGCACGGTGGATCATTTTCTGGCGATGAAGACCGCGCGCGCGGAGCAGCTGCGGGGCCGCATCCTGATCGACTCGCCCGGGTTCGATGCCGACGAGCAGCGCACCACCATCCTGCAGCTGACCGACCACATCATCGATCTGTCGGATCTGGTGCTGGTGTTCTTCGACGCACGGCACCCCGAACCCGGCGCCATGCGCGACACCCTGGAACACCTGGTCAACCGGGTGGCCGAGCGCAACGACTTCACCAAGCTGGTCTTTATCCTGAACCAGATCGACACGACCTGGCGCGAGGACAACCTCGAGGAAGTCGTCGCGGCCTGGCAGCGCGCGGTGGTGCGCCAGGGGAATGCAACCGGGCGTTTCTACTGCATCTACAACGAAAGCGGCGCGGTGGAGATCGGCGACGCGCAGGTGCGCGAGCGCTACGAGGAAAAATCCGCGCACGACCGCGAGGAGATCCACGCCAAGATCCGCGAGATCAGTTCTTCACGGTCGTACCGGATCATCGGGGCCCTGCAGGCGATCGCCGAATCCATCGAGATGGACGCCCTGCCGGCGATCAAACGCAGTCTGGATCGCTGGCGGCGCCGTGTACTGCAGTTCGACGCCGGCATGATGGGGGTGCTGGTGGCGGTGCTGGCCGTGATCGGCTATCAGGCGACCGACGGTGTCCGCCCGTGGATCGATGGCCGGGTGTGGCAGACCCTGCTGGACAACCCGTGGTGGACGTCGCTGGGGGTGGTGCTGGTTCTCGGCGCGCTGGGCGGCATCCATTTCTTCAACCGTCGCTGGCTCGCACGGCGGATTGCACGCGAACTGCCGAAGGAATCGGCGGCCGGGAACTGGCAGGCGGCCTTTCTCAAGAGTACCCGGCCGATGCGTTCGCTGTTTGCACGCGGGCCGCGCGGTCTGGGGCGGCGGAGCCTGGCACGGCTGCATCGCCTGCGTGATCAGGCCGAGGCTTACATCCAGAAGCTCAACAACCAGTTCGTGGACGCGAGCCCCGTGGACCCCGGCAGTGGCCGGGCCTCGGCGGCGGATGTTCATCGACCGGCGGAGGCGGCCGAACGGCGGCCGGCGCCGGAATCCGGGCCGGGTCAGGAGGGTGCGGCCGAGGGCAGTGATGCAGGGAGCAGCGGAACGCGGTAGGCTTCGGTCGGCTTGAGCCGGTGCCTGTCTGCCGCCGACAACAAGCGAATCGGTCACCGGATGCGCACGGACCGCGTGCCATCCGCACCGAAGGAGGAGAGCAATGACCGTACTGGCGTGGGTCATGTTTGGGCTGGCAATGATTCTGGTACCGATTTCGGTCTGGGCCAGCCTTGCCGCCCTGGGTGTTTGCGCGGGTTGCGCCCTGATTCGGGACTGGCGACGAGCGCGCCAGGGCTCCGGACACTGAAAATCCGCACTTCACGCCATTCGGAGCCGGGTGGTGCAGGGGGCGCCACCCGGCTTCGCCATGTATAACAACAGGAGGAAAACTCAATGAGCGACGAACAGAAGAAAATGGCCATCATCGCGACCAAGGGCAGCCTGGACTGGGGGTATCCCCCGTTCATCCTGGCCTCGACCGCAGCGGCCCTGGGCTATGAGTGCGAGATCTTCTTTACCTTCTACGGCCTGAAGCTGCTGGAGAAAAAGCTGGATCTTCAGGTGACCTCACTGGGCAATCCCGGCATGCCCATGCCGATGCCGATGCCGGTTCTTGTGCAGGCCCTGCCGGGGATGCAGAAGATGATGACCGTGATGATGAAGAAGAAGATGAAGGCGAAGGGCGTCTCCGATCTGGAGGATCTGCGCGAGCTGTGCCAGGAGGCCGAAGTGCGCATGATCGCCTGCCAGATGACGGTGGACCTGTTCGAAATGGACACCAGTCACTTCATTGATGGCGTGGAATATGCCGGGGCGGCGGCGTTCTTCGAGTTCGCCGGAGATTCCGACATCTGCCTGTTCATGTAAACGGGCGGGGCGTTCGCGCCATCCGGGCCCCGGAGCCGAGCTCCGGGGCCTTTTTGTTGGCGGGGTTCACGTCGCATTCGTCGTGCCCGCGGACCCGCAAAGCCTGCGTGAGTCGTTATACTCTGCGGCCATGAAACGACTGCATCCCGATTCCTTTCCAACCCTCGAGGATTTCGTCGGCAACACGCCGCTGGTGCGCCTGCAGCGCCTGGCTGCGGATCTGCCGTCGACCGTGCTGGTAAAGCTCGAGGGCAATAACCCCGCCGGTTCGGTCAAGGACCGGCCCGCGGTCAACATGATCCGTGCCGCCGAGCAGCGCGGCGACATCCGTCCCGGCGATACCCTGATCGAGGCCACCTCCGGCAATACCGGCATTGCGCTGGCGATGGCGGCCGCGATCAAGGGCTATCGCATGATCCTGATCATGCCGGACAACATGTCGGCCGAACGGCGTGCGTCGATGAAGGCCTATGGCGCCGAGCTCAAGCTGGTCACGCGCGAGGAAAGCATGGAAGGGGCGCGCGACCTCGCTCAGCGCATGGCGGACGCGGGAGAGGGCTTCCTGCTCAACCAGTTCGGCAATCCCGACAATCCCGATGCGCATTATCAGGGCACCGGGCCGGAGATCTGGCGCGACACCGAGGGCACGGTCAGCCATTTCGTGTCTTCCATGGGGACCACCGGGACCATCATGGGAGTCTCGCGGTACCTGAAGGAGCGCGATCCGGAGATCGAGATCGTCGGCGTGCAGCCGGGAGAAGGGGCTTCCATCCCGGGGATCCGGCGCTGGCCCGAGGCCTATCTGCCGACGATCTTCGAGGCCGCGCGGGTGGACCGCACCGTGGACGTGACCCAGGAAGAAGCGGAGACCACCATGCGCCGGCTGGCGGCAGAGGAAGGCATCTTTGCCGGGGTGTCGTCCGGCGGCGCGGTGGCGGCCACCCTGAAGCTCGCCGCACAGGTCGAAGGCGGAACCTTCGTGGCCATTATCTGCGATCGCGGCGACCGCTACATTTCCACCGGCGTCTACCCCGACTGAGGCTGGCATGTCCGCTCCCGTACTGGTTTTTGACCTGGAAACGGTGCCCGATATCGAGGGCGCGCGCCGGCTGTACGACTTTGATGGCCTGACCGACCGGGAGGTCGCGGATGCGCTGTTCGCGATGCGCCGAGCGCAGACCGGCTCGGAATTCCTGCGCCATCCGCTGCATCGCATCGTGTCCATCGGGGTGCTGTACCAGGGCGGGGAAGCGCTCAAGCTGTCGGCCTTCGGCCGCGACGGCGAGGACGGGCACACGCCGGACGAGGCCGAGCTGCTGCGCCAGTTCTTCGGCGTGATCGACCAGCGTACGCCCACGCTGGTGAGCTGGAACGGCAGTGGCTTCGACCTGCCGGTGCTGCACTACCGCGCGCTGGTCAATGGCGTGCAGGCGCCGCGTTACTGGGAGCAGGGCGACGACGACCGCGAGTTCCGCTACAACAACTACCTCTCGCGATTCCACTGGCGCCATGTCGACCTGATGGACGTGCTCGCCGGCTTTCAGGGCCGCGCGGTGACCGGACTGGACACCATGGCCAGCCTGCTGGGTTTCCCCGGCAAGCTGGGTATGGACGGCTCCATGGTCTGGCCGGCATGGCGTGACGGCCGGGCCGGCGAGATCCACGACTACGTGGAGCACGACGTGCTCAATACCTACCTCGTGTGGCTGCGCTTCGAGCACATGCGGGGGCACCTGACCGACGATGCGCTGAAGTCCCGCCAGGACCAGCTGGCGGATTACCTGGCCGCCAGCCCGGCGGAGCATCACCTTGAATTTCTCGAAGCCTGGCGGGGCTGACGGCATGGGCAAGAAGATCGACCGCACACCGTTCGAGGCCGTGATCGAGGACGTTACCCTCGATGGCCAGGGCGTGATCCGGCGTGACGGCAAGGCCTGTTTCGTGCACGGGGCACTGGCCGGCGAGCGGGTGCGCGCGGTGCAGACCGGGCGCAAGCGCCGTTTTGATATGGCTGAAGTGGTGGAGGTGCTGGAGCCCGCGGCCGGCCGGGTGGATCCGCCCTGCGCATTCTTCGGTCTGTGCGGCGGCTGCAAGCTGCAGCACGCCTCGATCGACCTGCAGCGCGAGATCAAGGAACAGGCCCTGTTCGATGCGCTGGAGCGGATCGGGCACGTGACGCCCGAGGCGCGGTTCGAGCCGCTGACCGGGGCGACCCTGGGCTATCGGCGAACGGCCCGGCTGGGCGCGAAGCATGTCCCGAAGAAGGGCGGGACCCTGGTCGGGTTTCGTGAACGGGGCAGTCCCTATCTGGCGGAGATGGACCACTGCGAGGTGCTGCATCCGGCGATGGGGCACCGCATCCGTGCGCTGCGGGAGCTGCTGGACGGCCTGCAGGCGCGTGACCGGATCCCGCAGATCGAGGTCGGCGTGGATGACGACGACCGCGTGGCGCTGGTGTTTCGTCATCTCGATCCGCTGGCCGATGCCGATCGGGCGCGGCTGGCGGCCTGGGCCGAGGAGGAACGGATCGGCGTGTTCCTGCAGTCGGGCGGGCCGGAGACCGTGGTCCATCTGGCGGGGCCGGATGCCCCGCTGGTCTACCGGCACCCGGATTTCGGCGTGGAGGTCGGTTTCACGCCCATGGATTTCGTCCAGGTCCACCCCGAGGTCAACCGTGCCATGGTGCGCCAGGCGGTGGCCGCCATGGAGCTGGAGCCGGAGCACCGGGTGCTGGACCTGTTCTGCGGGCTGGGCAACCTGACCCTGCCGCTGGCGACCCGGGCGGCCGAGGTGACCGGGGTCGAGGTGGATGATGCGATGCTCGCGCGGGCAGCGGACAGCGCGCGCGGGCAGGGGATCGACAACACTCGCTATGCCCGCGCCGACCTGGACGACGCCGAGGCACTCTCGCGGGCCGACTGGCTGCACGAGGACTGGGACCGGGTCCTGCTCGATCCCCCGCGCACCGGGGCGGCCGCCGCCGTGGAGGCGCTGGGCCCGCGCCGGATCGAGCGCATGGTCTACGTGTCCTGCAACCCGGCGACCCTGGCCCGTGACGCCGAACGTCTGGTGCATCATCATGGCTACCGGCTGGAACGGGCCGGGATCATGGACATGTTCCCGCACACCGCGCACGTGGAATCCATGGCCGTCTTTTCCCGGGCCTGAGGGCGCGGCCGGATCGCGTGGTAACTCCAAGGAGGCAGTGAATGCTCGAGATCGTGAAAAGTGGCGGCTGGCTGATGGTGCCGATCCTGCTGTGTTCGGTGCTGGCCGTGGCGATCATCCTGGAACGTTTTATCTCGCTGCGGCGAGGGCGAGTGGTACCGCAGGGCCTGCTGGCGCGCGTATGGGAACAGATGCGCGAACACGGCCTGTCGATGGAGGACATCGAGCGCCTGCGTGAAAATTCCCCGCTGGGGGCCGTGCTGGCCGCGGGTCTGGCGACCCATGACCGTACCCGCCAGATTACCCAGGAAAGCATCGAGGAGGCGGGCCGGCGGGTGGCCCATGAACTCGAACGCTACATGAACACCCTCGGCACCATCGCGATGATCACGCCGCTGCTGGGGCTGCTGGGCACCGTGGTCGGCATGATCGAGGTCTTCACGGTGGTCACCGAGATCGGCGTGGGCAGCCCGCGGGATCTGGCCGGCGGCATCTCGCAGGCGCTGATCACCACCGCCACCGGCATCGGGATCGCGATTCCGGCGCTGATCTTCCATCGCTACTTCCGCGGCCGGATCGACGAGCTGGTGCTGGAGATGGAGCAGGAAGCCACCAAGCTGGTCGAGATCATGCACGGCGAGCGCAGTGCCAGCAGCGTCGAGGCCGGAGGCCGGGCGTGAAGTTCCGCCCGCCCACACAACGCGAGGAGCCCGGCGTCAATCTCACGCCGCTGATCGATGTGGTGTTCCTGCTGCTGATCTTCTTCATGGTCTCCACCACGTTCGACCGGCACGCCGACATCGACATCACCCTGCCATCGGCCGACCGGGAAGCGGAACAGGTGGACGATCGCGCCTGGATCGACATCGTGGTGGACGCCGACGGCCGTTATTTCGTGGACGGGCGGGAACTGGTGAACCGTCGGGCCGAAACCCTGGAACAGGTGCTGGGCGAAGTTCTCGAGGCCCGCGGCGATGACCCCGTGGTGATCCGCGCGGACGCCAGTGCCAGTCACCAGTCGGTGGTGCGGGCGCTGGACGTGGTGGGCCGCCTCGGTGTCAGCGCGGTGTCGATCGCGACACTGGGTGATGACGGCCGGGCGGCGGACGACTGAGCGGCATGTACACGACCGAACCGGGATATGGGGCCGGACTGGCGGGAGTCTGGAGCGCGGTCGGGCGGGACTGGCGCCGCGGTGACCGGGCACGCGCGCTGGCGCGGCTGGGGTTCCTCAGTCCGCCGGAGGACCGTGGCCGC
Organism: Thioalkalivibrio sp. ALgr3; assembly: GCF_000377325.1. Lineage (NCBI taxonomy): Bacteria > Pseudomonadati > Pseudomonadota > Gammaproteobacteria > Chromatiales > Ectothiorhodospiraceae > Thioalkalivibrio > Thioalkalivibrio sp. ALgr3. The sequence goes on along the minus strand of NZ_KB897977.1, from coordinate 295,760 downwards.
CTGATCTGGATTCGGGCCGGGGCCGACCCCGAGAGCCTGCGCCTGGGGATCGAACTGCTGGGATTCGTGCGCCACAAGCGTCAGGACGTGCGCCTGGTGCTGACCTTCGAGCGCGACTGCCCCGAACTGTTCGAACAGCACATGCAGCCGTTTCGCAAGGTGGGCGTGGGGTACGGCCCCTGCGATCGGCCACGGGTCGTGCGCCGCGTGCTGGACCGCTTCCAGCCCGCGGGCATCATCCTGGCGGGCGGCGTGACCCCGCCCAACTTGCTGGAAGCCACACAGGCCCCGGTGATCGCGGTGAACGCGGCACCGCCGGCGCGGCCGGCGGCGCGGGGTCTGGAGCTGGCCTGGCCCCGCGATCCGGAAGAGAGCCGGCGCTGGAATGAGCACGCCGGCGACGGCGGTGCCGCGCGGTGGCTGGAACCGGCGGATCCGATGGCGCGTTTCGTCGAAGCGCAGGCGGATGTGGTCCTGCGCTCGCTGGTGGGTGGGGAGGTACGCCGGCTGTGGTGGTGGCACGGCACTGCGGCCGGCTGGCCGGCCTGGCGCGCCGCCTGGGAGGCCTCCGGTTTCGGGGAGGAGGATATCCTGCTGGCCAGCCTGGAAGAGGACCCCGGTCACCCGCTGCCGGGGCGTTCACTGCGGGTGAGCGAATGGGATCGCAATGCGCTCGCCCCCGGAAATGTCGTGCAGCTGGACGACCCGCGCTGGTTCGCCGCGGCGGCCAGCGCGGCGCAGGCGGTGCATCTGGATGCCCCGGGATCGCGGGTGCTGTGGCAGGCGCTTGCCGGCGGGACCGCGGTCAGTCTCGGGCGCGAAGGGACCCTGGAACTGCCGGTGGAGGTGCACGCCGATCCGCAGGCGGTGCTGGCCCGCTGGACGGCGTTGCGCGACGATGCCGCCGTCCGCCGGCAGCTTGGGGATGCCGCCCGCCGCCGGTTCTGGGACGAGCGCCGGCGTGTGGATGACCATTTCGAGACGCTACTGGCCGAGGTCTGGGACTGGTGAGCCCGTCGCCGGGGAACGGAGGCCACGCATGAATACCGCCTGGCTGAGTCGATGGTGGTGGCGGCACTGGAGCCAGCGCGGCCCGGTGGCCGCGACGTTGTATCCCCTTTCGCTGGTCTATGCCGGTCTTGCGGAATACAACCGCATGCGCCTGGAAGAGATCCGCCGGAATACCCGACTGCCATTGAAGGCCGTGATAGTGGTCGGGAATCTGACGGTTGGCGGCAGCGGCAAGACCCCGATGACCGACTGGCTGGCGCGGCGTCTGACGGAGGCGGGTTATCGTCCGGGGATCGTGTCCCGCGGCTATGGCCGGCGTGGCGAGGCGGGGCAGGCGGTGCATCCGGATTCGGATCCGGCCGAGGTCGGGGACGAGCCCGTGCTGCTGGCCCGACGGACCCGGCTGCCGGTCCAGGTGGACCGCGATCGCGTGCGTGGCGCACGCGCGCTGGCCGACCGCGGCGCGGACGTGGTGATCGCCGATGACGGCATGCAGCACCATCGACTGCCGCGTGATCTGACCGTGTTGATGGTGGACGGGCGACGGGGCCTCGGCAACGGCCTGTGCCTGCCGGCCGGCCCGCTGCGCGAGCCGAAGGCGGCACGTGCGCGGGCCGATTTCGTCGTGCGGACCGGTGGCGAGGCCGGCGCCGACGAAATCCCGATGCACCTGGTCCCGGCCTCGCGCCTGCGGCGGGTGGACGGCAGTGACGAGACCATGCGCCCGAGGCTTCTGGGCGGGCAGGAGGTCCACGCGGTCGCCGGTATTGCCGACCCGGAACGTTTTTTTTCCATGCTGGAGCAGCGCGGCATCTACGTGATCCGGCACCCGTTTCCGGACCACCATCGCTTTCGCGCGCGTGATCTGGCGTTTGATGACGACCTGCCGGTTCTGATGACCGAGAAGGATGCCGTAAAATGCCGGTCGTTCGCGCAATCCCGCCACTGGTACTGGCCCGTGGCGGCCAGCCTTCCAGCCACTTTCGAGTCGGCCCTGCTGCAGCGTCTCAGGACCAGCATCCGGCTCCGCCATCTGGGGTAAGTACAACATGGACAACCGCCTTCTCGACATCCTCGTCTGCCCGGAGACCAAGGGCCCGCTGAAATACGACCGCGAGAATCAGGAGCTGATCTCGGTTCAGGCCGGTCTGGCGTACCCGATTCGGGACGAGATCCCGGTGATGCTGGTGGACGAGGCCCGGCGCCTGTCGGACGAGGAAAAGGAACGCTGGCGCGACGTCTGAGGGCGCCGTGGAACCCTTCGTTGTCGTCATCCCGGCGCGGCTGGCCTCCAGCCGTCTGCCGGAGAAGCCGCTGGTGCCGGTCGCCGGTCGTCCGCTGATCGCGCATGTCGTCGCGCGTGCGCGGGAGAGTCGTGCCTCCCGCGTCATCGTGGCGGCCGACGATGAACGGGTGCTGGCCGCAGCCCGCGAGGCGGGCGCTGAGGCGGTGTTGACCGCCGCGGAGCTCCCGTCGGGCACCGACCGCATCGCCGCGGTGGCCGCGACGGAGGGCTGGGGTGACGAATCCCTGGTGGTGAACCTGCAGGGGGACGAGCCCCTGACGCCCGGCGGGCTCCTCGACGAGCTGGCGGCCCTGCTGGCGGAATCGCCGGAGGCCGGGATGGCGACCTTCGGGGTGCCGCTGGGCAGTGCGGCCGATCTGCACGATCCGAACCAGGTCAAGCTGGTGACCGACGACCACGGGCGAGCGCTGTACTTTTCCCGCGCGCCCATTCCCTTCGACCGTGAGGCCGCGCGCGCCGGCCGCGAACCCGACACGTCGGCGGCCGTGCGTCACCTCGGGCTGTACGCGTATCGCGCCGGGTTCCTGCGGCGCATGAGTGCGACCCCGCCGGCGCGCCTCGAACGCCTCGAGCAGCTGGAGCAGCTGCGAGCCCTGGCGATGGGGGCGCATATACGGGTGGGGCTGCGCGCGGAGGCGCATCCACCCGGTGTCGACACCCCGAGCGATGTAGAACGCGTGGAAGCCGTGCTGGCGCAGGGTCGGGGATCATGACGGACGAGTGGCCGCGTCGCCGGACGGCGGGTTACGCCGCGGGTGTCCTGATACTGGCGCTGGTGTTGACCGGATGTGGCGAGGGGCCGTCGGAGGCGCCGGCACCCGAGCGGCCCGTCAAGCTGGTCACCGTGAGCGAGCGGGACACTCTCATCGAGCGCCGCTTCTCCGGGCGTACCCAGGCGGCGGAACGTGCCTGGCTGGCGTTTCGCGTCGGAGGGGTGGTCGAGTCGGTCGCGGTGGAGCGCGGCGAACGCGTGGACGAGGGCGACCTCCTGGCGCGTCTGGACCCGCGCGATTTCCAGCGCCGGGTGCGTGAACTGGAGGGCGGTCTGGTGGAGGCCCGCGCGGAGCAGCTGATGCTGGAGCACGGCGCACGCGAGGAAGAACGGCGCCAGCTGGAGGCGCGGCTGGAGGCGGCCGGGGCCCGCGAGGAACAGGCCGAGTCCGAATACCGCCGGGTGGCGCGCATGCGCGACGACGGTCATGTGAGTCAGTCGGAATATGACCGCGCCCGCCGGGCCCTGCGCGAGGCCGCGGCGGACCGGCGTTCGGCGCAGGAGGCGCTGACCATCGCGCGGGCCGGCGGCCGCGAGGAGGAGCGCGAGGCCGCCCGTGGCCGGATCCGGCGCATCGAGGCGCAGCTGGAGCAGGCGCGCGACGCACTGGAAGACAGCGAACTCAGGGCCCCGTTCACCGGTTACGTCGCCGAACGCGATCTGGAACCGCATGAACCGGTGCAGGCGCATCACCCGGTGGTGCTGTTCGAGGATCTGGAATCCATCGAGATCGAGGTCGGCATCCCCGAGGGGCTGCTGGCCTGGCGGGACCGGCTGGAGGCGGTGGAGGTACGCATTCCGGCGCTGGACGACGCGCGTTTCTCCGCCAGCATCCGGTCGGTCGGGGTGGACGTGCTGCCGGGACGGCAGACCTATCCGGTCAAGGTGCGTCTGGAGACCCCCGACCCGCTGACCCTGCCCGCGACGGCGCTTGACCCCGACCGGGTCCTCCCGGGGATGACCGCCGAGGTTGCCTTCCGGGCGCGCCCCGAACCCGGTGTCGGCGTGGTGCTGCCGCCGTCCGCTCTGGTGGAACACGCGGAGGGCTACGCGGTGTGGGTGCGGGACCCGGAGGACGGCCGCGTCGCCCCGCGCCAGGTGGAAGTGCTTGGCGCGGATGGTCGCGGGGTGCGCGTGCAGGGTGATCTGGAGCCGGGTGACGAGGTGGTCTCCGCGGGTGCCGGGCGGCTGCGCGAGGGCCAGCGTACCCGTCGGTTCAATGACGAAGCCCCGGCTTCGGGACGCGACACCGGGGCCGGGGGCAACCGGCCGTGAACCCGCCCGGCGGCGACAACGCCGGGTCCGGGTTCAACGCCGCGACCTGGGCCATCCAGCGGGCCCGGCTGGTAGTGTTCCTGACGGCCCTGCTGGTCCTCGGCGGGACCTGGGCCTTCATCGACATGGGCAAGCTCGAGGATCCCGAGTTCACCGTGCCGACCGCGCTGGTGCAGACCGCGTATCCCGGTGCTCGAGCCACGCGGGTGGAGGAGGAGGTCACCGAGGTCCTGGAGCGCCATATCCAGCAGCTCGACGAGCTGGATGAACTGGAGTCGGTGAGCCGCCATGGCGAATCGGTGATCTTCGTCCACGTCGACGAGGCTCTGGGGGATCAGGCCCAGCGCCAGGTATGGGACGAGCTGGAACGCACCGTGCGCGCGGCGGTGCCGGATCTTCCGGAGGGGATTCGCGGTCCGCTGGTGGACGACGACTACGGGGATGTCTTCGGCACCCTGCTGGCGATCCACGGCGAGGGCTACAGCCACCGCGAGCTGCACGACTACGCTGATGAACTGCGCCGTGAACTGTTGCGCCTGCCCGGGGTGGCACGAGCCGAGCTGTTCGGCGATCGCGGCGAGCGGATTTTCGTCGAGACCCGGCGTTCGCGTCTGGCCGCACTGGATCTGCATCCGGGGGTGATCATCCAGGCTCTGGAGCGCCAGAACGTGGTGGCGCCCGGCGGGGCGATCGAACTGGAGGAGGACCGCGTACGGCTGTTCGTCTCCGGGGTGTTCGAATCGGTGGACGACGTTCGCCACCTGGCCATCCACAACCCCGAGACCGGCGAGCGTTTCCAGCTGCGCGATGTGGCCGAAGTGCACCGCGGTGACGCCGAGCCGCCGGAACGCATGCTGCGCTACAACGGCCAGCCGGCGGTCGCGCTGGGGGTGAGCCCGACCGAAGGGACCAACGTGGTCGCCCTGGGTGACGACGTCCTGGAGCGAATCGAGGCGTTGCGCGGGGATCGCCCGGTGGGGATCGACATCGACACGGTCAACTTCCAGCCGGAAACCGTGCGCGCGGCGATCCTGGATTTCGGCGGCAACCTGGCCACGGCCGTGGTCATCGTGCTGGGGGTGCTGCTGGTGGCGCTGGGCTGGCGCACCGGCCTGATCGTCGGCATGGGCGTCCCGCTCACCATCCTGGCGACCTTTTTCGTGATGTGGGTGGCCGGCATCGAACTGCACCGGGTCTCGCTGGGGGCCCTGATCGTGGTCCTGGGGATGCTGGTGGACAACGCGATCGTCGTTGCCGAACTGATGATGACCCGCATCCAGCGCGGCACCGAGCGGCTGCAGGCGGCGCGCGAGGCGGTCAGCGAGACCGGCGGGCCGCTGCTGATCGGGACCCTGATCGCAGCGCTGGCATTCTCGCCGATCAGCATGACGCCGACCCTGGTGGGCGAGTTCACCCGCTCGCTGTTCTGGGTGGTGGCGATCGCGCTGGGTCTGTCGTGGCTGCTGGCGGTGACCCTGACGGCCCTGCTGGCATGGCGCTGGTTGCCGGCTCCGGCGAATGGCGATCCGACCGGCACGGAGACGCCCGGAATCGGCACGCAGCTGCTCGCGCTCTATCGCCGGGCGCTCACGGCCATGCTGCGCCATCGCCGCCGGACCCTAGCGTCGGTGGTCGGCCTGATGCTGGTCGCGGTCGCGTCCTTTGCGCTGGTACCGCAGATCTTCTTCCCGCCGGCCGACCGGGCGCAGTTCATGATCGATCACTGGCGGGGAGAAGGGACGCGCATCGAGTCCACCGCAGCCGATGTGGCGCGTCTGGAATCCTGGCTGTCGCAGCACCCCGAGGTGGAAAGCTACACGGCCTTTATCGGCGAGGGGTCGCCGCGGTTCTATCTGCCGATGATGCCCGAACTTCCCAATCCGGCGCTGGCCCAGATCCTGGTGCAGGTCGAAGACGTGGATCGACTGCATGACATCATCGCGGAGACCCGCGAATGGATGGACGGTCGCTTCCCCGGGGCGGAACCTCGGGTGCGGCCGATGCAGTTGGGGGAGCCCGTGCGCTATCCGGTGGAGCTGCGGCTGTCCGGGCCGCAGGACCGGGCCGAACTGCGCGCCACCGCCGACCGCGTGCTGGAATGGATGGAAGGTCACCCCGACCTGGAACGGCCCCGGCATGACTGGCGCGAACGCACACTGACGCTGGACGTACAGGTGGATCAGGACCGGGTACGAGCGGCCGGGCTGTCCAGCGCCGAGGTGGCCGAGACGCTGGAGGCCGGGGTCAGCGGCATGCCGATCGGGGTGTTTCGCGATGGCGATCAGGCCCTGCCGGTGCTGTGGCGCTTCCCGGAGGACGAACGCCGGGATCTGGCACAGCTGCACACCCTGGAGATCTGGCCGCGCGACGGCGGGGCGGCGGTGCCACTGGGCCAGGTAGCCGAGGTGGAGCCCGTGTTCGACGAGGCGGTGATCTGGCGCCATGACCGGCGCCCCACCGTGACCCTGCAGGCGGACCTTGCCCCCGGTGCCACCGCCAGCGGTTTCGTGCGCGAGGCCGACCCGGTGATCGACACCCTGCTGCAGGGCACCGGGAACGCGGGGCGAGTGGAGCGCGCATGGGGCGGCGAGTTCGAGGCGGCCGCCGATGCCCAGGCCAGCGTGCTGGCGCCGGTGCCCGTCGTCCTGGGGCTGATGGTGGTGTTACTGCTCTGGCAGTTCAACAGCTTCCGCAACACCCTCGTGGTGGCACTCAGCGTCCCGCTGGCGGTGGTGGGCGTGGTCGCGGGTCTGCTGCTGTTCCGGCAGCCGTTCGGTTTCATCGCCCTGCTGGGGGCAATGAGCCTGGGCGGAATCCTGCTGCGCAATGCGATTGTGCTGGTGGAGCAGGCCGAGCTGGAACGCCGCCGCGGACTGGAACCCCTGGAGGCCCTGATCGAGGCCGCGGTCAATCGTTTCCGCCCGGTGCTCCTGACCGCCCTGACCACCATCCTCGGCATGATCCCGCTGGCGCTGTCCGGACCGTTCTGGGCGCCCCTGGCCATCGCCGTGATGAGCGGCCTTGCTGCCGGTACGGTGCTGATCCTCGGCGTGGTGCCGGTGCTCTACGCGACGCTGCACCGGCTCCCGCGTCCGGAGTAAAACGGCCCGAGCGGGCCCGGCCCGGACGAATTAGCCGGCAGCTTCTCGCAGTCGTCGGGTCCAGTCGCGCAGGGCCTCCGGCAGTTCTTCGTCGGTGTCGGGCAGTTCCCGTGCCAGAAGCCGCAGGCGATAGCGCACGTCGTTCTGCAGCGCGGCGGTTTCCACGCCGAGGGATGCATCCTCGGCGATGCTTTCGCGGATCAGGTCCAGGGGCAACCCGCGCAGCCCGGCCCGGTCCAGCAGGCGGGTCAGCGGCTCCAGGTGACGCCGGAGGATGGCCTGCAAGTCCGGATCGAGCTGTTCCATGCGCTCGAGGCCCTGTTCCACGCATTCGATCCCGGCACGCAGGGCTTCCCAGTCGACCGGAAAGCCGGTCGCCTGCGGGACCGATTCCGCGACGGGGCAGTGGTCCATGGCCTGCAGCAGGACACGGAGGGCGTCGCCATCGAGCTGGCCGGCGTGGCCCTTGAGGATCGCCGAGAGGGCCGCGGGATCCTGTCGGCCGCACAGTGCGGAGGCAAGCTCCATCACTGCCAGGCAGCGACCCGCCGGCTCCAGCGTTTCGCCTGCGTGACCGCGCGGGTAGCCGCTGCCATCGAGGCGCTCGTGGTGCTGCAGGACCGCATGGCTGGCCCCCGGGTGGCACGCGGGAAAACGCTTGAGCGTGAGCCAGGCGATCACCGGATGGCTGCGCAGCTGGCGTTCCTGTTCGGGCGTCAACGGGGCGCGGGATTCGAAGATCGCCGGGTCGATATGCAGATAGCCGATGTCATGGAACAGCCCGGCCGTGGCCAGATCGCGGGCGAAAGCGGTGTCCGGCGGGCGCAGCTCCATTCCCAGCAGCGTGGCGCCCAGCGACACCTGGATGGCGTGTTCGAACGCCTCCGGCATGCGTTCCTGCAGAATGGACAGTTTGCCTGCCAGCGCCGGGTCCAGGGCCAGGGAGGAGGGCACCGCGACGGCTTCGCGGGGCCGCGAGGCCACGGCCATCAGGGCGCGGGTCAACGGGTCTTCTTCCGCGATACGTTCGCACGTGGCGCGCAGGGCCGCCCGGTCCACCGGTTCGGCGACGTCGATGCTGGCGTCCAGCGGGCGCAGCAGTTTGTGTGTGGTGAGGCGCTCGAACAGCCGCCGGTCCAGAGGCTGGCCGGCCTCGATGAGCTTCTGGCCGTGAGCGTTGTAGATGGCCTCGCTGGTACGCATGTCGCGCACTTCGCCGGCTTCGGTCACGTGGGTGACGAAATGGGCGGTGTCGGGCGGGCCGCCGTGTTCCTCCGTGCCGGCATGTTCGGGGCGCTGTGGCATGGGGGCCGATTCTAACAACAAGTCAGTCGTGCAAGCCGAGTATGCGCGGGAGCTGCCCGAGACGGCCCAGACGCGGCGGCGCGGGAACCGGGTGTTCCCAGGGCAGCGCGTCGGGGTTGTACCAGGCGGCGTTGAGACCCGCATCCAGCGCCCCGAGGATGTCCGCCACGGGGTCGTCGCCGACATGGAGGATGGCCGGTGCCGGTACGCCGGCACGCCGGCGCGCCTGTTCGAAGATTCGCGGATGGGGTTTGGCGGCGCCCGCTTCGGCTGCGGGAACGGCGAAATCGAAATAACGACCCAGAGGCGTGCGGAACACGTCGGCGTTGCCGTTGCTGATGGCGCCGAGGGTGAATCGGCCATGCAGGCGGGCGAGCACCGCATCGGCCTCCGGGAACGGGGTCACCTCGTTGCGGGCATGCCAGAAGACCGCGAAGCCTTCCTCCTCGAGGGTGTCCGGACAGACCTGGCAGCGTTGTGCAAGACCGCGCAGCCATCGCTTGCGCAGGCGGGTAAGGTCGTGACGCTCTTCCTCGGGTGCGGCACGCATGAAGCCCGCGCGGTCGGCCACCAGCTCTTCGGGTTCGAAGCGGGCGCAGACTGCGGGCGCGCGTTCGCGCAGCCAGGCGTAGAAACGGTCTTCGGCATGACGGATGACCGGCATCACCGGCCAGAGGGTGTCGTCCAGATCGAACGTGATGCATTCGATCGAATGATCGGGTACGGAGGCGGGTCGAGCTTTCGAATTCATCGAACGTTATTGTCGGAGTTTTGCGTCGAGCGTCGCTTTTCCGAACCTCAAGCAGGTGTAAAATGAATGGGAATTTCAATCGTGCAGCTTTCATTCTGCCCGAAAAGGAGAATCACAACATGAAGAAGCTCTTTCTGCGCAGTCTTCCCGTGGCCCTGCTGGGTGCGATGATGATGACCGGTACCGCTCAGGCGGTCGATCCCGAGGACGCGATCGAGTATCGCCAGGGCGTGTTCAAGGCCTTCAGCTGGAATTTCGGCCCGATGGCGGGCATGGCCCAGGGCGAGATCCCGTTCAACGAGGAGATGTTCCTGGAGCGTGCCGATCAGCTGGCGCGCCTGGCCGACATGCCGTGGCAGGGCTTTACCGAGGGCTCCGATCTCGGTGAAACCGATGCCATGATGGAGGTCTGGGAAGATCAGGAGACCTGGGAACAGAAGATCGCGGACTTCGAAGAAGAGGTTTCGCGCATGACGGCCCTGATCGATGAAGGGGCCGATGAAATGCAGCTGCGCCGTCAGGCCGGCGAGATCGGCCAGTCCTGCAAGGCCTGCCACGACAGCTTCCGCGCTGACTGATCGGCAGGCGGGGCCACCCGGCGGTATACGCCGCCGGGTCGGCCCGTGCCGAACGGAGACATACCGGGGCCCGTCGCTGCAGCGGCGGGCCTTTCTGGTTGCGGGCCGCGCACCGTGCCCGGGCCGGGCACGACTTCAGCGTAACCCGGGGGCCGTGGCGTCCTCCGCCGGGTCTACCCGGATCTCCAGCGATACGTCATCCCGGGCGCGGGTGGTGCGGCGGCGAACGGGCGGGTGAACGTCGCGGGCGTCGCTTTCCAGCCGCGAACGGATGCCGGCAAAATCGTGCCAGCTCCCGGGCTCCAGGGTGATCTCCGTTGCGACCCGTTCGTGCTCGGCGCCGCGCTGCAGGGGCGTCTGATGGAGATGGGTGATCGCCACGCGCACGCGGCCATCGGGTTGCATGCGGGGTTCCACGGCGAAGCCGCGCGCCGTGTCGCGATAGATGGGTTCGATGGCCACGCCGGCACGGCCGGCAAACAGGCGGTAACCGGCGGGCAGCGTCTCCCCGACCATCAGAACGGCGCGCCCTCCGTCGCGCAGCCGCAGGAACTGCTCGCGGTCCTCGTCTCGCCGGGTGGTAAAGCGCCGGATACGGCCGGCGGTTTCGTCGTCGTGGTCGCCGCGGCGGCGTACGCGCAGGATCAGATCGGGGGACGCCCGGTCGAGCTCCGCCACCATCTGGCGGATCTCCTCGATCTCGTGCGCCGGCGCGCGCACCAGAAGGCGGAAGCCATCCGGCTGCAGGGTAGCGCCGGGGAACAGTTCGCGCAGGTCGTGCACCACGGCTTCGGCCCGGCGATTCTGCAAGTCGATGACCGTGACACGGTCGGCCGCGTCGCGAGCCGTGGAACCGAGAGGCAGGGCGAGGAGGCAGGCGGCCGCGCTCGCCCGCAGGAGCCGTCGGCGTCGATCAGAGATGGACACGTCGCAGTTCGTCCGAATCCCGGCCGGCTTCCCAGCTCGCTTCGAATTCCTCGGCGCGGCGCCGGGTCCGGCCTCGATGATCGGTTTCACCCCGCAGGATGCGCTGGCTGCCCGAACGCGTGAACTGCATCCAGCCGGACTGATCGGCGATGACCGTCATCACCAGCGGTGCGTTTTCGTCGGGTTCCAGCACCCGCACGGAGACCGCGGTGGTCAGGCGCTTGAGCGTGCCGACCAGTTCGGGCAGACGGTCCTTCAGTGCCAGGTCGTCGTCCACCAGCAGGCGAATGTCGGTGGAGCGGTGGCGCTGGGCCATGCGCGCGATGGTACCGGGGAGGTCGTCGTTCGCGACTTCTTCCAGCAGCGGTACCGGAGCGTGGATCCACAGGACCCGCCCGGCGTTTTCGCTCATTTCCCGCAGCATTTCGCGGGCCTGCTCGCGCGGGTCTTCCGTGGTCTCCTCGACTTCGCCGCCTTCCGTGTTCATGCCTTCTCCTTTGTCATCCGGCCCGCCTCATCCGGCGCGGGCCATGGAATTCCGGATGCGCCGCAGCATGCGCCGGTGGGGGATGCCGGCATCCTCGAACGTGTCACTGATGATAAAGAAATCGTGACGGGCATAGAATCCCAGGCGAGTCGCCTGGGCGTTCAGCCAGACTTCGCGCCAGCCGTGGCGGATCGCCGCGTTCAGGGCGCATTCGAGCAGATGCGATCCGATGCCGTGACCGCGCCAGGGCCGGCGCACGGCCATGCGTCCGATCTGGCCACTGGGCAGCAGGCGCAGGGTGCCGATGGGTTCGCCCCCGGGTTCCTCCGCCAGCCAGTGCAGGGCCCCGGCGTCGAGGCCGTCGAATTCAAGGTCTTCGGGCACCTGCTGTTCCTCCACGAAGACTTCGCGGCGGATCAGGGACAGTGCCTTCCGGTCGGCAGGCCAGCTGGCCTCCCGAAAGTTGATGCGCTGGGACATAACCACCTCCTCCTCGTGGCCGGTTACCCAAAGGCCACGCCGGACAGACGAGTCTAGTTCAGACTCGCGTTCCCTGCCCGTGAGGCAGTCCGCGTTCCGGGCGTTCCATGACGGTCTGCATCAGGTCGACCCGAGCGGAACTGAAACCGATTTCGCAGTACGCCAGGTAGTAACGCCACATGCGCAGAAACGCCGGCGAATAACCGAGCGCCTCGATCGCCCCCCGGGTGCGCATGACCTCGCGGTACCAGTGCACCAGGGTGCGGGCGTAGTCGGCACCGAAGAACGCACGCTCGGTGACCTGCAGGCCGGCCGCGGCCGCCGCGTCGCCGAAGCGCGCCGGGGTCGGGAGCATGCCGCCGGGAAACACGTACAGCTGGATGAAGTCCGCGTTGTGGCGGTAATAGTCGAACGCGGCTTCCTCGATGGTAATGACCTGAACCGCGGCTCGCCCGCCGGGCCGCAGGCAGCGGTGCACCTGCTCGAACCAGGTGGACCACCAGCGTTCGCCGACGGCCTCGAACATCTCGATGGACACGACGTGGTCGAAGGTCTCGTTCAGTTCGCGGTAGTCCTGCAGACGCAGGTCGACCCGGTCCGCCAGTCCCGCCTGCCGGATCCGCTCGCGGGCGTACTCCAGCTGCTCGTCGGACAGGGTGACGCCGGTTACCCGGTAGCCGCGCCGGGCAGCGAACTCCGCAAAGCCGCCCCAGCCACAGCCGATCTCGAGGATGTGGGCGCCGGGTTCCGGAGCCAGGCGCGTCAGCAGGCGTTCGTATTTCTGCTCCTGGGCGCGCTCCAGGGATTCGTCGCCGCGACAGAACAGCGCGGCGGAGTAGCCCATGCCGCGATCCAGCCACAGGCGGTAGAAGTCGTTGCCGAGATCGTAATGAAAGCGGATATTGGCGCGGCTGCCCCGGCGCGAGTTGCGCCGCAGCCAGTGGCGCAGGGCATCCACTCCGCGTTGCCAGGCGGGGCGCTGGTAGACGCGGCAGAGCCGCTGCTCGTTCTCCATCGCCAGACGCAGCAGGGCATGCAGATCGGGCGTGGTCCATTCGCCGTTGATGAACCCCTCGGCGAAGCCGATGTCGCCGTGGCGGGCCAGTCGCACAAGTGTGGCCCACGGCCGCCGCAGGTGCCAGACCGCCTCGCTGCCCGGGCCCTGCCCGGCGATCTCGCGGCGTTCGCCATGCGGACCGATCAGGGTCAGGTGGCCGTGGTCCAGTCCATGGATACGCCGCGCCAGCAGGTCCAGGGCCCGGCTCGCCGCGGACCGGGACATGGCCGGAAGCCGTTCGCTGCGTTGCAGTTCCATCAGCTCATCTCCTTTTCGGGCGGGTCGGGGCGCGGGTGGTAGCGCCCGCCGCGCCACCAGATCTTCAGGGCCTGCCAGTGGATCAGGAACAGGACCTGGAGGGTCATCCAGGGCATGCGGGCCCACTGGCGCAGCAGGGCCGCGTCGGTCATCGGCCGGACATGGCCGTGCTGGGTGGCGACCAGCAGCAGCCGGTCGTCCTGGTACTCGCGGATCGCCACGCGCATCGAGCTGCCTTCGCGCAGTTCGGGCGCGGTCACGGCGAACGCGTAGCGTGCGTCCATATCGATGAACGGCGAGACGTGAAACACCTTGTCCTTCTCCGCGCGCAGCATGCCCCCCGCGCTGTCTCCGGCCGGCAGCAGATAATGGTGATGCTGGCCGAAGGTGTTGTGGACTTCCAGCAAAACGGCCTGCAGATGCCCGTCGATGTGATGGCAGTACCAGATGCTCAGGGGGTTGAAGGCATGGCCGAGGACCCGGGGCGTGGCCTGCAGAAGAATCGCGCCGCCATCAGGTTCCAGTCCGCCCTCGCGCAGCCGGGCCTCGACCCACGGCCGCCAGGGCGTGCCGTCGCGGCGGCCGTGGTCACGGGTGTGCAGGCTGAACAGGTTGAAGCGATCCAGCGAGAAGCAGCGGCGGTTGCGCGCCAGATCCTCGACGCGGTCGATGTCGAACAGCGCGCTCACCAGCCGGTAGCGAAAACGATAGTCCGGCCCGTGCAGGCGACGGTGCATGACATGGCCGGGAAGCAGGGCGGCATCCATCAGGTTTGTCCCGTCACGGTGCGGACGGAGGTTTCCGCAGGCTGCTCGGTGTCCGCCCGGGGAGCAGCCAGGGGTTCGGAACCCGCCGTCCAGGGCATTTCCAGTCCCAGTGCGCGCCCCACGCTCCGTGCCGAACGCAGGCCATCCTCGTGAAAGCCGTCGCCCATCCACGCCCCGGCGAAATACAGGCCGTCCTCGCCCTGGTGTTCGGCCAGTGCGGCACGCGCCCGTTCGGCCGGTGCGTCCATTACCGGGTGTTCCCACAGGAACTCGCCCAGGGTCAGCGACGGATGCGGGTCGTGCAGGGGATTGAGGCTGACGATGTAGTTCTCGCGACGCTGCAGCCGGTGCAGGGCGTTCATCCAGTAGGATACCGAGACACCGCGTTCGCCGGTTGTGCGTGCGCGAGAGAGGTAGTTCCACGAAGACCAGACCCGCCGGGAGCGCGGCATCAACCGGACGTCGGTATGCAGCAGGGCGCGGTTTTCCTGAAACTGGCAGGCGGCCAGGCGGGCGCGGGTGGCTTCGGGGCCGCCGTCGAGCAGCCGGCGGGCATCGCCCGCGTGGCAGGCGAACACCACGCGGTCGAACTCCTCGGGTTCGCCGGATCCGTGCACCCGCCACTGCGAGGCGCGAGCCTCCACCGCGGATACCGCGCCGTGCGCCACCGAGCCGGGGACCAGACGCTGCGCCAGACGCCGGACGTAGCTGCGCGAACCGCCGACCACCGTGCGCCACTGCGGGCGATCGCGCAGATCCAGCAGACCATGATTGAGGAAGAAGCGCAGGAAGCTGGCTGCCGGGAATTCGCGGATGCGCGCCGGCGGACACGACCAGATGGCCGCGCCCATCGGCAGCAGATAGTCTTCGGTGAAGCCGCGCCCCAGGCGATGACGGGCCAGGAACTCGCCCAGCGTGCCCTCCGGCATCTCCTGACGTGCATTCAGTTCGTGGCCCAGGCGGTTGAAGCGCAGGATATCGGCAACCATCCGCAGGAACCGCGGACGCAACAGATTGGTGCGCTGGGCGAACAGCGTGTTCAGGTTGTTCCCGGCATATTCGATGCCGGCGGGTTGTTGCGAACAGGCAAAGCTCATGTCCGTGGGACGGGTCTCGACGGTCAGCTCCGCGAACAGGCGGGTGAGCAGCGGATAGTTGCGTTGGTTATAGACCACGAACCCGGTGTCGATGGCGGTCGGCCCCTCGGGGTCGGCCACATCCACGGTATGCGCATGGCCCCCGAGCTGCGGCGCCTGTTCGAACAGCCGAACGTCGTGGTGCTGCTGCAGGATCCAGGCCGAGGCGAGTCCGGCAATACCGCCGCCGATGACGGCGATGCGCTGTCTTTGCATGTCCGGGCTCTCCAGCGGCCGGGGTCGATATCTATCTTATACAATACCTGTACAATGGCTGTAAATGATGCCGAAGGAGACAAGCATGGCGGAGACCAACCCTGACTGGCCCGAACCGGTGCGCCGCGCACTCGACGAATACCCGATCGTGCTGGTGACCTCCGGTCTCAGCGATACCCGCGAAGCGGAAGCCCTGCTGGACCAGCAGCGGCCCGGCGAGTGGACCCGCCTGGAATGGGGCATGGGGTCGGCCGAGAACCGCGCGGCGTTCCACCAGTTGCAGCAGGCCACCGGCATGCGCATGCTGCCCCTGGTGGTCACGCGGGAAGGCGCCCTGGGCGGGGTGCCCGAACTGCGCGCCTGGCTGGGCGAAGCCACGCCGGACACGCCGCGGATCGACGCGCGGGACCCGGTCCTGACCGTGCTCGGCGCCGGCGGATTGATCCCGTTCGTGTTCTTCGGCGCAGGGGCATGGATCGCCCATCCGGAATGGCAGGCTTTCGCACTCAACGCGCTGGCGCTATATGGTGCGGTCATTCTGGCGTTTCTGGGGGCGATCCACTGGGGCATCCACCTGGCGGACCGTTCCCATCGCGTGGGGCCGCTTTCGGGCCCTGCCTGGGCGGTCATCCCGCCCGTGCTGGCCTGGCTGGCGGTCCTGCAACCGTTGCCCGAGGCGATCATGACCCTGGCGGTCCTGTTCCTGGGCGTGTTGTGGGTGGACCGGCTGAGCCTGCGTGACCGGCGACTGCCGCCGGGCTATCTGACCCTGCGCATGGTGCTGACCACCGGCGCGATCCTCTCCCTGGCCGCGGGCCTGGGGGCGGTCACGGTCGGTTGATCCGATCCGCTCTGATCCAAGGAGAACATGATGGATGCCGCTTCGCACAGCGACTCGCACAGCGACGAGGAACCCGATAACCGCACGCCGGCCAGCGAACTGGCCGGGCACTACCGCGAGATCCTGGCCGGGCTCGGCGAGGACCCGGAACGCGAGGGCCTGAAGGACACCCCGCTGCGTGCCGCGAAGGCGATGCAGTACCTGACCCGCGGCTACGAGCAGGACCTGGATACCATCGTGAACGGGGCACTGTTCACCTCCGACAACGACGAGATGGTCCTGCTGCGCGACATCGAGCTGTATTCGCTGTGCGAGCACCACGTGCTGCCGATCATCGGCAAGGTGCACGTGGCCTACCTGCCGGACGGCAAGGTGATCGGCCTCTCCAAGATCGCACGCATCGTCGACATGTTCGCCGCCCGCCTGCAGATCCAGGAAAACCTGACGCGTCAGATCGCCGAGGCCCTGCAGCAGGTGACCCAGGCCAAGGGCGTGGGCGTAGTAGTGGATGCGCGGCACATGTGCATGACCATGCGCGGCGTGGAGAAGCAGCACTCCTCCATGGCCACCTCGGTCATGCTCGGCGCCTTCCGCGAGGACTCGCGCACCCGGCGCGAATTCCTCAACCTCATCGGTCGAGGCGGGCGCGACTGAGCGTCGGCCCGGAATCGGTCAGCGCCGGTCGCCGGTGGCTTCGGCGGCCATCTGTTCGTAGCTGGTGTGGCGCACGTTCTTGCCCTTGACGAAGTAGACGACGTATTCGCAGATGTTGCGGGCGCGGTCGCCGATGCGTTCCAGGGAGCGGGTGGCCCAGACGATGTCCATCAGGCGGGGGACCGCGTCGGGGGCGGCGGTCATCTGTTTCATCAGTTTGTGGGTGACGGATTCGTACAGGCTGTCGATCTGTATGTCCTGCTGGGCGACGCGCACGGCCTGTTCGGTGTCCATGCGGGCGAAGGCGTCCAGGGCGCCGCGGGTCATGTGGCGCACGTGTTCGCCCATTTCCGCGAGATCGCTCATCGGGGCGGTCTGGCGGTCGGCTTCGAGCAGATGCAGGCCCATGCGGCCGATGCGCTCGGCCTCGTCGCCCATGCGCTCGAGGTCGGTGATGGTCTTGATCACCGCGATCACCAGACGCAGGTCGGAAGCGGTGGGCTGGCGCCGCGCGAGGATGTGGGTGCACTGTTCATCGATCTCCACCTCCATCGCGTTGATGCGGTAGTCGGTGGTCATCACGGTCTCGGCCTGCTCGGTGTCGCCCTCCACCATGGCGTTCACCGCATCGGCAAGCTGCTGTTCCACCAGCCCGCCCATCGCCATCACGCGCTTGATGATGTCTTCCAGCTCCTCGTTGAACTGCTGGGAGATGTGCTGCTTGAAAAAACTCTTGTCCATGGCGTGGGGCTCCTCAGCCGAAGCGGCCGGTGATGTAGTCCTCGGTCTGCTTATTCGCGGGCGAGGTGAACAGGGTGTCGGTGTCGGCGTATTCGATCAGTTCGCCCATGTACATGAAGGCGGTGTAGTCCGATACGCGCGCGGCCTGCTGCATGTTGTGGGTGACGATGACCAGCGTGTAGTCCTTCTTCAGCTCGATCATGAGCTCTTCGATCTTCAGCGTGGCCAGCGGGTCCAGCGCCGAGCAGGGCTCGTCCAGCAGCAGTACCTCGGGATCGATGGCGATGGCGCGGGCGATCACCAGGCGCTGCTGCTGGCCGCCGGACAGGCCGAAGGCGTTCTCGTGCAGGCGGTCCTTGACCTCATCCCACAGGGCCGCGCGGCGCAGCGACTTTTCCACCACGTCGTCGAGCCGGCGCCGGTTCTTCACGCCCTGCAGGCGCAGGCCGTAGGCCACGTTCTCGTAGATCGACTTGGGGAAGGGGTTGGGTTTCTGGAACACCATGCCCACGCGGCGGCGCAGCTCGGGCACGTCGACATCGGCGCCGTAGATGTCCTCGCCGTCGAGGCGAATGGTGCCCTCGATGCGGGCGGCGTCGATCAGGTCGTTCATGCGGTTGAAGCAGCGCAGGAAGGTGGATTTGCCACAGCCGGACGGGCCGATAAAGGCGGTGATCCGGTTCTTCGGGATGCGGATGTCGATCCCCTTGAGCGCCTGGTCGTCGCCGTAGTACAGCTTCAGGTCTTCTGCGGTCAGGCAGATGTCTTCGCGATCGATGTTCAGGTCGCGCGGGGCCTGCTCCTGGGGCAGGTTGACGGCGTGGGTCCGGGTGTCACTCATTTCGGGTACTCCGTGGCGAATGGGGTTCGACGCCGATCGCGTCTCAGTCGCTTTCCGCGCGGTATTTCTCGCGCAGATGGTTGCGGATGGAGATGGCGGTCAGGTTCAGGACGATGATCAGCAGCACCAGGACCAGCGCGGTCGCGTAGACCAGCGGCCGGCCGGCCTCGACGTTCGGACTTTTGAAGCCCACGTCGTAGATGTGGTAGCCGAGGTGCATGAAGGCACGGTCCAGGTGCAGATAGGGGAAGGTGCCGTCCACCGGCAGGTTGGGCGCGAGCTTCACCACGCCCACCAGCATCAGCGGTGCGACCTCGCCGGCGGCCCGCGCCACGGCAAGGATCAGGCCGGTCATCATGGCCGGCGCGGACAGCGGCACGATCAGCCGCCACAGGGTCTCGGCCTTGGTGGCGCCCAGCGACAGGGAACCGTGGCGTACGCTGCTGCCGATCCGCGTCAGGCCCTCCTCGGTAGAGACGATCACCACCGGCAGGGTCAGCAGGGCGAGCGTCAGCGATGCCCAGATGATCGCCGGCGAGCCGAAGGTGGGCGAGGGCAGGGCATCCTGGAAGAAGATCTGGTCGATGTTGCCGCCGATCAGGTACACGAAGAAGCCCAGGCCGAACACCCCGAACACGATCGACGGTACCCCCGCCAGGTTGTTCACCGAGATGCGGATGATGCGCACCAGCGGGCCCTGTTTCGCGTATTCGCGCAGGTAGATCGCGGCGAGCACGCCGAACGGGGTCACCACGATCGACATCAGGATCACCATCAGCACGGTGCCGAAGATCGCCGGGAGAATGCCGCCCTCGGTATTCGCTTCACGAGGGTAGCCGGTCATGAAGTCCCAGAAGCTGCCGACGTAGTGGCTCAGCTTCGCGGCCGTGCTCATGTCGTTCGGCCACCAGGCATTCACGATTTGCGACAGCGCGATGGTGGTGCGCTGGCCATCGGCGGTCTCCAGCACGATGGCGTAACGGGCGACTTCTTCGCGCAGGGCGTTGCGTTCGGATTCCAGCTCGGCGTATTCGGCGTCCAGGGCTGCCTGTTCCTCGTCGAGTTCCTGGTGGCGCTGCGCGCGCTGTTCCTCCGTCAGCGAGGTGTCCCGTTCGAGGCCGCGACGGTCGAGCCGCACCCGTTCCATCTGATGATTGACCTGACCGATCTCGACCCGCTCGATGCGTTCGAGCTGCTGCACCAGATCGCGGGTCTCCCGGATGCGTTGTTCGAAGGCGGAGCGCGCCGCGTCGCCTTCGGCCACGGTCTCGCCGTCCTCGCGGTATTCCCGGATGAAGCCGAAGAAGTCACCCCATTGCAGGCGTTCCAGCACCACGGCGTCGCGCGGGGTGCGGCGTTCGGACATCGCGTCTTCGAGATACCAGCGGAAGTCGCGTGAATCGAGGTCGCGGTTGCCGCGCTTGATCAGGTGGCGCACGACGATTTCCTGACCCTCCGGCACGTGAAAGCCGGCTTCCCGCGCGGCCTGGGCGGTCATGGTTTCCGAGCGTGCGAGTTCGCCCATCACCCCCCGGGGCTCGCTGTCATCCGCGGGCTGGTATTCGAACTCGATGACCTCGGACGGCCAGAAGAACGACAGGCCATTCACCGCGATCATGGTGATCAGCCCGAAGACCATCACCAGGGAGGCGGCGATTGCCCCGGCATTCAGCCAGATCCACGGGGTGCCGGACTGGAACCAGTGTTTCATCGTTGTTCCTTACAGGGTGCTGTATTTGTTCCGCAGGCGCTGGCGCACGATCTCGGCGATGGTGTTCACCGTGAAGGTGAGGGCGAACAGGACCAGCGCGGCCAGGAACAGGATGCGGTAATGGGTGCCGCCCACCGCGGTCTCGGGCATCTCCACCGCGATGTTCGCGGAGAGCGTGCGCATGCCCTCGAAGATGTTGAAGTTGACCACCGGCGAGTTGCCGGTCGCCATCAGCACGATCATGGTCTCGCCGACGGCGCGGCCGAAGCCGATCATCACCGCCGAGAAGATCCCCGGGCTGGCGGTCAGCAGCACCACGCGCACCACCGTCTGCCAGGGGGTGGCGCCCAGTGCGAGCGAGCCCTGGGTCAGGTGCTTGGGCACGTTGAATACCGCATCCTCGGAGATCGAGTAGATGGTCGGGATTACCGCGAAACCCATCGCGATGCCGATCACCAGGGCGTTACGCTGGTCGTAGGTGTAGCCGGCGTCGGTCAGCCACTGGCGGGCATCCCCGTTGAACATCCAGATTTCCAGATGCGGGCTGATGAACACCGCGAACCAGCCCACCAGCAGGATCACCGGGATCAGGATCGCGGCTTCCCAGCCTGCGGGGATCGCACGGCGTACGCCCTCCGGCAGGACCCGCGTCCAGACGAAGGCCATCACCAGCATGGCCAGCGGGAGCAGGATCAGGATGCTGGCTACCGCGGGCAGATTGGCCTCGATGAACGGGGCCAGCCACAGGCCCGCCAGAAAGCCCAGGATGACGGTCGGCAGGGCCTCCATCAGTTCGATGCTGGGCTTGGTCAGGCTGCGCATGCGGCTCGACATGAAATATGCGCTGTAGATCGCCCCCATGATGGCCAGCGGGGTGGCGAACAGCATGGCGTAGAAGGCGGCCTTGACCGTGCCGAGGGTCAGCGGCACCAGCGAGAACTTGGGTTCGAATTCGTCGGTGGCGGATGACGACTGCCACACGTAGTCGCCGCCGGAACGGCCCTCGTACCAGACCTTTTGCCACAGCACGTGGAAGGAGACTTCCGGGTGCGGGTTGGACAGGTCGTTCACGAACCAGGTCTCGGCATCGTCGATCGCGATCAGCATCCGATTGCGCGGGTCGATGTACGCGCGGTAGAGGGGACGGTCGCTGATCGTCTGCTGGAGCAGGGTGCGCTGCGAGGTCGGGTAATGGACCGCCAGGGCGCCGGAGGCGTCGGTGGTGGCGAACCCCTTGCGGATGTATTCCGGCTGGGTGTTGGTGACCGCATCGGCATGTTGCGGGAAGTCGCGGACGCGGGTGATGCGGTTCACGTTGTCCTCGTCGCGCACCAGCATGTACTGGGCGACCGAGCCATCCGAGCCCCCGACCACGACGGAGACCGTCCCCAGGATGTATTCCAGCGAGGTCACCTCGGCATCGTCCCCGCGCACCACGCGCTTGCTGTCGATGAGCCGGGCGTTGCGCGGGGTGCTGATGTCAAAGAAATGCAGCCGGCCCCGGTCGTCACCTACCATCAGGTTGCGCCCGGTGATGTCGACCAGGATGCGGGTCGGCGTCGCGCCCTCGGGCAGGGAGGGCAGGTCGTGGGCTGAACGGGTGACCTCGGTCTCGCCGGTCATCATCGAGGTGCGTTCCTCGAAGTTGACCAGCCGCAGGTCGCCGTCCTCGGTGGCTGCGGCCACCCGCACGCCGCTGGAGCCTCGCTGGATGCCGACCACGTCGATGGCCCGGCCCTCGGAGTCCACGTCCAGCAGCGCCGAATCCTCGTCCCCCAGGGGGTACACCAGGCCCGGATCGTATTCGCGACCCTGCGGCGTAAAGCGTTCGTTGTATTCGTATTCGATGGCCAGCACCTGGCCGTTGTCCAGGCCGGCCGCGACCAGGCGCGTGCGCGGTTCGGCCATGCTGAAACTGGTGACCCGTACGTCATCCGGGATCGGCAGCGGCTGTTCGCTTACCACCTCGCCGCTGTACGGGCGGAAGAAGACCGCCCGACGGTCTTCGGTCAGACGCACGGCCATTTCGCGATGCCGATTGACCGCCAGGTGGATGGTCCCCGTGTCGGCCCCGCCGGGCGCATCGTAGGCCGCGCGTTCCTCCAGCGAGGCGCCCTGGAACATCGGGAGGGTTTCGCTCAGGAGGTAGACGAACATCAGGGTCAGGGCGCCGATCACGGCCAGACCGAAGAATCCGATCAGGTAGCGGGCCGAGGTGTCCTTGGCGCGGCGCCAGCGCTGGAAGCGGTCGAGAGTGGTGTTCGCGATGGTGCCGGGCATTCGGTTCCCCTGAAATATCGACGGGCGCGTGACGGTCGTTGGCATGGATCCTAAGGGCGGGTTGTGACAGTCCGATGACACTGCGGTGACAGGCATTTGAACGCGCAGCGGCTCGAGGAGAGAGGCATAAACGAAAAAGGCCCGGACAGTGTCCGGGCCCTGATGCCTCCCCATTGCGGGAGGTGCACCGGTTATTCGAGGCCGAGGGCCTCGCGCTGGCGCTTGGCGACCGTCTCGGGCAGCGGGACGAAGCCGTCACGCACGACCACCTCCTGGCCTTCCTGCGACAGCACCATCTTCAGGAACTCCGCCTGGCGCGGGGCGAGGCCGTCTTCCGGGTGGTTGTTGACCGCGACGTAGAGGAAGCGCGACAGCGGGTAGTCGCCGGAAGCGGCGTTCTCGGCAGTCGGCTCGTACAGGGCATCCTCGCTCTCGCCGAGGGCGATGGCGCGGACACCGGAGGTGTTGTACCCGATACCGGAGTAGCCGATGCCGTTGAGGGACTCGGCGACACCCTGGACGACCGAGGCGGAACCCGGCTGTTCGTTCACGGCATTCTTGAAGTCACCGTCGCACAGGGCGTGCTGGCGGAAGTATCCGTAGGTGCCGGAGACCGCGTTACGCCCGTAGATGGTGATGTCGCGGTTGGCCCAGGAGCCTTCCAGACCGAGCTGGCCCCAGCGGTTGATGTCCTCGGCACCGCCGCAGCGGCGGGTGGACGAGAACACCGCGTCCACCTGTTCGATCGACATCCCCTCGATCGGATTGTCGCGGTTCACGAACACGGCGATGGAGTCGATGGCCACCGGCACCAGGGTCATCTCGTAGCCGTGGCGCTCCTCGAACGCGGCCTGCTCGCTGTCGCGCGGCTGGCGGGACATCGGGCCGAAGTCGGCGGTGCCCTCGGTCAGGGCGGGCGGGGCGGTGGAGGTGCCGGCGCCCTGGATCTGGATGTTCACGTTCGGGTAGAAGTCCTGGAACTCCTCGGCCCACAGTGCCATCAGGTTGTTCAGGGTGTCCGAGCCTTCGCTGGACAGGTTGCCGGAGATGCCGCTGACGGTCTGGTAGGCCGGCAGGTCCGGGTCAACATCGGCCATCGCCGGTGTGACGGCAAGGGCGGCGGCCGCGGCGGCGGCCAGAACGGTACGCTTGAACAGCATGGGTCACTCCCTCGTGCTTGCTTGACGGTGCGTCGGATCGGTGGGTCCTTGATGCCGGATTATCGGGAGCCATGCTTGCAGTTTGGTGACGGCAACGTGACAGAAGCATGACAGGGGGCTGTAACGGGATTGTCATCGGCGCTCCATACAGTGCACCCATGAAAGCTGATCGTCCCCTTCGCGTCTGGCCCCTGGCCGCCCGTGTCCTGGTTCGTCCGGGACCGGTGCTGCGCTCGCTCGCCGCTCACGGTCCGCTGCCTTCGTGGCAGGCCGTGTTCCTGCGTTTCTCTCTGCCCCTGGTGCTCACCAGCGTCATCCTCAGTCAATGGCTTTACGGGCTGATGCCACCCGCGCTGCCCCCGGAGTCCGTTCCGGATCCGGTGGGGTTCGGCGTCTACAGCGTGCTGGCCATGACGGTGGGGGTCGCGGGGCTGACCCTGTCGGCTCACTATCTCGTGGAGCTGTTCCAGGGGCCGGCGGGTCCCGAGCGGGCCGCCATGGCCGTGACCCTGGGGCTGGTCCCGGCATGGCTGGGCAACGTGGTCGCGGCGTTCCCCTGGCCCTGGGGCAACGGCCTCGCGCTGGCCCTGATCCTGTACAGCCTTGCGCTGCTGTATGTGGCTCTGCGTGAACTGCTGGGACTGAAACGCGGCAACCGGATCGGCCTGTGG
The DNA here is from genome assembly GCF_000377325.1 of Thioalkalivibrio sp. ALgr3. Classification (NCBI taxonomy): domain Bacteria; kingdom Pseudomonadati; phylum Pseudomonadota; class Gammaproteobacteria; order Chromatiales; family Ectothiorhodospiraceae; genus Thioalkalivibrio; species Thioalkalivibrio sp. ALgr3. The sequence goes on along the minus strand of NZ_KB897977.1, from coordinate 271,434 downwards.
GCGGCCACGCTGTTCTCCGGGGCGTTCATCACGCTGGTCTTTGGCTGGGCGTTGATGGACCTGATTCCCGGGGCCGCCCCGGAACTGCGTCTCGGCACGACCTGGTTGATCTGAATTCAATTTTCGCAGCGCCGCACCGTATGCGGCGGGAAATGGCAACTGAAGCGGCTGCCGACGCCGAGTTCGCTGTCGATCTGCAGCTGTCCCTGGTGGCGCAGCAGCACATGCTTGACGATGGCCAGACCCAGGCCGGTGCCGCCGCGATCCTGGCTGCGGGCATCGTCCACGCGGTAAAAACGCTCGGTCAGCCTCTCCAGATGGTGGCTGGCGATGCCGGGACCGTTGTCGTCCACGGCGAGGGTGGCGCCGCCGTCGTCGGTTGCGGACCAGCTCAGGGTGACCCGGGTGCCTGCCGGGGTGTACTTGATCGCATTGAACAGCAGGTTGGCGAAGGCCGATCGCAACTCGGTCTCGGTGCCGAGGATCTCCAGATCGGGCTCGGCATCCAGTGCGAGGTGGTGGCCGCGGTCGCCGGACAGCAGTTCGGCCTCGTCGATCAGGCTGCGCAGCATCTTGGTCGGGTTGAACCAGGTCTGCTCGCCCTGTTCCGAGCCGGTCTCCAGGCGCGAGAGCATCAGCAGGTCGTCCACCAGCAGTTTCATGCGCTCCGACTGTTCGCGCAGCAGGCGTACCGAGTCCATCAGTTCCGGCTGGTCGACCAGTTCGTCCTCGAGGGTTTCGGCCACGCCGTAGAGTACGGTCAGCGGGGTGCGCAGTTCATGGGACACGTTGGCGATGAAATCCCGGCGCATCACTTCCAGACGGTGCAGGTGCGTGGTGTCGCGCGCCAGCAGCAGGTACTGGTGCTCGCCGTAGGGCACCAGACGGATCTCCAGCCGCCGGTTCGCATCCAGCGGCGACGGCATGTTGAGGCTCTCCTGCGGCGGTGTGGCGGGGTCCATGAAACGCAGGAAATCCGGATGGCGCACCAGGTGGGTAATGCGGCGACCCTCGTCGGCCGGCCATTCCAGGTCCAGCAGGCGCGCGGCGGTGGGGTTCGCCCATTCGATCCGGTGCTCGGGGTTGAGTACCACCACCGCGTCGGGAAGGGCGCTGGCCGAGTCGCGGTAGCGTTCCAGCGTGCGCCGCAGACCGGCCACCCGGCGCAGTCGCCGCTGGCGGCGCTGGTGCAGGTTGGTGAAGATCTCGCCCCATATGCCGCGGGCATCCGGGGGCTCGCTGCGGCCGCCGCGACGGGCCCAGTTTTCCAGCCGGTAGAGCTGCAGGAGGTTCCAGCCCAGCGCGGCGGTCAGCAGGGCCGTCGCGGTGATCCACGGGTAGCCCAGGGCCCATCCGGTGCCGAGAATGATCAGGCCGGCGAGCAGGTTGCGGGCAATAACCCGTGGCCAGGGGTTGAAGGGGGGCTGCAAGGGGCGGGTCCGGTCAGGGCTGGTCGGAGAAACGGTAACCGGAGCCCCGCACCGTCTGCACCAGGTCGTCGTGTCCGGTTTCGGCCAGGGCCTTGCGCAGGCGACGGATGTGGACATCCACGGTGCGTTCCTCCACGTAGACGTTGGTGCCCCAGACCTTGTCCAGCAGCTGCTCGCGGGTGAACACCCGGTCGGGGTGGGTCATGAAGAAATGCAGCAGGTTGTATTCGGTGGGGCCAAGGCTGACCGGTTGCCCGTTGCCGCTGACCCGGTGCGAGACCGGATCGAGCGCCAGACCGCGGACCTCCACCGGCTCCTCCGAGCTGGTGGGCGTGGTGCGCCGGAGCACGGCCTTGATCCGCGCCACCAGCTCGCGCGGCGAAAACGGTTTGACGATGTAGTCATCGGCGCCGACGTCCAGCCCGCGGACGCGGTCTTCCTCCTCGCCGCGCGCGGTCAGCATGATCACCGGAATGTCCTTGGTGACGGGGCTGGCCTTGAGTTCCCGGGCCCAGTCGAGCCCGCTGATGTCCGGCAGCATCCAGTCCAGCAGGACCAGATCGGGCGGGTCCTGGAGCAGGTCGGTGCGCGCGCTGCGGACGTCGCCTGCCTCGCGCAGATCGTAGCCGGCCCGGTTGAGGGGCAGGCGGAGCATCTCGCGAATGGCGAGGTCATCCTCCACAAGCAGGATCGAAACAGCCATGTCGGCCTCCGGTTGCGTGATGACCGCATTGCATAACAGGCGTGTTACAGACGTGTGAACACGGCATCATGCGACGGGAATCCTGCTCGCCGTCATTGGCGCCCGTCCTCGCCGTGAGTGGCGGTGATGCGCGCGCGCATGCGGCGCAGGGCATACCACACCCCGCCGACCACCACCGGGACGGTGGCACCGATGGCGATGTTGACCGGGATCGGGAGCGTGCCGGCTTCGTCCATCCCGCGCAGGAAATAGGCCAGCAGGCTGGTCAGATAATAGGAGATCACCACCACCGACAGTCCTTCGACGGTCTCCTGCAGGCGCAGCTGCAGATGGGCGCGCCGGTTCATGGAGCGCAGCAGGTCGCGGTTCTGGTTTTCCACGGCGACGTCCACCCGGGTGCGCAGCATGGAGGTGGTCCGGTGAATCCGGGTCGCGAGGTTGTTGAGCCGTTCGTCCTGCGAGCGGCAGGTGCGCATGGCCGGGTCCAGACGGCGGCCGAGGTATTCGCACAGGGTCTGCAGACCCGGGATACGCACGGGGCGCAGTTCCTCGGCGCGCTTGTCCACCATGGAGGCATAGGCGCGTGCGGCGTGGAAGCGGGTCGCCGTGTGGCTGCCCATGCGCTCGACATCGGCGGCCAGATCGGACAGCGCGGCCAGCAGCCGCTGTTCGCGGTCGGTGCCGCCGAAGCGATCGGAGATGCCGGCCATCTCGTCGTTGATGTCGTTGAGGCGGCCCTCCAGTTCGTTGAGCTCGGGCATCAGCTCGCGGGCCAGCGGCAGGGCGAGCAGGGCCATGAGGCGATAGGTCTCCAGCTCGAGTACGCGCTGCACCAGGCGCCCGGCCTGACGGGGTGACAGATCCACGTCGCGGACCAGGAAACGCTCGAAGCCGTCCTCGCGTACCCGGAAATCGGTGAACACCCGGCCATCGCCTCCGGAGACCCCGTTGCCGGCGAACGAATAGGGCGCGAACAGCTCCCCCAGATCCCGCATGCTGCGCACCGGGGCCTCGCGCGGTTCCAGCTCCAGGTGGATGGCGGCAATGGTCTCCCCCGGCAGGCCGGTCAGCCAGTCGATGGGCACCCGATGAATGGCGGGATGGGTAAACGGTTCCTGCCGGGGTTCGTTCACAACGAAGAACGCCCAGGTGGAGAATTCGTTGTGGCGTTCCCAGCGCAGGCGGAACTCGCCCAGGTCCACGGCCACGAAGTTCTCGCCGTTCAGCGGGGGCTCGATTCCGTACCGCCGGCACAGGTCGGCCACACATTCGCGTTCCCGGTCGATGGCTTCGCGCGGGCTCAGCAGGGTCAGCCAGGAGACTCGTGCCGGCGGATCCAGGGGCTCGTAGAAACGGGTATGGACCTCTTCCTGGATGGACTCGCGCAGGGGGTGGTTGCCGGGCAGCAGCGGGTTGGTTTGCATGTCAGTAGCCGGGTGATGGTTCGGAGTCGGGATCGGGTCGGGGGGGACGTTCAGCTACCGCGTCCCCGTCGGCGCGGCCGCAGACTGTGCCACAGGACCACCGCCATATCGCGCGCGCCCAGGCGGGGGCGGGCGAAGGCATCGTTCTCCTGGCGCAGGCGCCAGAGCACGCGCGCGCCGCCATTGACGATGGCACGGATCTCGAGACCGAGCCGCCCGCGCAGGGTTCCGCCCAGCGGGGCGCCGGCACGCAGCAGGCGGTCGGCGCGGGCGTACTGGAACTGCATCAGGTTCTGCAGGGGCAGGGTGTTGAGCCGCTCGCGCAGCATCACCTCGGTCACCCCGTAGCGGGCCATCTCGTCCTGCGGCAGATAGATGCGGTCGTTCTCGCGGATGTCCTGGTGCAGGTCCTGGTAGAAGTTGATGAGTTGCAGGGCGGTGCAGATGGCATCCGACTGGCCCAGCATTGCGTCGTCGGGGTCGCCCTGCAGGTGCAGGATCAGCCGGCCGACGGGGTTGGCCGAACGCCGGCAGTATTCCATCACCTCGCCGATGTCCGCATAGCGGGTCTTTTCCAGGTCCTGGATGAACGCGTCCGCGAGGTCGACAAAGGGTTCAACGGGCAGGTCGAAGCGCTTCTTCGCATCCGCGAGCGCGATCCATTCGGGGGCGGTCTCCGCGGCCGGGTCGTCCAGCGCGCGGACGTGCTCCTGCATCGCCTGCAGATCGGCGCGGCGGGCCTCGACCGGGCGCGAATCCTCGTCGGCGAGGTCGTCGGCGTCGCGCGCATAGCAGTAGATCGCGGCCACCGGGTCGCGCAGCTTGCGTGGCAGCAGGCGCGAGGCGACGGGGAAGTTCTCGTAGTGCGACCGGGCACGCTGGCGGCAATGCCGATAGGCAGCGGCGATGTCGGGGCGGGCCATGTCAGCTCCAGTCGGGGATCTTGGTGCACCCATTATGCCGGTTTTGTCCTGTGTGGGAGGCCGGCCCTCCGGCCGATCGGACGGGCGGCGGGCGCTCGCCGGGGCTCGGCCCCTGCAAGGAGGGCTGTTTGCTCAGCCGGCAGCGCGGGTGAACGTCTCGCGCCAGCCCCAGAAGTCGCCGGGATGGTCCAGGACACCGTCGGCGCCCCAGCCGTCGGGATCCTGACCGGCATCGATATAGCCCCAGGCGGCGATGAGAGTGCTCATGCCGGCGGCACGGCCGGCGGCGATGTCGCGCTCGGCATCGCCCCAGTAGCAGTGGCGCGCGGGCTCGATCCCGGTCTGGCGGGCGGCCAGCCACATGGGGTCGGGGTCCGGCTTGCGCCGTGCGAGGCTGTCGCCGGAGACGATCGCGCTCATGCGCGGGGCGAGGCCCAGGGCCTCCAGCAGCGGTTCGGTCAGCCACGCGGGCTTGTTGGTGACCACGCCCCAGTGCCAGCCGCGCGCCTCGATCTCGTTCAGCAGGACATCCATGCCGGGGAACAGCCCGGTCGCGATGCACAGGTCGCGCGCATAGATCTCCAGATAGCGCTTCTTCAGAGCCTCGGTCCGGGCCTCCGGCGCGTCGGGGAAGGCCAGGGTGACCAGGGCATGCGAGCCGTGCGATACATGGTTGCGCACGGCATCGAAGGGCAGGGGCGCGCGGTCGTTCTCGGCCAGCAGCCGGTTGAGCGCGGCGTGCATGTCGGGTGCGGTGTCGAGGAGGGTCCCGTCCAGATCGAACAGGACCGCGCCCGGTTCGTGGCTCATGCGCGTGCGGCCATCAGGTAGTTGACGTCGGTGTTCGGGGTCAGGCGATAGCGTCCGGACAGCGGCGACCACGTGAGCCCGGTCATGTCCGCCACTTCCACCTGGTGCCGGCGCAGCTGCGCGGCCAGTTCCGACGGACGAATGAAACGGCCGTACTCGTGGGTACCGGCCGGCAGCAGGCGCATCACGTATTCGGCGCCCACGATGGCCTCGGCAAACGCGCGCGGCGTGCGGTTGATGGTGGAGAGGAAGATCCAGCCGCCGGGCCGGACCAGTCGGCACAGGGCGTCGATCACGTTCTCCGGGTCCGGCACGTGTTCCAGCATTTCCAGGCAGGTGACCACGTCGTATTCGCCCGGGTGTTTTTCCGCGTGCTCCTCGGCCGTTACGTGCAGATAACGCACGGAAACACCGCTGTCGTGGGCGTGCTCGCGAGCGACTTCCAGGTGTTCGGCTCCGGCATCGAGTCCGGTGACCTCGGCCCCGCGCACGGCCATCGCCTCGGACAGGATCCCGGCGCCGCAGCCGACGTCCAGCACCTTCTTGCCGGCGAGATCGGCGTGCCCGTCGATCCATTCCAGACGCAGCGGGTTGATCGCGTGCAGGGTGGCGAAGGCCCCGTTGGGGTCCCACCATTCGTGCGCGCGATCCGTGAATTTGTGGATCTCGGCCGGATCGACGTTGGAGTGCGTCTGGGTCATGGGCGGTTCAGCTCTCGCAGGCTTGCAGGGTCTCGGCCACGCGGCCCTGCCACCGAACGGCGCTGGCGTGGATGGCCTCAAGGTCCAGCGTAAGCAGTTCGCGGTCGGCGAGCAACGCCCGGCCGTCCACCCACACGTCGCGCACGGCCTCGCGGGTGGCGGCATAGACGATGCGTGCGTGCGGATCGTGTTCCGGCTGCAGCTCCGGGGAGGTCAGGTCGAGGCTGATCAGGTCGGCGCGCTTGCCCGTTTCCAGCGAGCCGATCTCGTGGTCCAGCCCCAGGGCGCGCGCGCTGCCCAGGGTCGCCATCTCCAGCACGCGCTCGGCCGGCAGCGCGGCCGCATCGCCGCTCACGCCCTTGGCCAGCAGGGCCGCGGTGCGCATCTCGCCGATCATGTCGAGGTCGTTGTTGGAGGCGGTCCCGTCGGTGCCCAGCGCGAGGTTGATCCCGGCCCGGTCCAGGCGTGCCACCGGGCAGAAGCCGGACGCCAGCTTGAGATTGGATTCCGGACAGTGCGTGATCGACACCGGCCGGTTCTCCAGCAGGGCCAGGTCTTCGTCGCTGACCTGGGTCATGTGCACCGCCATGAACGGCTGGTCCAGCAGGCCCAGGCGAGCGAGGCGGGCCAGCGGGCGTTCACCGCCGTTGCTCACCGCCTCCTCCACCTCGCCGGCGGTTTCGTGCACGTGGGTGTGCACCGGCACGCCCAGCTCCCGCGCGCGCTCGCCCACCCGCTGCATGCTCTCGTCACCGACGGTGTAGGGCGCGTGAGGAGCGACGGTGAAACGAATGCGGGGGTGATCGCCCCAGGTCTCCACCACCTCGCGGCCACGCTGGAAGTATTCGTCCGGGGTCTGCGCCCAGGGGGTGGGGAAGTCGAACACCGTCAGGCCCATCACCCCGCGGATGCCGCTGGCATCGACCGCGGCGGCGGCGTCCCCCACGAACAGATACATGTCGGAGAAGCAGGTGGTGCCGCCACGCAGCATCTCCGCGGCAGCCAGCCGGGTGCCTTCGTTGACGAATTCCGGCGAAAGCAGCCGGCCCTCCACCGGCCATACGTAGCGCTTCAGCCACTCCATCAGCGGCTGGTCGCTGCCGATGCCGCGCAACAGAGTCATCCCGGCGTGGGTGTGTGCGTTCACCAGCCCCGGCATCAGGGCGTGCCCCTCGCGATGTTCGTGGCGGGCCTCGGGATGCTCGGCGAGGGCCTGCTCGCGGGGCCTTACGGCCAGGATCGCACCGTCGCGAACGACTACCGCATGGTCTTCCAGGACGGCCCCCCGTGGAACCACGGGCAGCACCCAGGAGGCGCTCAGGATCAGCGTGGCTGCTTCGGACATCGGTACTCCGAGATGACGGTTTGAAGATCGGGTTTCGGAATCCGCGCATGGTAAGGAAACGTGGATCAATGTACACGTTCGCGGTCCGGCTGAGGGACCGCTCCGATACTCGGAAAGGATGGGGCCGGAACTGTGGAACATGCCCGCACCGAGCTGTATCCTTGCGGCCTTCAGAGATCGCCAAACCCGGGTGCAGTTGCCAATGATCGCAGCAGGAAGCTGGAAAACCGCGGTGCCTCTCGTGGTCGCCGTCGCCCTGTCGGGCTGCGGGTTTGCGCCGGGTGGTTTCATTCAGGAGCGCGCCGAGAGCGAACCACTGCACGACATGGTGGAAGTGAAGCCGATCACCCGCGGTCTGGTTCGTCAGGAGGCCGAGGATCCCGTCCAGCCGGATCTGGAACAGGCACGCGAGGAGCTCGAGGCGGATGACACGCGGTACGACTACCGGATCGGTCGCGGCGACGTGCTCAGCATCATCGTTTATGACCATCCCGAACTGACGATCCCGGCCGGTTCGGAACGCTCGGCGGCCGAATCCGGCAATACGGTGCATTCCGACGGGACCATCTTCTATCCGTTCGTCGGCCGTGTGGAGGTCGAGGGTCGAACGGTAGCCGAAGTGCGGGACATCCTCGCGGAAGAACTCGCCGCGGTCATCAATGATCCGCAGGTAGAAGTGCTGGTGGCGGATTACCGCTCGCAGCAGGTGCACGTGACCGGCGAGGTGCGCGAACCGGGGCGCCAGCCGGTGACCAACGTTCCGCTGACGGTGCTGGACGCGATCAATGATGCCGGTGGCCTGACCGAGGAGGCGAACTGGCACAACGTACGTCTGACACGCGATGGTGAAGAAGTGCCGCTGTCGATGTACGCGATGCTGAGCGAGGGCGATCTGTCCGAGAACCGCGTGCTCCGGGATGGCGACGTGCTGCACGTGCCGGACACCACAGACCAGAAGGCGTATGTGCTGGGCGAGGTGGGCGAACCGCGCAGTATCCCGATGGGACGCGGACGGATCTCGCTGACCGACGCACTTACCGATTCCGGTGGCTTCAACGAGGCGACGGCGGATGCCAGCGGCATCTTTGTGGTCCGTCAGGCGCCGCCGGACAGTGACCTGCTGGCGACGGTTTACCAGCTGGACGCCCGGGATGCCACGGCCCTGGTGCTGGGGACGGAGTTCGAGCTCGAACCCATGGATATCGTCTATGTGACGACGACACCCCTGGGGCGCTGGAACCGTGTGATCAATCAGTTGCTGCCGACTGTTAACGCTGTTTATCGTGCCTCCCAGGCGACGCGCGACGTGCGCGAGCTGCGCGACGACTTCTGACCGGGCAGGGTGGAACGGATGTTTGAACGGATCCTGGTGATATGTACGGGCAACATCTGTCGCAGTCCGGTGGCCGAGGCGATGCTGCGCCGGCATGCCCCGGAGCGCAGCATTGGCTCGGCCGGTCTGGGCGCGCTGGTCGGCGAGGGTGTCGCGCCGCAGGCCCGGGCACTGGCGGAGGCCGATGGCCTGGACGTGTCCGGTCACCAGGCCCGGCAACTGACCACCGGCATGCTCGAGCAATCGGATCTGGTGCTGGTGATGAGCGACGGGCAGCGCCAGGCAATCGGTCGCAACCACCCCCGTGCCCTGGGCAAGACCATGCGTTTCGGCCACTGGCTGGATGACGGTCGCGGGCGCGATATTCCCGATCCCTATGGCAAGAGCGACGAGGCATTTCGGCAAGTGCACGCGCTGCTGACCGAAGCCGCACAGAGCTGGGCGGAGCGACTGGGCTGATCTCCCGGCCGCGCCACGACAGGAACAGGTAACCCATGACGCAGACCCCCGCTTCCCCGCCGCCGGCGGATGACGAGATCGACCTTGGCCGGCTGCTCGGACTGCTGCTCGATCACAAGTGGTGGATCGTCGGCATTACGTTCCTGTTCATGCTGGGCGGTGGGGCGTATGCGACCCTCTCGACGCCGGTTTACCAGGCGGATGCGCTGGTCCAGGTGGAGGATACCGGCGGTGTCAGTGCGCCACTGAACGACATGCGGGAGATGCTGGGGCGCGAGCCGCGTGCATCGGCGGAGCTGGAGATCCTGCGTTCGCGCATGGTGCTGGGTCAGGCGGTGGATCGCGAGCGCCTGGACCTGATCGTGCGTCCGGTGCGCCTGCCGGTGATCGGAGATTTTCTGGTCCGCCAGGACTGGGACCGGAGCCGGGCCGCCATGTTGGGCGGAGTCGCCGAGCGCTATGCGTGGTCCGGAGAATCGCTGACGGTGGGCGACCTGCGGGTCACGCCCGCGATGGAGGGGGAAACCCTGACACTGCAGGTCACCGGCGAGGATCGGTTCCGCCTGGCCCACGACGATCGGGTCCTGGGAGAAGGCCGAACCGGGGAGGAGGCGAGCTTCCTCGACGGGCAGGTCATCCTGTTTGTGGAGGACATTTCGGCCGAGGCCGGGGCCCGCTTCGAACTCCAGCGCCGCGCTCGGCTGGCCGCGATACGCGATCTGCGCAACCGTTTCCAGGCCACGGAACAGGGCAATGAGAGTGGCGTCTTCAGCCTGACGTTCACCCACACCGATTCGGAACAGGCTCGCGGCGCCCTGAACGCGATCAGTGACATCTATCGCCGACAGAACGTCGAACGTCAGGCCGCGGAGGCGGAACAGAGCCTGGAGTTCCTGGAAGAGCAGGTGCCCCAGGTACGGGCACGGCTGCGGGAAGCGGAAGACGCCCTGAACGAGTATCAGGTGGAGCAGGAAAGCGTCGACATGTCCATGGAGACGCAGGCGGTCCTCGACCGGCTGGTGGACCTGGAGCGCCAGATCACCGAGCTGGAATTCGAGGAGGCGGAGATCTCCCGTCGGTACACGCAGAACCATCCGACCTACGTCACCCTGCTGGAAAAGCGCGAGCAACTGGAGAACGAGCGCCGGGAACTGCAGCAGGAGATCGGTGGGCTGCCGGAAACCCAGCAGCAGGTGCTCCGCCTGCAGCGCGATGTCGAAGTGAACCAGGAAGTCTATGTCCAGCTGCTCAATCGCATGCAGGAGATGGACATCACGCGAGCCAGCACGGTGGGGAATGTTCGCATCCTGGACGATGCCGCCGTTCTGCCGTCACCGGTGGAGCCACAGCGGGGGCTGATCGTGGCGCTGGCGACGGTCCTTGGCGGCATGCTTTCGGTGGCGCTGGTGCTGCTGCGCGGGATGCTCAACCGGGGCGTTGAATCACAGGAGCAGATCGAGGAACTGGATCTACCGGTCTATGCGACCGTACCGCTGTCGGACGTGCAGCAGAAACTCGTCAAGCGGCTGCGGCGGCGGCGTGATCTGAAAAGCGGGCGTCGACGCGGGGCCGCCGCGGAAAAAGGAATCGTGACGGGGGTGCTGGCCTCGTATTCCCCGACGGACGGGGCCATCGAGGCGCTGCGTGGGCTGCGCAGCAGCCTGCATTTCGCGATGCTCGAGGCGGCGGACAACCGGCTGGTAATCACCGGTCCGAGTCCGGGTGTCGGCAAGAGTTTCATCTCGGTGAACCTGGCGGCCGTGTGTGCGCAGGCAGGCCAGAAAGTCCTGGTGGTCGACGCCGACATGCGCAAGGGCCACGTCCACCATGCATTCGGCGAGGGCAGCGCGGGCGGGCTGTCCGATCTGTTGTCGGAGAAGCTGACGCCGGGAGAAGCCATCCGGGAGACCGATATCGAGGGGCTGGACTACATGGCCAGGGGCTCGGCACCCCCGAATCCCGCCGAGCTGCTGATGAACGAGCGTTTTACCCGGTTCCTCGATCAGGCGAGCGGGCAGTACGACCTGGTGCTGATCGATACGCCGCCGATCCTCGCGGTGACGGACGCCTCCGTGGTGGCGCGCCACTGCTCGACCACCCTGATGGTGGTGCGTTTCCAGCTCAACCCGCCGCGCGAGATCGAGGCGGCGCGGCGTCGTCTGGAGAGTGCGGGCGTGGAGACGCGGGGTGCGATCCTGAATTCCATGGAAGCCACCGCCAGTGCCAGTTACGGCTACGGCTACTACCACTACTCGTACAAGTAACGGAAGCCCCGGTTCACCCGGCGGGACGATATTCGGGAACGATCTCCCGCAGACATGCGCGGGTCGCCGCGGCGTCCATGGCCTGGTCGGCGCGTTCCAGAGCCTCCAGTGCCTCGCTCAGGGCATCCGCCGGTGCCCGGTCTTCGCGGGCCTGCATGATGCGGGGGTGGCGCGTGCTCTCCACGTTGTCGCCAATGAGCAGTTCTTCGTAGAGCTTTTCGCCCGGGCGCAGCCCGGTGAACTGGATGGCAATGCCGTCGGGCGGGTTGCCGCTGTCATCCCGGACCTGGCGGCCGTGCAGGCGGATCATGCGTCGGGCGAGATCCTGGATTCGTACGGGCTCGCCCATGTCCAGAACAAAGACCTCACCGCCGCCGGCCATGGTGCCGGCCTGGATCACCAGCTCGGCGGCCTCCGGGATGGACATGAAGTAGCGCGTGATCTCGGGGTGGGTCACCGTGACGGGGCCGCCCTCCCGGATCTGGCGATGGAACAGGGGCACTACGGAACCGGACGATCCGAGGACGTTGCCAAAGCGCACCATGGAGAACAGGGTAGCCGGGGCGCCGGCTGCCCGGTCCTGCAGGATCATTTCCGCCAGCCGCTTGCTCGCGCCCATGACATTGGTGGGGCGTACGGCCTTGTCGGTACTGATGAGGATGAATCGTTCCACGCCGGCCGCGATCGCGGCGTCGGCCAGCACCCGCGTGCCGAGGACATTGTTGCGCACTCCCTCGACGGCATTCTCCTCGACGATGGGTACGTGCTTGTAGGCGGCCGCATGGTAAAGGGTCTGGATTCGGTGCCGGTCGAGGACGGATTCCACCCGCCGGGGCAGGGTGACCGACCCCAGAACGGCATGGATCGGGCAGTCCACGCGGAGCTCGTCGCGCAGGGCCTGCATCTCCTGTTCGATACGGTAGAGCGCGAATTCGTTGCGTTCGAAAAGGACGAGTTCGGCCGGTCCCTGGCGGAGGATGCGCCGGCACAGCTCCGAGCCGATGGAACCCCCGGCACCGGTGACCATTACGCGGCGATCCACAATGCTGCATTGCAGCAGGTCCGGCTGAGGCGGGACCGGGTCGCGTCCCAGGAGATCCGCCACGTCGATATCCTCGAGCTGGTCCAGGCGTGCCTGGCCGGAGACGACGGCCTCCATGGAGGGTACCGACTGCACGTGCAGTGGATAGGGCTCGAGGCGCTCCAGGATGGCCTTGCGCGCCGAGCGCGAGGCCGAAGGAACGGCCAGCAGGATGCGCCGGATGCCGTACTGGTGCATCAGCGTGCCGATCATCCGCGGGGGGTGGACCCGAATGCCGTTGATCGCCTGGCCCTGCAGGGCGGGGTTGTCGTCGATGAAGGCGACGATGCGGAACTGCCCGGTGGTACCGAGGCCGGCCGCGAGCTGCATCCCGGCAGCACCGGCGCCATAGACCAGTACGGGTTCCGCGTGGCGGCGCAGTTCGTTCACGTTCTGGTACCAGCTGCGCACGAGAAAACGGCTGCCGCCCACGTAGATGAAGGCCAGGAGGGCGAAGGCCACCGGGACCAGGCGAGGGAAGTCGTCCAGCCGCCCAATCGCCGCGGCCGCCCAGAGGAATCCGGCGAGCAGGACGACCCCGGTGGCCACGGACCATACCGCGCGGGTGCCCATGAAACGAACCACGGCACGGTAGAGGCCCAGCCGGGCGAAGATGAACACACCGACCACCGGCAGCAGTGGAAACAGCCACCAGGCATTGATCAGGGCTTCGGGCAGGGGTTCGGCCAGCCGGAGGGCGAAGGCCGTCCACAGGGCGAGCGGGAGCATGACCACATCGGCCGCGACCATCAGCCAGCGCTTGGTTCGGCGCGGCAGGTTGACGAGGGAGCCCAGCCAGCGGGTGCGGTGGTCGCCCGTTTGATCCTTGGGGTTGCCCATTCTTCCCTGGTCCCGGCGCGGAGTGCGCGCCATACGCGGAGCCGATGTAAAAAAAGGGCCGCGAGGGCCCTTTTCTGCCGAGTTCCGGCGTTGCCCGCTGCGGGCGCCGGAATCCGGTCGGATGGACCGGAATACCCCCTGAAATCTGGCGGAGAGGGAGGGATTACTCGCCACGCTGTGGCTCGCCCTCCGGGCCATCGCCTGCGGCGATGTTCGGGTGCCGCGGTGCGGCACCCGTCGAACCCGGTTTGCTCGATTCCTCGGGTTCGAATCCCTCGTCCGACCGGGATTTACATGGAACCAGGGGCCCGGTTGCCCCCTGGTTCAAGAATCTGGCGGAGAGGGAGGGATTCGAACCCTCGATACGGGGTTACCGTATACACACTTTCCAGGCGTGCGCCTTCGACCGCTCGGCCACCTCTCCGTAAGCTGCGAAAGGTTAAACGACATCGGCGCCGTGTGCAATGGACGAGACCGCGCGGTCCCGAGGGGCAGGCCTCCGGGGTGTGCCGGCATTACTCGTTGATCTGCATCACGAACTCGCTTTGTGCCGACGCTACACTCGAACTGTCCGCTTTCTGCGGTGGTGGTCGCCGGCAGGGTCTCTGCCCCGGGCCGGGCACCGTTGAGTGGTGTATGTCGCGTGTTGGCCCCTTCAGGACGAAGGGGCCTTTTTTGTGCCCCCTTCCTGTGTGGGCGTTTTGCGACGCAGGCGGCGTTCCGCGTCACGCTGTAGCTATGGTCGGTGTCCGGACGGAATAACGGATGTCGGGCCGACGTCTTTTGGTTCACCAGGGCGTCTGTCGGCGCGATCCGGCAGACGGCTTTCTTCATTCAGGTCCTAACACTCAGGAGTGGTATATGAACCTCACGCGGAGGGAATTCCTCGAAGTCATGGTGGCCGCCAGCGCGGCCGGCCTCGCCACCAATGCCTGGGCGGGCGAGAGCATCGACTGGCAGCGCGCGCCGTCGGATTTCTACGACATTTCTCCGTTCGGGAACGTGTCTCTGCTGCACTACACCGACTGCCACGCGCAGCTGCGCCCGGTCTATTTCCGTGAGCCGGACGTAAACATTGGCGTGGGGGACATGCAGGGCAAGCCGCCGGTGCTGGCCGGCGAGGCGCTGCTTGACCACTTCGGGGTCGAAAAGGGCACGCCCGAGGCCCATGCGCTGACCTTCCTCGATTTCGCCGAGGCGGCCGAGAAATACGGTCGGGTCGGCGGCTTCTCGCATCTGTCGACGCTGGTGAAGCGCCTGCGTGCGGACCGGCCGAACTCCCTGCTGCTGGACGGTGGCGACACCTGGCAGGGTTCGGCGACCTCGCTGTGGACCGGCGGGCAGGACATGGTCGACGCGCAGAAGCTGCTGGGCGTGGACGTGATGACCGGTCACTGGGAGTTCACCTTCGGTGACGAGCGCGTCAAGGAAGTCATCGAGAACGACTTCAAGCCCAACGGCATCGACTTCGTCGCGCAGAACGTCGAGGATCGCGACTGGGGTGACCGGATCTTCGAGCCCTACACCATCCGCGAGATGAACGGCGTCCCGGTGGCCGTGATCGGGCAGGCCTTCCCGTATACCTCGGTGGCCAATCCGGATTACATGTTCCCGGAATGGTCGTTCGGCATCCGTGACGACAAGATGCAGCAGATGATCGACGAGGTGCGTCAGAAGGGCGCGAAGGTCGTGGCGATCCTGTCGCACAACGGCATGGTGACGGACATCGAAATGGCCCGCCGGCTGCGTGACGTCGACGTGATCATGGGCGGCCACACTCACGACGCGATCCCCGGTGCGCTGGAGATCGAGAACGCCGCGGGCGAGCGCACGCTGGTGACCAACGCCGGTTCCAACGGCAAGTTCCTGGGTGTGCTGGATCTGGATGTGAACGACAGCGGCATCAAGGACTACCGCTTCAAGATGCTGCCGGTGTTCGCCAACATGCTGGACGCGGATCCGGAGATGGAGGCGCACATCGAAGAGGTGCGCAAGCCGTTCGAGGACCAGCTGCGGGAAGAACTGGCGGTGACCGACGACGTCCTCTACCGCCGCGGCAACTTCAACGGGACCTTCGACGAGGTCATCGTGCAGGCGATGATGGAAGAGATGGATGCCGAAGTCGCGCTGTCACCGGGTTTCCGCTGGGGCGTGAGCGTGCTGCCGGGCCAGCCGATCACTTTCGAAGAGCTGATGACCCAGACCGCGACGACGTACTCCGAGACCACGCGCAACGAGATGACCGGCGCGGATCTCAAGCACGCGATGGAAGACGTGGCCAACTCGATCTTCAACGAAGATCCGTATCGTCATCGCGGTGGCGACATGGTGCGCACCGGCGGTATCCGCTACACCATTGACCCGCACAAGCCGATGGGCGAGCGCATCACCGACATGGAGATCAATGGCGAACCCATGGATCCGGAACGGCGCTATGTAGTGGCGGGCTGGGCCGACGTGCATCAGCCGCATGACACGCCCCCGGTCTGGGAAGTGGTGGGTAACTGGCTGCGCAACCAGGATACGGTCAACGTGGGCGAGCCCTACCTGCCGAAGCTGAAGAACGTGGAGGGCGATCCCGGCCTGGCTCGCTAAGGCCGCCAGTTGCTCCGGATCCTTGTGACCCGGAGCCGGATTGTGAAGGGCCGTCCCGCGAGGGGCGGCCCTTTTTGTTGCCCCCGAGAGGCCCCGAGTGAAGGAGGGATCCCGGAAAGGCTCCCGGGGTGGTTTCTCGGGGTACCCTTGATGGGAGCGTGCTTGCACGCGAACAACGCGGGGTGTTGATTGGCGCCGCGATTCGCGGCCGGGGCCGCTCCACAGGGCGCCGCAGGCGCGCGGAATTACTTGGGGAGGATCATGGAAGAACTGCTTTTTTATTGCCGGGCAGGATTCGAAAAGGACCTGGCCGGCGAGCTGGCCGCGGAAGCCGCGCGCGAAGGCCTGGCCGTCTATCCACAGTTCGTTGAAGGGACGGCCTTCGTCCGCTTGTTATCGGCCGATGGCGATCCGGCACCGCTGCGCGACGCCTTTCCCCTGGATGAGCGGATCTTCGCGCGCCAGCGCCTCCCGGCGCTGCATCCGCTGGAGGGCCTGTCACGCAAAGACCGGGTGAGCCCGGTCGTGGAACGGATTCGCGCGAGTGGCTGGTCGTTCGAGGCCATCTGGCACGAGACA
Organism: Thioalkalivibrio sp. ALgr3; assembly: GCF_000377325.1. Taxonomy (NCBI): domain Bacteria; kingdom Pseudomonadati; phylum Pseudomonadota; class Gammaproteobacteria; order Chromatiales; family Ectothiorhodospiraceae; genus Thioalkalivibrio; species Thioalkalivibrio sp. ALgr3. Next base: position 254,947 of record NZ_KB897977.1, on the reverse strand, counting down.
CCGGATACCAATGAGGGCAAGGAGCTTCGACGCCTGGGAAAGGCACTGGAGCGCCCGCTGGATTCGGCACTGCGCAAGGCCGGCGCGCTGCGCGGGCAGGGCGAGGCGCAGGGTCGTCGTCTGCATTGTTTCTGGACGGCCGGCGACCGTGTGCAGCTGGGTCTGGCCGCGCCGGAGAGCAGCAGCGACCGTCCGGGGGGCATCCTGCGGCTGAAGGCCCCGCGCGCAGCGCCCAGCCGTTCCGCACTGAAACTCGAGGAAGCCTGGTTCCACTTCCTGACTCCCGAGGAGCGCGAACAGCGACTGGCGGAGGGCATGACGGCGGTGGATCTGGGGGCGGCGCCGGGGGGCTGGACCTGGCAGCTGGTGCGCCATGGCCTGCATGTCCAGGCCGTGGACAACGGGCCGATGGATGCCGACCTGATGGCCGGGGGCCAGGTGGAGCATGTGCGCGAGGATGCGTTTACCTGGATGCCGTCGCGTCCGGTGCACTGGCTGGTGTGCGACATCGTGGACCGGCCCGGACGCGTCGCGGACCGCATAGGCGACTGGCTGGAGGCGGGATGGGCGGAAGAGGCGATCTTCAACCTCAAGCTCCCGATGAAGAAGCGCTACGAGACCGTGCGGGAATGTCTTGATCGGCTGGAGGGCCGGCTGGCCGGGCACGGATTTCGCGTGCACGCCCGCCAGCTGTATCACGATCGCGAGGAAATCACCGTGCATGCCCGTCCGGCCGGTGGTGCGGCCGGCTGAAGAATACGGGTTATTCGCCCTGCACGGTCACGGTGATACGCCGGTCGTGTCCGGCGTAACGGTGTTCCCAGAGGAAGACCCCCTGCCAGGTACCCAGAGCGGGGCGGCCGCGGGTGACCGGGAGAGTGAGGTCATTGTGGGTCAGCATGGCCCGGGCATGGGCGGCCATGTCGTCGTCGCCTTCCATGTCGTGGCGGTAGGCGGGGTCGCCGTCCGGCGCCAGCCGGGCCAGGATCGTTTCCAGATCGCGCCGGACGTCCGGGTCGGCGTTCTCGGTGATCAGCAGCGAGGCACTGGTGTGGTGCTGGAAGACGTGGCAGGTGCCGGTGGTGATGCCCGAACGACGGATGATGTCGCGCACGGCATCGGTGACGGCGATGCTGCCGCGGCCCCGCGTGGTGATCGTCAGATCTTCCTGGTAAACGCTCATAAGCAACAAAAAAAGGCGCCCTCAGGCGCCTGATTGTCTTCAGAATGTGGTGGAGGCGGCGGGAATCGAACCCGCGTTCAGGCGCTCTATGACGCGGTTTCCCGGGGCGTGGTTGTCATAATGCTGTCATTCTTGCTCGATTATGCCTCCCTCCAGAACGCCGCCACGGCCCCGGATCCGGCCTCGGGATTCGCGTCGGGGATCCACCGGCTGTAGGTCCGAAAGATCATGTGCAGATCGGAGTGCCCCATCTGCGAGGCGACCCATCGCGGCGGCTCCCCGGCGGACAGCATCATGCTCGCATACGTGTGCCGCGTCTGGTACGGGTTCCGGTATCGGACCTTGGCGCGCTTGAGCGTCGGGGTCCACAGGGTTTTGCGGATGGCCTGGTCGCCGGTCCACGGTTCACCGGTGCGAGGGTTGAGCCAGATCCGGCCGCTAGGGTGCAGCTCCGACAGCGCCCGCTGGGCTTTCAGTGCCTCCAGTGCCGGCGGCAGAAGACGGACCGCGCGCGTGCCGGCGGTGGTTTTCGTCGCCCCGGCTTGCACGCCCTGCGCCTGCGCGCGCTGCACGCGGACCTCGCCGCGACGCCAATCCACGTCCTGCCATTCCAGCGCCACCAGCTCCGAGGTCCGCATCCCGGTCCATATCGCGAACTGCAGCAGATTGCGCCCGCTTCCCTCCGGCGCGGCGGTCAGGACCGCGCGCTGTTCGTCGGCCCCCAGCGGGTCGACGTGGTCGGCCGCCTTCTCTTCCTTGCGCTTGTAGCTCCACCCGTGCAGTGGGTTGGCGTCGATCAGTTCGTCCTCGACTGCCTCGCGCAGGGCGATCCGGAGAGGGGACAGGACGTTGCCGATGCGCTTGTTCGAGAGCTCCGACCGCGCGCACCAGTCGCGGATATCCCGCCGGCGCAGATCCTGCAGGGGGTAGTCCCCGAACGCGGGGATCAGGACGTTCATCACACTTCGGCGGTAGTCGCGGAACGTGCTCTCCGCCACGGTCGGGCGGGTCCGCTCCAGCCATTCTTCCAGATGCTGGCGCACGGTCATGCCCACGCCGGTCTCCACAGCGAACTGCCGTGCGCGCTCGCTGTGCGGGAAGGTGTACGCGTAATCGAACGTGCCGCGGTCGATCGACTCGATCACCGCGGCACGGAACTGAGCTATCCGCTTGTCGTTAGCGGCGCTGGGCTCAAGCGCGACCCGCTCCCGGCACCGCCGCCCCTGGAACTGGAACGTGATTTCGTAGGAGGACGCGCTGGCTCGTTTCCAGCCTGGCCCGCTTCTACCCATGCTTCATACCCCTGCAGGTCCATCGTCACACGCCCGTCCGGCGCACGGCGCCACACCACGCCCTCGCGCCAGACGCCATCGCGGATCTTCGCGCGCACCGCCGATTCAGTGTAACCGACCAGCTCCGCGAATCGAGCGACTGTGACGTAACGAACCTGCATGGCTCAGGCAGCGGCCTGCGTGGCCTGGATAATATGCCGCACCGGCTCCGGGCACACGGCATTGCCCAGCAGGTGAACCGCAAGCCGATGCTGATCCGGCAGCTGGTACGTGTCCGGGAACGACATCGCCGCCCGGCATTCGTGGCGTGTGAGCATGCGCATCCGGTCCCCGTCGACCACCGCCCACCGGTCCCGCGTCGTGATCGTCCCGATCGGGCGGTCCAGGCTGCGCGCGGTGCGGGTGTTCCCGTAGTAAGAGAAGAGGAACCGCTCGCCGAAGTGCTGCCGCCCGTGCCGCACGCGCTCGAGAGTCGCCTCCGCGCGCCCCGGCTTCTCAACCGGGCTCCACCGGCCGCCGTCCCAGTCGATGAAGGCGCGGGCAGGGCGGTGGTCCATGCGGGGCAGGTCCAGCCGGATCGGAGCGGCGCTCTGTGTGAGGACCAGAAACATCCGCACCCGGTGCTGCGGGGCGCCCAGGTCCGCGGCATCCACCACGTGCGGCGACACGCTGTAGCCCAGCGCATTCATCGCCAGTTCCCAGGGCCGGTACAGCTTCCAGTCCTGGAACTCCGGCACGTTCTCCACGATGCACACCGGCGGCCGGTGATACTCCGCCGCGGACACCACCGCCCACGCCGTAGACCGGCTGGCGTCATAGAACGGCGAGCTTCGCCCCCGCGCGCGGCTGTGCCCCTGGCAGCACGGGGAGGCCAGCAGGATGTCGTGCGCCGGCACCTGCGACCAGTCGGCCTGGTGCAGGTCCTGGCACACGTGCTGCGCGCCCGGGTGGTTGCGGCCGTGCCATTCGACGGCATCGGCCCAGTGGTTGGCGGCCCATACGACGTCGACGCCGGCCAGGGCCGCGCCGCTGCTGAAACCCCCCGCGCCGGCGAATAGATCGATCGCTTGCATTGCTCGGTTCTCCATATCTCCATTCCCGCGGCGCCCGCCCTGCAGGCGCCCGGGGAATGGCCCCGGCCGTGGCCGGGGCAGTGGCAGTGGGTTACTCCTGTGCGTCTTCCTCTTCGGCGGCGATCCAGCCGCCTCCCCATTCGGCAGACTCTTCCGAATCCTCCGGGTAGGGGCAGGAGTGCAACGGGATACCTTCCATGAAGGCCTCGCGGCCCTCGACGTGGGGGTCTCCTTTCGATTGAGTCATAGCGCGGTCCTCTCATTGCCGCGGCCGCTCCCCGGCCGCTCGGGTTGAAATCGTGCCCGGGGCGCCCCCGGGTCTAGCCGTCTCGCGGCTTCCTCGGCTCGTCACGGGTGTGGAGATGAAGCTAGGCACCCGCCTCGCTGCCGGTGTTCAAGCCCCCCGCCGGCTGGGGCCCCGCGTGTGCGGGTATGGCATTCCGATGGTTGGTGGCTGCGCCATCCGGTGGTGCGGCCCCGCTTTTCCAGATGACCTTGGTTAAAAGATCGACAGGGGCCGCACCCCGGATGGCGCCGCGCACGCCTACGCCGTGCTCCCCCGGCGCTCGAAATGGCGATGGACGGAATCCCACAGCTGCGTGTGCACGCGCTCCCGGAATTCCTCCAGGCCCCGCTGGTTCGGGATCTCCTGATCAGCGAGTCCACTTCCAGCTCCGAGCGGTGCCCATGGCGACCCGCCCCCAGGCGTTCGCTCGCATGAATCCGCCAGACCTCGCCGCCCATGGAGTGCACCGCATACGCCTCATTCGGGAACCGTACGTCGGGGATCACCACGCCCGGCGCCCCCAGCTCTTCCGCGATGCGCACCTGCCGCACCAGGGCCTGCGTCCAGATGTTCCGGTTCACCCGGTCCCGGCCCCATTCGGTGCCCAGCGTCTGCATCAGCGTGCGCGCGCTGTGTCCGTGCAGTCCGGGGATCGGCTCTTCCTTGCGCCCGGGCTGCAGGTATTCCCCGATGCCGTACCCGTCGAACATGGCGGCCAGGCCGGCCCGCACCGGGTCGGCGAACGCGATCCGCTCGAACCCGGCCGAGGCCTCCACCACGTCGGCCGCGGTATCCTTGCCAGCGCCCGCACGGCCGGCGATCCCGATCACGGGGATCTCTACTCTCACGATGCGGCCCTCCGCAGCTCTTCCAGCCGCTCGCGCTGTTCGCGCAGGTTGTCCACCGTCCGGGGCGCCCGGCGCTCCGCAGCGAGCGTCGCGAACTCCTGGTCTTTCATCCGTCGTTCCAGCTCCGCGATCGACGCGTCGTAGCACGCGATCTGCCGGTCCATAAGCTGAGGGGTGTCAAGCATTCGTCGTCTCCGTTTCGATCGGGAAAAACTCCGCCCGCTGCCGCGACGGCACGCGCCGCACCGAGCCCTCGCGCACCCAGCGCTGCAGCACCCGCCGGATCGAATCCGGCGCCCGGCCCGTCGCCTGCGCGATGTCCCAGGCCGTGCTGCCCGGCGCCTCATTCAGGTACAGCCAGATATCCGCCTCGCCGCCCGGCGACCCCGTGTGATCCATCACGATCAGCGGCAAACCGCACACCCGCGGCCGGCGAGGGGAGGGGACCCGGGCCGTCACCGCACACCCCGCACATGCACACGGCGCTCCCCGGTTATCCGACCGGGATCCGGCGGCCCCTGGCGAAAAGCGCGCCAGGCATCCACCGGCCGCGCGCTCTTCGCGCGCTCCAGCCACTCCCGGCGCTCCTGGCGGGTGAGCCCGTTCCACCAGGCCATTCCGCGCGGATCGTCAGCCGGATCCGGCCCCGCATCGGCCTCCTGCCCCACCGGCCGCGCATCCCGCCCCGCGAGATACGCCTCGCCAGTGCGTCGCAGCAGCCGCGCGATCAACGGATCCGCCACCGCCTGGCCATAGCTCACGCCCCGCGCCCGCAGGTGTTCGCAGCACTCATACCCGATGCGCATCGCGCGCTCGCTGCCGCCGGCCGTCATGCCGCACCCCGCTTCGCCTTCCGCGCCCGATCCTCCGCGCGGATATCCCGAGTGCGCACCCGGAACTCCGCCGCCCTGGCCTGCAGCCGCGCCGGCCCGCACCAGCCCTCAGCCTGGAACTGCCGGTCGATCTCGTCGGCCAGGGCACTCGCCGCGCACTGGCAGGCGTCGCTGGCACCCATGGCCTCGAACATCGCCGTGGCTGCGTCCAGGTATTCCCGCGCGTACCCGCTCACTGCGCACCCCCTTGCCGATGCCGGCTCACGTACGGCCCCAGCGCGGCCTCCGCCGCCCGGTGCGCACTGTCACCGGCCCGCAGCAGCCGCACGGCCACCGTCTGCGCCCGCCGGGCGATATCGCTGGAGAGCTGCGCCTTCTGCGCGCGCAGCGTCACCAGCCGGCGGATGGCGAATTCACGGTCGGGGGTGTTCTGGGTCTGCATCATCACGCTCCTGTGGTCGTTTTCTGACTCGCGTGACTAGCAAACTATTACTGATTTCGCCGAAGGTCAAGCAATAGATTGCTACCCCGGGGCAAAAAAAGGGCCGCTGATGTGCGGCCCGGCGGGATTACTTGGACAGAGAGGGGTCTGTTTCCAGTGCGTCCAGCACGTCGTCCCCCATTGGAGGGTCTTCAGCGAACTCCTGGTCGCCGGTTTCCTTGATCATGGCCTGGATCTGCGCGCGGATCTTGGATGCGCTGGGTTTCTTGATATCCCGCGCCTCCAGTTCTTCGCGGTCGTTCGCGAGATCCCAGGCTTCCTCGAACACGTCAATCGCCACGCTCTGGAGGCTATCGCCGTCGTCTCCCTCAACCTCAGACAGCTTCAATGCGATCGAGTGCTGTAACGACTCTTCCGTGATGCCCTTGGAAACAGGCACTCCGGCCAGCCGGGCTTTTTCCTTCGTTGCTGTGCGGGCCGGGCGCTGTTCCCAGGCTTCTTGGTTCTCTGGGTTCGAGAGTAGTTCCTGAGCCTTGATGCGGGCCAGGGTCTGGGATCCACGGTAGAGCTTGTCAGCCTTGAAGAACTGCAGGATCTCTTCGTCTCGCGAGTCGGCCGGCTCGGTCAAACCGATAAGGTCGGAAGCCTGCCCCTTGGTGAGCCCTCCGGCCTTCGGCTCCATTCCCTCTTCCCTAAGCCTCGCCATCTGTCGTTCGGTTGGCGCGTCGAACCACCAGTCCGGTGCCGATCCGCTTGCTTTCACGCTGGCCCAATGATCCTGAAGCGCCTCGGATATCGCCTCTTCCTTGCTGGGCTTTGATGGCTTGCGCCCTGCTTGGTTATTCCCGGCGCTCGAGCGTCGGCTGCTTTGCTGCGCCTGGCTCCATTGATCGTTCCGGGTTCTCTGCGCGCGGTTTCGGAGAAAGAGGTACACGATTACCAGTAGGGCCGTGATCCAGATGATGGCTTCCATGGTTCTCTCCCTGGCCTATCCGCATTTCTGCGGTTCTTCCGGTGGGTCTACACGATACTCAGACTCCTTTTCAGAAACACGTTCGATGTACCTGCGCCCGTCTTCATCGGCATGGATGTAGGAGTGCACCACATGCTCGAGCCGCTTCCCCGATAGCAGCGTTTCCAGGGTCTGCCCTGGGACCAATAGCTGCCAACCCTTGAGGCCGTAGTAGTCCGCTACCGCGTTGATCTTCGTGATCGTAGGTGCGTGCGGTGAATCGGGGTTGAGAAGGTTGCTGACAGTGCGCTGGGACACGCCGGTTTTTTGCTGAAGGAATGCCTGGCTATGGTCGTGGTGCTGCATCAGCAAATGCAGGTTGTTCGCGAGTGCTTTGCGGTCATCGGAGTCCATGCCTCTAGATTGCGCCATGGCGGCAGCAATGTACTGCTTGCCGGCTAAGCAATCTATTGCTAGAGTCTGCCGCATGGACACCACCATTGAACAGTTACAGGCATCCCTACGGGACTGCCGGGGTACGTGGGCGCAGGTCTGCGAGGACACCGGGTTGAACTACTGGTGGCTGATGAAGTTCGCGCAGGGGCGCATCAGCAACCCGGGTTACGACAAGGTCCAGCGCCTGCAGCGGTATTTCAGCAGGGACGGAGAAGCCGCCTGACGGCAGCGCGGCCGGGAGGGCTGCGTGCTCTCTCTGGTCTGTCTTCGTGGTCTTCGTCGCCATGATTCCAGATTGCCCGGAGCAAGGGAGAGAACCAATGTCAGACACTCAACACAGGGCCGCGCCGACGCGGTCGGCCGTCCTCTGCCTCCACGCCGCTTCGTACCGGCAGCGCATGGGCGTATCGCACGAAGAGTGGTGCGAGGCGCTCGATACCGCCTACTGCGAGCTGGTGCCGGCCAGCGCGCGCAGCGTGAAGGCCCCGGAACTGCAGGCCATCACCACCGCCAAGGACTACGTGTCCCGCTTGCGCGCCTGGGATCAGCAGGTGCGGCGTTGGGAAGAGGGCGATGTGCGCATGCCCGTCGACGTCGAAGAGGCCTGGGTCGAGGCCCTGCCGGAACCCTACCGCTCCGAATGCCGCCGCGAACTCGCGCAGCGCATGGGCCTGTGGGGCGCCGTCCGGTCCGAGGCCGGCCCCGCCGGCGACTACGAATGCTGGTCGCGCGCGCTCCATTCGTTTTCGGAGGTCACACGCGCCATGGGCTGCATCCTCGCCGATGGCGAGATTGGCCCCCAGGATGCGGCCAACCTCGAAGAGCTGATCGCCAAGGCCGACGCCATGCGCTCGGACCTCACCAGCCTGATCGAGCGCAGCCGCACCGCAATCGACACCGGCGCCCCCGCCGACGTCACCCAGCTCCGCCGTCGCCAATGAGCACCGAGCCCGAGCCGCGCCCCCGCATGGAAATCCCCGACCTCGAGCCGGCGCAGGACGCCGGCCAGGGCGAATGGAATGCGTACGTCGCCGCCGGCCGGACACGCGAGGACCGCCGCGCCCGGCTGGCCCAATGCCCCGAACACCTGCGCCCCGCTGTCGAGCGGCACGTGCGCAGCGTCTACCGACTGAGGTCCCGCGCATGATCCCGGTCCGCCCGCAATCCCCGCACCCCTCGGTAGGTATCAATTCGCGCTCGGGTTTCGGCGCGCGCGCGGCAACGTCGCAACGGCCTCGTGCTCTCGGTGATGCCCTCGACTCCGGTCGCGGGTCCTTCTGCGCAGCAGAGGCTGCGGGTGCGGAGAGGCGCGAAATCGCGTTAGGTAATGGGTATGGCGCAAAGGCAACGGTTAGCGTTGGTCTATCGGAGGGGCCGGCCTGATGTCCTGGGAGAATTACGACGATGTGCTGCGGCAGCTGCGTGAGCACGGGCTGCAGGTCGATGAACTCGAGATCGATACGCCGAAGCCGCAGCGGTGCCAGGTGGAGGGGGATCGGCGCCGGGAAAAAAAGGGCTGGTACTGGCTGACCACCACGGACCTGCCGCTGCCGGACGGGTCCGGCGATGGGCAGTTCATCGTCGGCAGCTACGGGGTCTGGTCGGGCACGGACAATGGCAAGGTGAAGGTCGCTGTCACCGCGCGCCAGGCCTCCATGACGGCCGAGCAAAAGAAGGCCATCGCGCAGCGGCACCGGGAGAATGCCAAGCGCGCGGAGGCGATCCGCAAGGCGGAGGCTGCGCGCGCGGCGGCCCGTGCGCAGCAGGTGTGGGCGCGGTACGTGACGGAGGGGCATTCCCCCTACCTGGACCGCAAGGGGGTACAGCCGCACGGGGTGCGGTTCGACCCGAAGGGTGCCGGCACCATCGCGATCCCGATGCAGGATGCGCAGGGCCGCACGCATGGCCTGCAGATCGTGCGCGGGCAGAAGCGCCCCGGCAAGCTGGAGAAGGAATACTGGCCGCGCGGGCTCGACAAGCGGGGCAAGTTCTACCTGATCGGGTCACCCGGTGCGGTGATCCTGCTGGCCGAGGGCTTCGCCACGGCCGCGACGCTGCACGAAGCGACGGGCTTGTCAGCTGCAGTCGCCTACGACGCGGGCAACCTGATGCCCGTGGCCGAGGCCCTTTCCAGCGCCTACCCGCGCAGCCGGATCCTGGTGTGCGCCGACGATGATTTCTTGCAGAAGTGCAAGGCTTGCGGCGAGGCGACCGAGGTGGCGCAGGAGCTCTGCCAGCATTGCGGCGAGCCGCACGGGCAGAAGAACCCGGGGCGCGAGGCGGCGGCGAACGCGGCGCTGGCCGTGGCCGGGGCCTGGGTTGCGCCGGACTTCCCGGCCGACCGGGAAGGGCAGAAGCTCACCGACTTCAATGACCTGTACCACTTCCCCGCGGGCGGCCTGTCCCTTGTCCGGGATCAGGTGTTTGCCGCGATCCAGCGCGAGGGGTGGCCGACCAGCGGCAACGGGGCCGCGGCGGCACACACTACAGGGGGGCGGGGTAATTCGGAGCCCCGGTCTGCCCGGGCATGGATGTCGCTGGACGAACTGGTGGAGCGGTTCGTGCCGATCGATGACGGCACGGGCAAGTACGTGTTCGATCTGTGGAACAACCGCCTGGTACTGCGCGATCAGATGAAGGCGCTGCTGCCGCCAAAGGCCCAGTGGGATGACGTTAAGGCGCACCCGACATGGACGGAGCGCGGCGCGTACTACCTGGACGAAATCGGGTTCGACCCGGCCGGCACCGATCCTGCGGTGAAGCTGAACACCTGGCAGGGGTGGCCCATGGAGCCTCGCGAAGGCGAGTGCACCATGATGATTGACTTGATCGACTATCTGTGCGCAGCTCAGGAAAACGGCGAAGAGATCCGGGAATGGCTGCTCAAGTGGATGGCGTATCCGCTGCAGTATCCCGGGGCGAAGATGGCCACGGCCGTGGTCATGCACGGCCCGCAGGGCACGGGCAAGTCCGCCGTGTTCCAGACCCTCGCCAAGATCTACGGGGATTACGCGACCGTCCTGAACCAGCGCGGCCTCGAAGACAAGTTCAACGCCGACTGGGTTGATTCCAAGCTTTTCCTGCTGGCCGAGGAGGTGGTGGCCCGGCAGGAGATGTGGCACGTCAAGAATGAACTGAAAGAGCTGATCACCGGCGAGTGGGTGCGGGTCAATACCAAACACACGGCCGCGTACCGGCAGCGGAATCAGATCAACATCGCCTTCCTGTCCAATGAGGCGATGCCCGTCCCGATCGAACCGGATGATCGGCGGCATGCCGTGATCTGGACCCCGCCGGAAATGAGCGGCGATTTCTATGAGGGCCTGTTCCAGGAGCTCGACAACGGCGGGGTGGAGGCCTTCTACCACTACCTGCTGAACCTCGACCTGACCGGATTCACCCGGCACACGCGGCCGCCAATGACGGAGGCCAAGCGCCAGCTGATGGACGTGGCCAAGCCCTCGGAGGACCGCTTCCTCGAGGACTGGCTGCAGGGCGATACCGAGTACCCGGTGCGGCCCTGCCTGACCACCGATTTCTATCAGGCCTACCTCGCGTGGTGCCGGGTCTACGGCGTGCGGTTCCCGCGCGAGCACCCCCAGCTGATGGCGAAGGTCAATAAGCGGCCGGGCTGGAAGGTCGGGCCCCAGCACGTGTACGACAGCACCTGGTACGCCAACAAGGCGCGCAAGCGCATGATCGTGCCCGCGGAAAACGACCTCCCCCCGGAACACCAGAAGCCCGCGCACAAGACCCAGGCGCAGTGGCTGACGGATCAGTACATCGAATTCACCCGCCACCTTGGGGGCCCGAACTATGACTGATCCCCGCTTTGTCACGCCTGTCACGCCCGTTGTCACGCCCCGTGACATTTGCAAGCCCTTGATTCGCGCGGCTTGTCACGCCTGTCACGCCTGTCACGCCCCTCCGCGCACGTATGCGCACGCACCCGCGCGCACACGCCCGCGCGCGCCCGCGCACGCGTCGTTACCCCGTGACACGCGTGACAGGTGTGACAACACAGGAGAAACAGGCGTTTATGAAGCCGAGGGCCGTGACAGCCCCCGTGACATGCCCGTGACAACCCGGATTGCCGTGCTGGAGGTCCCCGCATGACCAAAACCACCAAGGCCGATTTCGCCCGGATGATGGGCGTGAACAAATCCACCGTGACCCGCTGGGCGCAGGCCGGGCGCCTGGTACTGGACGCCGGCGGCCGCGTGCTGGTCGAGGAAAGCCAGGCGCGCATCGCGCAGACCCAGGCCGGCCGGGAAGACGTTGCCGACCGCCACGCCCGCAACCGGGGCGCAACGGTCCCGGCAACCGCCGCGAAAGGCACGCACGACGTCGACACGGACGCGGGGGAGGGCGAACCCCTGGACGGCGACGAATCGCTCGACAGCGAAGGCGAGGCGGCGCCAGACGACGCGGACAGCGCCTCCGCCCTGCGCACCCGTTACAAGGCCCAGGCCATGGAGGCCTCCAACAAGCGGGTGAAGCTCGAGCTCGCCGTGCGCCACGGCCAGCGCCTGCGGCGCGAGAGCGTGCAGCGCGAAGCCCAGGGCCTCGGCAACGCCCTGCGCGCCGCCCTGGAACGCCTGGTGGACGTCGCCGCCCCGCAGATCGCCCACCGGGACACCGCCGGCCGCCGCGAGCTCCTGCACGCCGAAGCCCGCGCCCTGCGCCGGGTCCTTAACACCGAGCTGGCCCGCAGCCAGCGCCGCATCAAACGGGAGGCCACCAATGGCTGAATTTCCCATTAGCGCGGATCGCCGCGTGACCACCATCGTCAGTATCAGCGGCGGCAAAGATTCGACAGCCCTGCGCCTTCTGGCAATTGAGCGTGGCGTGGAGCACGTCGCGGTGTTCGCAGACACCGGGCATGAGCACCCAGACACCTACGAGTACGTCGATTATCTGGAGGAAGCGACCGGGCCGATCGTCCGTGTTCGTGCCGACTTCACCGAGCAGATCCAGCGCAAGCGGGAGTTCGTGCAGGAGAAGTGGCCGGAGCATGGCGTGACGGCGGAGAAGATCGAGCGTGCCCTGGCTGTTTTGCATCCGACCGGAAACCCTTTTCTGGATCTCTGCATCTGGAAAGGCCGTTTTCCGAGCACCAAGACCCGCTTTTGCTCGCAGGAGCTGAAACACGCCCCGATCTTCGAGCAGGTCGTGGACCCGGCGCTGGAGGCTGGCGAGGTCGTGAGTTGGCAGGGCGTGCGCGCCGGTGAATCCCTGGCCCGTCGTGATCTCCTTCCGGTCGAAGAGGTCGGCGGCGGCCTGTGGAATTACCGCCCGATCCTCGACTGGAGTGCGGACGACGTGTTCGCCCAGCACCGCCGCCATGGTGTCAAGTGGAACCCGCTGTATGAGCAGGGCATGGGCCGGGTCGGTTGTATGCCGTGCATCCATGCCCGAAAGGACGAGCTGGCGCAGATCGCCACGCGATTCCCCGAAGTGATCGAAGGCCTGCGCGAGTGGGAGCGCATCGTCAGCGAGGCCAGTAAACGGGACAGCGCGACATTCTTCCCGGTTCCGAACAACCGTGACGGATTCGGAGACGAGGCTCGGCACTACTCGACCCACGGTATTGATCAGCGAGTGGAGTGGGCGATGACGGGCAAGGGTGGCCGCCAAAACGACTGGGTGCGCGAGGCCGAGATCGACGCCGGGAAAGGCATGTGTTCCTCGATTTACGGGCTGTGCGAGCAGGAGGTGGCGTAATGGCAATGGATGAATGGCACTACGAGCTGGCCGCGAAGCGCGAACAGGAAGAGCGGGATCGCCAGATCGCGGCGTGTCGCGAGGAAGCGCGTGGGCCGGCCCCGCAATGGGATGGGGATCGGGCGCTGTGCGTCGCGTGCGGCGAGGACAACACGGAGCGCGCACAGGCAGGCCGGGCGCGTTGCCTGGACTGCCAGGAGATCTTCGAGTCGCGCCGCGCGAGGGGGCTGGTATGAACCGCAGCAGCAACCCCTATCCGGGCAAAGCCGCTTCGCCCTGGAGCCGTGGCCCGCACTGCGACACGGCCCGCGCGCAGGAACAGCACCGGGAGCTGAAGCGGCGTGGTCCTCGCGTGTACACGCTGAACGATGGCACCACCGGCACGGCGGCCGAGCTGGCCGCGCGGGTCCCGGGCGGGATCGATCCCGATACGATCCGCCGCAGGATCGACCGGTACGGGCCGGACCCGGCCAGGGTGCTGGAGAGCAAGCGGGCGGTGAATCGCCGCCGCGGCCATGCCTGGCGCACCACGCACCGCCTGCAGCTGCCCGGCACTCCGCCGCCGCTGGAAGGGGATGGATGATGGCGACCCTGGCCGAACTGCAGTCCGAGCGCGAGCGCCTGAAGGCGCTGGAGGAACGGCGGCTGCTGGCCGACGAACTGGCCGCCACGCTGGAGAGCCGCGAGGTTCAGGCGGCGCTGCAGGCCGGCCGGGCGGAAATGCAGCGCGCCATCGCGGAGCTTCCTGACCGGCTGCTGGAGGCGGTGGACGGCGAGACCGAGGAATCGCGCATCCACTACCGGCTGTCCGACGCCTGCATCGACTGGCTGCGGGAACAGGGGCAGTCCCTGCAGGGGCTGGAGGATCTGCCGGAGAGCGTGGCCGGGCCGCTGGTGCGCGCCATGCGCCCGCGCGATCTGCTGACCGTCTCGCAGTGGGCGGATCGCCACCGGTTCATGGAGAGCGGGACCAACGTGCCCGGGCAGTGGCGCACGGACCGCGCGCCCTACCTGCGCGAGATCATGGACAGCCTGAGCGAACACAGCCCGGTGCGGCAGGTGACGTTCCAGAAGGCCGCCGGCGTGGGCGGCACGGAGGTGCTGTACAACTGGGTCGGCTACATCATGCACCACCTCGGCAACAAGGACACGCTGCTGGTGGTGCCCACGCTGGAACTGCGCAACCGCTCGCTGAACCCGCGTCTGCGCAAGACCTTCAAGGAAACCCCCGTCCTCTCCGAGCTGGTCACCGACCAGAAGCGCAACCGCGCCAACCGGGACGACCTGGTGGAGTACGGCGCGCAGGCCCGCATCATCAAGGCCGGGGCGAACAGCCCGGACAGCCTCCGGTCCGACCACCTGCCGTACGTGATCGCCGACGAAATCGACGCCTTCCCCTGGGACCTGGGGCAGGAGGGTGACCCGCTCTCGCTGATCCGTAACCGGCAGCGCACGTTCTCGCGCGCCAAGACGTACCTGGTCAGCACGCCCACGGTAGAGCACGAAAGCCACATCGCTTCGTCCTACGCCACCAGCGACCAGCGGCAGTACCACGTGCCGTGCCCGCACTGCGGCCACCGCCACCCATTGGAGTGGCGGAACTTCCAGTATCGGCTCGCGCCCGGCGCCACGCGCGAGGACCCGAACGCAGAGATTGCCGCCACGTGGATGGAGTGCCCGGCCTGCGGCGAGGCGATCGAAGAGCACCACAAGCCCGACATGCTGGCCGCGGGGCACTGGATCCCGCAGCGGCCCGGCATCAAGGCCCACCGCGGCTACCACCTGAACGCCCTGTATGCCCCGGTCGGCCTGGGTCCGCGCTGGGCAGACCTCGCGCGGGACTGGCGACAGGCGCAGAACGACACCGCCAAGCTCAAGGCCTTCACCAACACCCACCTGGGCGAAGTCTGGACCGAGCAAGGTGACGGGATCGAGGACATCAGCCTGATCACCCGACTGGAAGACGTCGACCCCGCTGCCCTGCAGACCCTGGTGACAACCGCCGGCGTCGACGTCCAGCAGGACCGGCTCGAGAGCACCATCGCCCAGTGGGGTGCCGGCGAGGAAGCCTGGGTCATCGATCACGTGATCATCCCCGGCGACACGCTGACCCCGGAACCCTGGGATCAACTCGAGCCCCTGCTGCGCGACTACGGCGTCCAGTTCGTCGCCGTCGACGCCGGGTACAACACCGGCGCCGTGCAGAGCTGGGTCCAGCCCCGCGCATGGGCCTTTGCGACCAAGGGCCTCGCCGGCCTGTCCCGCCCGCTGATCGAGGACGAACGCAAGCGGCGGCAGCGCCTGCGCTACCGCCGCAAGAAGGGCGCCCCGGTGGAGCCCATCGGCGTGGATGAAGGCAAGGCCCTGATCTACTCGCGCATCAAGCGCGAACAGCCGGGCCCCGGGTACATCCACTGGGTCGATAGCCCCGCATTCGACGACGAATACTTCGCCCAGGTCGCCGCCGAAAAGCTGGTGCGCAAGCGCAAGCGCGGCCGGGACCTGCACGAATGGGTCGCCACCCGCCCGCGAAACGAGGCCCTGGACTGCCTGATCCTCGCGCTGGTGGCGCTGCGGTTGAGCGGGCGGGACACGCAGGCGCCATCAGGCGATGGCGAGCCCGACCAGCAGGAAGACCGCGCCGACGAACCCGGACCCAAACCCCAGCGCCCGGCCCGCAAGCGCCGGGGCGGCTTTGCGACCAACTGGTAGGACTACGCCATGGACATCATCCGCGACGCATTCCAGCGAATCGAGAAAGAGCTCGGGGTCGATCCGTCCCGCCTCCAGCAGATCGAGCAATGCCTGCGCGACGAATGGGGCCGCGACACCTGCTACATCGCCACCATGGAGGGGCAGCGCATTGCCGAGCGCAACCGCGCCCTGGTACGCGACTACATGCGCGGCGAGCGCGTGCCCCTGCTGGCACGGCGCTACGGTATCAGCGCCCGTCAGGTGTATCGCATCCTGCGCGGCGGGTAGAGTCCTGCAGGGATTCCAGCCCGCGCTGGACCAGGGCGCTCTGGCTGTGCGATACCTGGCAATATTCTCCGCTGCTGTTACGCGGCCAGACACCGGCCTCGCGCAGCTTCTCCGCCTGGGGCTCTGTAAGCCGGATCTTGGCTCCAAAAGTGACATCGATCCCCTGATGGATGTCATAGCGTCCGGGGCAGGGTGGCGGCATGGAAAGCACTCTGCCGCGTCAGCACACCGCCGGGGACTCCCTGTCCTGGCGAGTCGAGCACCCCGACTATCTGCCCTCGGATGGCTGGGATGCAAAGGCCTACCTGATCGGCCCGGCCGTGAAGACGGTGGACGGCGCCGCCGATGGCGCTGCCTGGGAGTTCTCCGCCCCGGCGTCCAGCCAGACCGATCTGGAACCGGGGCA
The DNA here is from genome assembly GCF_000377325.1 of Thioalkalivibrio sp. ALgr3. Classification (NCBI taxonomy): domain Bacteria; kingdom Pseudomonadati; phylum Pseudomonadota; class Gammaproteobacteria; order Chromatiales; family Ectothiorhodospiraceae; genus Thioalkalivibrio; species Thioalkalivibrio sp. ALgr3. Next base: position 238,470 of record NZ_KB897977.1, on the reverse strand, counting down.
GTACCGCGTCCGCATCGCCTGGACCAAGGACGGCGGCGACACGCGCGACACGCACGATGCCGGCTACCTGAAGGTGCTGGCCGATCCCGCGCAGGTAACCGATGGCCGCAGCCACGCCCGCCGTGCGCTGGAGGCGATCGAGGCCACCCTCGAGGGCAAGGCCTCGAACGGCATGCTGGACATGCGCCTGAACGACCGGCAGGTGCGCAGCTTCAGCGTGGAAGAACTACTCAAGCTGCGTGACCGCTACCGCGCCGAAGTCGCCGCAGAGGACCGCGCCGCCGGGATGGGCGGCGGCAACCGTGTGACGGTGCGGCTGTGAAGGGCCTGCTTTCGCGCATGTTCGGGCGCAGCCCGCAGCCGCCGCAGGAGCGCGTCGAACCCTCCGTGGGTGCCGCGCGGAACTTCGACGCCGCGCAGATGCACCGGTTGGTGGCGAGCTGGCTGGGCGAACACGGCACCATCGACGAACGCCTGCTGAACGACCTGCCCACGCTGCGCGCCCGCGCCCGCGAACTCGCGCAGAACAACGATTACGTGCGCCGCTACCTGCAGATGGTGGTCTCGAACGTGGTCGGGTCCTCCGGCTTCATGCTGCGCGCGCTGGCCGAGGATGCCCCCGGCCAGCCGGACCGCGAGGCGCGCAAGGCCGTGGAACGCGCCTGGTACGCCTGGGGCCGACGCGGCGTATGCGATGCGACCGGGCACCAGTCGCTCGAGGACATGGAGCGCACGATCGTGGAGATCACCGCGCGCGACGGCGAATCCCTGACCCTGATGCACACCGGCCCCGATGCCGGGAACGACTGGGGCCTGTCCCTGCAGATCCTGGACATCGACCGCCTGGATACTCACCTGAACCGCCCGGCCGGGGGCAACCGCAACGCGATCATCATGGGCGTGGAGGTGGATCAGCGCGGCCGCCCGGTGGCCTACCACCTGCGGCCGATCAACACCTTGTACACCAACGATCGGCACACGGTGTACCCGGCCAGCCAGGTGATTCACCTGTTCGCGCGTCACAGCGCGGAACAGCACCGGGGCTACCCGTGGGCGCACACGGCCATGATCCGCCTGCACCAGCTTAAAGCGTATGAAGAGGCGGCCGTCATCGCCGCCCGCATTGGCGCGAGCAAGATGGGGTTCTATTACACCCCGGACGGGACCGCCACCGGCCTTGGCGAAGACAAGGGCAGCGGCGAGTTCCAGGCCACCGCGGAGCCCGGGGAGTTCCCGGTGCTGCCGGAGGGCTACCAGTTCCAGACCTTCGACCCCACGTACCCGCACGACCAGTTCGAGAACTTCGTCAAGTCCCACCTGCGCGGCATCGCCTCCGGCCTGGGCGTTTCCTACAACAGCCTGGCCAATGACCTCGAGGGTGTCAGCTACTCCAGCATCCGCGTCGCCGTCCTGGAAGACCGCAACCACTGGATGACCCTGCAGAACTGGTTTGCCGACGGCTGGCTCGAGCCCGTGTTCGACACCTGGATCGAGATGGCGCTGGCCTCGCGCAAGATCCTTCTGCCCAGCGGCCGCCCGCTGCCGGCGCAGGGCATCGAGAAGTTCCGCCGCCACGAATGGCAGGGCCGCCGCTGGGACTGGGTCGATCCGCAGAAGGACATCAACGCGGCCATCACCGCGATCCGGGCCGGACTGGCCACGCCGCAGGATGTCGCTGCCCGCGCCGGCCTGGACCTCGAGGACGTGATCGAGGCCATCGCCGCGGCCAACGAAATGGCGGCCGAACACGACATCCCCCCGTACACCGATCCGCCTGTGACATCGGACACCTGATGGATGTCACCACGCGCGCAGGAGACTACCCCCATGCCAAACCGCAAGCCCGACACCAAGACCCCGGAGTACCGCAGCGCATCGTTCACGCGCGAGGCCGTCGATGCCGAGGCCCGCACCGCCGAACTGGCGTTTGCCACCACCGCCCCCGTGGAACGGTACTTCGGCATGGAAGTGCTGGAGATCAGCGAGAACAGCATGCGCACGGCCCGCCTGCAGGATGGCGCGGCCCTGCTGCTGGACCACGACTGGCGCGAACAGATCGGCGTGGTCGAGGACGTGAAGATCGGCTCGGACCAGGTGGCCCGGGCTCAGGTTCGGTTCGGGCGGGGCGCCCGTGCCGAAGAGATCTGGCAGGACGTCCTGGACGGAATCCGCCGGCACGTGTCGGTCGGGTATCGGATCCACGCGGTCGAGGAGCGGCGCGGCGAGGGCAACGCCCCCGACGAAATCCGCGTGACCGACTGGGAACCGTTCGAGATCTCCATCGTGTCGGTGCCCGCCGATCACACCGCCGGCGTCGGCCGCTCGCAGGAGCCCGCCCCGGCAGCCCCCAATCCCCCGGCCGCCGCGCCGGAACCGAAACCGGAACATGAGGATCGCACCATGCCCGAGCAGAACACCCCGGCCGGGACCGCCCCGGCCTCCGACGATTCCACGCGCGGCGTCGAAATCGACCGTGACTCCATCCACAACGAAGGCCGCGAAGCCGAGCGCACCCGCGTCTCCGAGCTGATGAAGCTGGGGCAGTCCTATTCCCGGTTCGGCGGCGAAAAGCTCGCGCAGGAGGCGATCCAGCGCGGCGACTCCGTCGACCAGCTGCGCGAGGCCATCCTGCAGAACGCGGGTTCCAAGCCGGCGCCCGATCCGGAGATCGGCATGAGCCGGCAGGAGACCGAACAGTTCAGCGTGGTGCGCCTGCTGAATGCCCTGGCCAACCCCACCGATCACCGCGCGCGTGAGTCCGCGGCGTTCGAGCTGGAAGCCTCCCGCGCCGCGGCCGAACAGACCAAGCGCGAAGCGCGTGGCGCCCTGGTGCCGCATGACGTCCTCAAGCGTGAGCTGGTCGCCGGCACCGATTCGAAGGGCGGCGACACCGTGGCCGAAGACCTGCTGGCCGGTTCGTTCATCGACCTGCTGCGCAATCGGATGGTGCTGTCGAACCTGGGCGTGCAGATGCTGGGCGGCCTGTCCGGCAATGTCGCCATCCCGAAACAGACCGGCGGCGCCACCGCCTACTGGGTCGAGGAAGGCAACAGCCCGTCGGGCAGCGAACAGGCCTTCGGCCAGGTCGCGCTGGAGCCGAAGACCGTGGCGGCCCGCACGCAGATGTCCCGCCGCCTGCTGCTGCAGAGCTCCATCGCGATGGAGGGCTTCGTGCGTAACGACCTCGCCACCGTGCTGGCCCTGGAACTGGAGCGCGCGGCGATCAACGGCTCCGGCTCCAATGAAGAGCCCGAAGGCGTGCTCAACACCACCGGCATCGGGTCCGTGGTGGGCGGTGACAACGGTGGCGAACCCGACTGGGACGACATCGTGGCGCTGGAAACCAAGGTCGCGGTGGCGAACGCCGCCGTGGGCAACCTGGGCTACCTCACCAATGCCGCCGTGCGCGGCAAGCTGCTGACCACACGGCGCGACTCCGGCTCCGGCCAGATGGTGTGGGCGGACGGCGAGACCCCGCTGCGCGGCTACCGTTCCGAAGTCACCAACGCGGTGCCCAGCAACCTCACCAAGGGCACTGGCGAAGACTTGTCCGCGATCCTGTTCGGCAACTGGACCGACCTGCTGGTCGGCATGTGGGGCGGCCTCGACCTTCAGGTCGACCCGTACTCCGCCGGCAACAGCGGCAGCGTGATCGTCCGGGTGTTCCAGGACGCCGACATCGCCGTGCGCCACGCCGAATCCTTCGCCGCCATGAAGGATGCCATCACCAGCTGATGAAGCACCCCCGCAGCCGCTGGCTGCGGGGGTCTTCCTGCAGGCGACAACCGAGGCACCGACATGAGCAAGAACGAACCGACCAACCTGTACCTGCGCCGGTCCATCTTCATCGGCGGCGAACCGCACCCCCGCGGCGCCATCCTGGATCCGGCCAAGAACAAGCACCTGACGGACAAGGTCGTGCGCGACCTGATCGCGTCCGCCTCCGTCGAGCGAACCGACCGCAAGCCGCGCGCCAAACCGCCGGCGCCGAAGCCCGCGAAGCCGGAAGGCAGCGAGGGCACCGGTGACAACGCTGGGAATTCCGGGGCCGAAGGCGAGAGCTGACCCATGAGCCTGATCCGCCTGCACAAACGCCTCTCCGCGATCGAGTCCGGGCGCCTGATCCCGGCCTCGGAGCTGGATTGGCAGGACGACATCACGGACGCCCTCCAGCCGGAGGAATGGCCGGAGGGCGTGCTGTCCGAGATGGAGGCCTCCGTGATCCTGGTCCTGTCCCAGCTGCGGGCGGCGGCCGGGGTGCCGTTCTTTCCGTCGCCGGTTCCGGAGGCGCATGTGCGGGGGGACGGCCCCGGCCAGCACAGCACGCAGGGCGGGGAACGCCTGTCGCGTGCGACCGACTTCTACGTGCACTGGAACAACGCGGCCCACGTGCTGGAGATCGCCCGCCGCCATCCGGCTGTGGGCGGTCTCGGAATCTACGACTCGCTGATGCTGCGGGGCACGCCCGGCGACTACTGCATGTTCCACATCGACACCCGGCCGGAGCGCGTGCCCTGGGTTGGCCACGGCCGCGAGCCGATCGAGTACGTGCTGCAGGCCAATGAGCCCGCCCGCTACCACCGGCTGATCGCCGACATGCTGGAGGCCCACGCATGAACCGCCGTAACTTTCTCGCCGCCGCCGTGGCCTCGGCTGCGGCCGCCGGCCTGAGCGCCTGCGCCACGCTCGAGCGCATGGGCGGCGGTGCCCGCGCCGCCGTACAGTACGCGACCCTGCGCTACCTGGGGGACGACAGCCTCCGCGCGGAGCGCGCCCGCCACGTGCTGGTGGAGATCCGCCCGGTCGCCACCGGGGAGACCACGCTGGAGGCCCTGGCGCAGGCGGTCGAGGACGCTATCCCCTGGGATGACCTCGACCTTGCGGATGCCACCCTGCTGGCTGAACTGCTGGGCGCCCTGCGTGCCGAGCTGGAATCCCGCATCGGCGACGGCCTGCTGGACCCGGACGACGTCGAACGCGTGGAGCGCGTGATCGACTGGATCGATGACGCCGCCGCTCGGGTGGAGGCGCGGGGATGATCATGCCGTCCGGATATCCCCTGATCGGCGATGCCTGGCTCGACCGCCTGGTGACCGAGGCCGTGCGCCCGGGATGGTCCCGCACCGTCCGGCCCGCGCGGTTCGTCTCGCAGCGCATCGACCGCACGATCCGCATCCCGTCCGGGTTCGAGTTCGACTGGGATTCTGTCCCGCGTATCCCCGGCCTGCACGCGTGGCTGAAAGGCCGCGCTGAGCAGAGCGCCGCGCTGCACGACTGGCTGTACCACGCGCAGGCCGTCGACCACCTCCCGATCACCCGCCGCACCGCGGATCGCATCTTCCTGGACGCGATGGTCGAGGAAGGCGTCTCGCGCCGCCACCGCTGGGCGATCTACGCCGGCGTGCGCGTCGGCGGCTGGGCGGCCTGGCGTCGGGGGCCACGGCACACGCGCACCAACAAAGGGAGCTTGGACGTTGGATGATCAGTTTTCCCAGCTCATCGTGAACCGTCTCGACCGGCAGGAGAAAAAGCTGGACGACCTGACGCAGGCGATCACCTCCCTTGCCCGCGTCGAAGAGCGCATGGCCAGCGGCACCGACCGCATGGACGGCCACGCGCGCGACATCGCCAACCTGCGGACGCGCCTCGAAGAGCTGGAACGGCTCCGCTGGAAGGTCGCCGGCGCCATGGTGCTGGCCTCCGCCCTGGGCGGGCTGAGCGGCACGTTCGCCGCGCTCGAGTTCCTGCCCGCGCTCGCCGGGGGTGCCGCATGATCGACTTCGGCCCGCTGCACGACGCCTTGCGCTCGACCTTCGGCGAGCCGGTCACTGTAGCGGGGCAGGAGCTGACCGGCGTCGTCACGCACGATGCCGAGGTCCAGTTCGAGAGCGGCATGATCGACCGCCGCACCACCCTCGAGGTGCCCTCCAGCGCGCGCGAGTACGTGCGCCGCGGCGCTCACGTGGAGATCGGCAGCGACACCTACACCGTCGACCAGCCCCTCGCGGACGACGGCCACATGCTCCGGGTGGTGCTGCGGTGAGCTACACGATCGACACCAGCGACCTGCCGGCCTCGCGCAAGTTCCTGCGCGGCATGCGCCGCGCGGCAGAAAACGCGCAGTACCGCGCCGTGAACCGCGTGGCCAGCAAGACGCGCACCAAGGCCTCCAAGCGCATCCGCGAAGACGTGCGCCTGAAGGCCGGGTATATCAACCAGCACCTCAAGGTGAGCCGCAAGGCCCGCCGGGACGACCCTCGCGCCACCATCACCGCCCGCAAGCGGCCCACGCGCCTCGCGCGCTTCGGCGCCAAACAGCTCACGCGCCGGGCCCCGGGCGCTGCGGGCGATCCGCTGCGCGGCATCGGCGCCGGGCGCAAGGCCGGCGGCGTGGCCGTGAACGTCTCGCGCAATACCGGCCGCGCCCGCATGCCCCGCGCGTTTCTGATCCCGCTCAGCACCACGCGCGGCAACGTGTTTGGCGGCCAGCAGACCGAGCGCACCGGGCACATGGGCGTGTTCGTGCGCGACGGCAACCGCATCCGGCAGCTGTACGGCCCCAGCGTCGACCAGCTGTTCCGGCGCCTGCGCGGCGAGATCCACGGCGACGTGAGCGCCGACCTGCAGACCCAGTACCAGCGGCAGTTCTCCTACTACCTGCGGCGGGAGGCAGCGCGGACATGACCCCGGGCACCCAGATCACCGACTACCTGATCGACCGGCTGAGCCAGATCACCCCGGCCAACGGCTACTACACCGCGGCCGGCACGCGCGTGCACCGCGGACGTGCGGACCACATGGCGGACGCCCAGGAAGACGAATTCCCCGCGATCCTGATCCGCACCGAGTCCGACCCGCCCGGCGCCTCGCGCCCCGGCCAGGTCCAGCACACCCGCAGCTTCACGGTGCAGGGCGTAATCCAGGCCACCGGCGAGGACTACGAGCCCACGCTGGACGCACTCGCGCACGACCTGTACCGCGCGCTGGTGCCGCAGGGAAACCGCGATCGCCTGGGCGGCCTCGCCACCGAACTCACCATCGACGGCTGCGACTACGTGCACCCGGAGCCGGGCAGCGAACTCGCGGCCGTGTCGTACCCCATCACGGTCACGTACGTGGCCACCTACCAGCAGCAGTGAGGACATGACCATGGGCATGAAAGAAGGCGGCAAGATTTTCCGCGGCGACGTGCGATTGAACGTCGAACTCGACGACGGCTCGCACTCCGGCTACCTGCCGGCGCAGAACGCCACCCAGTTCCAGATCCAGGTGCCGGAGGCCGAGACCACGGACCGAACCTCGCGCATGCGCGACACCGCCGGCCAGGTGCTGGACTCGGTCTCCGAACCGCAGCCGCACGAGCTGTCGATCACGTTCGACGGCTTCAACGGGCAGCTGCTGGCCTCCGCGTTCAACGGCGCGCTGGAGCATTTCACGGCGTCCGCCAAGACCGGCGAAACCGTGCAGATCACCGCGCGCGTCGGCGCCGGCGTGCAGGTCGGCAGCTACCAGATCAGCGAGGTCACCGTGTCCGAGGACGACGGCGGGTCCCCGGGTGCCGAGCTGGTCGAGGGCACGGACTACGAAGTCGAGGAGCGCCTGGGCATGATCCGCGCCCTCGAGGGCGGGTCGGTCGAGGACGGCGACACCCTGCACGTCACCTTCGATGCCGAAGAGGTCACCGGCGACATGATCCGCGGCGCGGCCCGCTCGGAGATCCGCGGCGAGCTGGTGTTCGACGGCATCGACACCGTTACCGGCCAGTCGGTGGTAATCGAAATCGACCGCGTGATCCTGTCCGGCTCCGGCGAGTTCGACTTCCTGTCGGAAGAGTTCGCCACGGTGGACGTGGGCGGCCGCATGGTGACCCTGCCGGGCGAACTGGAGCCGTACCGCATCCGGTTCCTTGACTGATCGCCTGATCGATGGCCACCGGGACCGGTAGCAACGTCGACCTGAAGATCCAGGCCATCGTGGATGGCCTGGAGAATGTCGCCCAGCTCACCAGCGAGCTGGGCGAGCTTGAGCGCGCCGGTAGCGAACAGGTCCCCGACAACACCGAACAGCTGCGCCAGGGCGCCGGCGAAACCGCCGACGTCATGGACACCCTGCAGAACAACATCGGCAAGGTGGTCGCCGCCGGGGCCGCGCTGGGCGGCGTGGCCGCCTCCCTGCGCTCCGCCATCGGCGAAGCCACCGAATACGACACCCGCTTCCGGCGCATCAACGCCGTGCTGGAGGCGACCGGCCGTCAGGGCGAAATCACGGCCGAGGCAATCCGGGAGATCAGCCAGGAGCTCGCGGAGGCCACCCTGGGCGATGTCGCCGGGTTTGAGGACGCCGCCACCCAGCTTCTTACGTTCCGCAACGTGAGCGAGGAATCGCTGCCGCGCATCCTAGAGCTTTCCAAGGACCTGGCCGAGGCTGGGTTCGGCTCGCTCGCATCCAATGCCCGCAACTTGGGCATGGCGCTGGACGACCCGTCGGAAGGCCTCAACCGCCTCCGCCGCACCGGCGTCCAGTTCTCGGACTCCCAGCGCGACATGATCGAATCGCTGGTGGAAAGCGGCGAAGCGGCGCAGGCTCAGGAAATCATCCTGGGCGAGCTGCAGGACCGGGTCGGCGGCATGGCTCGCGAGACGTCCGGGGGTCTGGCCGCATCGCTGGACCTCGCCAGCCAGCGGTGGGAAGAGTTCCGCAAGAAGTCCGGTGAGGCGATTTCGCCGGCGGTTGAATCTGCTGTCGATTCCTTGGCGTCGGGCCTCGAATCGCTGACGGAGAACATGGAAGGCCTGCAGCGCGCCGCCCAGGCCGCCGGTGCGGCCATGGCCCTGGTTGCCGCCCGCCGTATCGCCGCCGGCGTCGCCGCACTGGCCACCCGCGTGGCCGCGCTGGGCAACAGCATGGTAGCGGCGGCAAGCGGCGCCCGTGCGTTGCAGGTGGCTCTGCGCGCCCTCCCGTTCGCCACAATTATCGCCGGCGTCGACTACCTTCTACCCAAGTTCCTGGAGCTCAGAAAGCAGAACCAGGAGCTCGCAGATTCAGTCGACTGGCAGCGTCAGGCATGGCTGTCGATGGAGGACCGCCTCGACGAAATCTCCGAAGAGGCGGGCAGGGCAGTCCATTCCTTCGAACAGCTCAGGGAGGAAATGGACGCCGGCACCATCGTCTTCGACGAAGCGGCGGGCCGCTACCGCAACGGCGCGGAACAGATCCGCGAGCTGACCCGCACGCACGAAGCCCTGATCGACGCCATGGAGCTCAACCGGATCCGCGCCGGCGAGCTGGGCGAAGAGCTGCAGGACATGGCGGAGAAGATCGACCGCGCCAACCGCGCGGCCGACCTGGCCGAAAGCTTCCGCAGTGCAGCCGACGAAGCGGACGCAGCCAGCGCGGCCATCCGCGAACTGGTGGAGGAAGTCGACCTGGCCAACGGCCGCGATGTGGGCGACCTGCTGGAGTCGATCCGCCTGCTGGAGGAAGAATCCTCCGACCTCGCGGACACCGTGCGCGACGAACTCGGCAGCGCCCTGGAAGACCTCGGCAGCGAGTCCCTGGCCGAGTTCGCGCAGAACGCCCGCGCGGCGTATGACGACGCCCGCATCGGCGCCGAAGAGTTCGCCCGCGTCAATGAGGACGTGGTCGCCGCATCGTTCGACGCCCTCGGCATCTCCCTGGACGAATCCCTGGGCCGCGTCCCGACCGAGGCAGAGCAGGCCCGGCAGTCGATTCAGACGATCATTGCCAGCATCCGGGACACCGATCTCGCCGCCGACGAAATGGGCCGCGCCCTGGATTCCGCATTCGCCGCCGCGGCAGACCAGACCGAGGGCGTAGAAGCCACCCGCGCGCTGCAGGACGAAATCCAGGCCGCCGGCGAGGCCGGCCTGCTGACCGCCGAACAGATGGAGACCCTGCGCAACTCCGTCGCAGAGACCTCCGGCGTGTTCGGCGACCTGCGCCAGGGCATCGGCGACCTCGCCGAAAACGAGCTGCAGGAGGTGCGCGCCGCCTCGGCCGAGGCCTTCCGCGAGGGGACGATCAGCGCGGAACAACATGCGGAGGTAGTCGAGAAGGTCCGCGACCGCTATCAGGAGCTTCGCGACCAGGCCGCCGCCGCCCGGGCAGATCAGAGCCAGTCGAGCCAGAGCACATCCGAGCAGGCCGACGCCAACGAAGACCTGGCCGACAGCACCGAACGCGCCACCAACCGCATGCACCAGGCCGCCCGCGCCAACGTCCGCGTGGCGCGCGAGAGCAGTAACGCGCAGTGGCTGGTGCGCGAACTCGGCTGGGAGATGGAGCGCGCGGAGGCCTACGCCGACGATTTCGGCGCGGCGTTCGATCGCCTGACGTCGGAGATGGACACCAACGGCATGTCGTTCGAGCGCTACCAGCGGCGCATGGCGGCGGCGGTGGCGGAGGCTGCCCGGGCTGCGGAACAGATCGAGCGGCTGGACCAGCGCCTGGAGCAGATGGACGCGCAGACCAACGGCGCGGCGCGCGGCGTGGCGGATTTGGAGCTGCGGCTGTTGGAGCTGAACGGCACCGAGGAAGAGGTCGCGCAGGCCCGCCTGGAACGCGACCAGCAGCAGATCAACCTGGAGATCGAGCGCAACAAAATCGAAGCCCAGCGCGCCCGTCTGCGCGGCGAGGACGAACTTGCGAAGACCTATGAGCAGGAAAACCAGCAGCTGCAGCGGCAGATATCGCTGCTGGAAGAGGTGCACCGGGCAGAGCGCGAACAGGCCCGCGAACGCAAGCGCGAGCGCGAAGAGCGCGAGCGGGAGCGCGAGGCCGAAAGCGACACCGGCACCGACGCCCCGGACACCCTGGGCGCCCAGCGTGACAGCGCGCCAACGCGCACCGTCCGCATCGAAGCGGACGTCGGCGGCGAGCGCGCCGAATTCGACGTGGCCGAAGGGCAGGAGGCCGATGTCGAGCGGCTGTTCCGCTCACTCGAAAAATCGCGAGGCGCATCCGCATGATCACGCTCACGCATAACGGCATCACCCTCGAGCTGCCCGGTGATCTCTTCTGGACCGACCGCTACAGCTGGCGCTCGGTCACCAGCTCCGCTGAATACACCCTGACCGGCGCCCTGGTGGTCGAGTATGACCAGCGCCAGGCCGGGCGCCCGATCACCCTCGAAGGCGACACCACGCGCGCGTGGATGGACCGCGCCACCGCGGACACCCTGCAGGCCTGGGCCAACACCCCCGCCGCCGTCATGCAGCTCGACTGGCACGGCGAGACCCACACCGTGGAATGGCGCCACAGCGACGGCGCGCTGGACGTGCGCGCAGTGCGTGAGCTCCTGCCGCACGACACCGCCGACCGCGTCATCGCCACCCTCCGACTGATGGAGACCGACGAATGAGCACCATCTCCCTGGACGAAATCCTCCTGCTGGAATCCGACCGCCTGACCGACGAAGACGACGGCGGCGGCCGCATGACCGGCAACGTGGTCGAGAGCGGCGAGGCCAACAACCTGTTCCCGGATATCAGCTCCCTCGATCGCGTGTACGGCCGCATCAGCCTGCGCAAGGCCTACCCGGCCGTGCGCTCGCCGAACACCGCCGTCTACTACGGCTCGCACGTCGCGATCGTGGAGCCGCCGGAGGACGATACCGTCTACGTGTCGATGTTCGACACCGGGAGCTGGACCGACCGCCGCGAAGACGCACAGGACCGGGTGGAGAGCTACGTGGTCCAGGGCCCGGAGGCCCGCCTGTACCTGCTGGGCACGCAGTTCGAGGGGCAGCGGCAGATCGCCGCCCTGCAGCGCTTCGACGCCCCGGTCCCGGAGATCGGCGACACCCTGGCGCTGGTGGACGACGAACACGGCAACACGCAGTACATCCGCATCACCGATGTCGACCACGAAGAGGTGACCTACGAAGACAGTCAGGGCACCTTCACCCGCCGCCGGGTGACGATGGAAACCTCCGAGCCCCTGCGACATGACTTCCAGGGCTACGAACCGGAGCGCACACGCAACAGCGGCACCGACGTGACCGTGCACGAGACCGTAGTGGCCGACGCCGCGCGCTACTACAGCATCACCCCGCTGTCCGCGGCCGCCGAACCCGGCGACCTCGAGGCACAGTGCGAGCGCGTGTTCACCCCGCTGGTGCCCGCCACCCGCGCAGAAAACCCGCTGACCGACGAAGACGCCGCCGCAGGCGTCAGCATCACCATCGAATCCGGCGGCGAGGACTTCGAGTTCCAGGACGTGGCGCAGACCGGCGAGATCGAGGTCGAGCTGCAGAACCGCGCGTTCAACTACGTGTACTCCTGCGTGCCCCGGCCCGCGCCGGGCACGGTCACCGTGCAGTACCGCAGCCAGGGCCGCTGGTACAGCCTGGAGGACGACGGCGACGGCCGCATGGAAGGCACCGGCAGCGGCAGCGTCGACTACAGCACCGGCACCGTGCAGGTCACCCTCGCGGAGCTGCCCGACGTGCCCAGTTCGATCATGTTCACCTGGGGCGCCGGCGAGCTGGTCTATCACGACCGCGCCGGCGAGGACGGCGACCTGGACGACACGCGCATCCGCATCGAAGCCGACAAGCCCCTGCTGCCCGGCAGCGTCACCGTGCGCTGGCTGGTCGACGGAACCGAAAAAACCGCCACGGACGACGGCTCCGGCCAGCTCAGTGGAGACGCCAGCGGAGCCATCTACTACCCCACCGGCCTGGCCATCCTCGAGCCCGACCTCGCGATGACCCCGGACTACGATTCCGTGATCGAGGTCGAGGGGGAAGAGGCCCCCAGCGAGGCGCTCGAGACCAGCCCGTCGATCGACGGCAACGGCGTGGCCACGATCGAGATCGGCGAGGGCGTGATGCCCGGCAGCCTCTCCATGGAATATGAAATCGAGTGGAGCGAAGAGCGCCGCCGTCTCACATTGCGCACCGACACCGAGACTGAACGCTCCGGCCGCCGCACCCGCCGCATCCGGGACGATGGCGACGGCGGCCTGATCGGTGCCGACGGCAGCGTCGACTACAGCAGCGGCACCGTGTCGTTCACCGCCGTCCAGGACGAAACCTGGGATTCGATGACCCGCACCATCCGGCCGCATCACGATGACCGGATCACCGGCACCGAACGCACCACCCGCGAACAGCTCGCCAGCGGCATCCACGTCCGCTGGTTCCCGCCCGGCGTCACCGGCAGCACGGTGACCGAACAGGTGGAGGCCCCCGCGATCGAGGGCAACGTCCTCGGGCTCCGCCGCGAACAAATTATCCCCGGCAGCCTGCGATTCCGCTGGCGCGGGAGCACCTATGAAGACCGGGACGGCGATCTGGTCAAGGACCCGGACTCCAGCGGCTTCGGCCCCACGGCCGGAACCGTCCGCTACGATACCGGCGACATCGAACTGACCCGCTGGGACAGCGGCAGCGGCGGGCTCACGATCGACCGCATGGTCACCGCCGTCGGCGCGGTCGCCACGAATGACCTCCAGTTCCGCGTGGCCGGCGCCCCGCTGGTGCAGCAGAGCCTGATCGTCACCGCCACCACCACCGGCGGCGAGACCCTGACGATCCAGGGAGACAACAACGGCGTGCTGACGGACGACGGCCCCGGCCGTGTCGACGGGCATGTCGACTGGGAAACCGGCGTGGTCTCGATCCAGTTCGGCGAGTGGGATGGCGACGAATTCAAGCGCCTCGAAGACGATGAGGACCCCGAAAGCGAGCCGCTGACCCTGGTCATCCCCGGCGGCGTCCGCTTCAGCGCCGTGGTGTACTCCAGCATCCCCCTCGACCCGGACATCCTCGGCCTCGACCCCATCCGGCTGCCCTCGGACGGCCGCGTCCCGTTCATCCGCCCCGGCGACGTCGCCGTGATCCATCACACCGAGACCACCGACCTCGGTGACGGCGACACCACCACGGACCTCGGCCGCGGCCGCCTCAGCTACGCCCACGTCTATGACGACAACGGCGACCAGGTCCCGGACGACCAGCTGGAAAAGGACCTGGACGAAGGCACCGTGCGCGTGGCCGACCCCAGCGGCTTCGATGCCCCCTTCAAGTGCGAGCACCGGATCGAAGACATGCGACTGGTCTCCGAGGCGCAGATCACCGGTGTCGTGTCGTTCGCCAGCCCGCTCACGCACGAATTCCCCGCAGAGGAAACGTACCTCAGCACCGCGCTGCTCTACGGAGACCTGCAGGCCTCTGCCTCCGTCGCGTTCGACCAGCAGACCTGGACCGGCGAGTGGTCCGACGAACAGATCGGGGACAGCGCGTCGGGCACCTACAACCAGACCGACCACCCGATCGAAGTCACCAACGAAGGCGCGATCCAGGAACGCTGGCGCCTCGAATTCCGCAGCACCAGCACCGTCGACGTGATCGGCGAGTACACCGGCCAGATCCTCACCGACGTCTCGATCGACGAAGAGATCGCGCCGACGAACCCGACCACGGAGAGCGGCGCCCCGTATTTCAAGATCGCCCCGGCCGGCTGGGGCGGCGGCTGGAGCACGGGCAACGTGTTGAGGTTCAACACCCGCGCCACAAACCGCCCCGTCTGGATCGCCCGCACGGTCCTCGCCAGCGATGACCGGACCGAGTCCGATTCTTTCCGCCTCCAGATCCGCGGAGACGCCAACTGATGGGCGCGTTCACACCACAAACCCGCACCAGCCGAGACGCCGATGCGCCAACGCTTCGCAGCGACGAACCCGGCACCCTGATCCGCGTCTTGAGGAAGGTGCTGGTGGAAGGCTACGGCACCGCAGACCAGCCCAGCCCCGCGCTCGGATGGGAGATGGTGCAGCGAGAGGACGGCAAGCGCGCCGCCTTCCGCCCGACCGACCCGAACCACCCCGGCGGCTGGCTGTACCTCGACGAAGACGACCCGGAGCGTCCGTCGCACGACGCCATCGCCGTGGGATACCGCACCTTCTCCGGGTTCGACTCCGACGGGGCCCCCGACGCCGACGGCGTGTTCGAGGAAGGGGCCTGGCGCCGCGGCCGAACGGAAGGCCAGGGCACCCTGGACTGGATCATCCGCGGCAACGCGCTGTTCTTCTACGTTTGGCTGGGCACCAGCTCCGCAGTAGACGACCTCGCGGTCTCCCTGTCCGCGCGCGACATGGATGCGGACGGGCAGGACAACTACGCCTGGAGCTGGACTGTGTACTGCTTCGGCCGCCTCGCCGGCGCACCCGGGGACGGCGGCAACGTGGTGATGAACACCGGCGCGACCAGCAGCAGCAACGACTATAGCCAGGCCAGCAACAGCCGGCTTGCCGGCCGCCCGCGCGGCGACCGGATCGCCTACCTACTGGGGGACCACGCAGGTCAGGCCACAGGACTTGAAGCACGCGGACAGTACGCGTTTCACGGCGACCGCCCCGGCGATGCAGGCCCCGAGTTCCCCGACCCGATCCACGGTCTGGTGATCGACCGGCTGCAGGTGCTGGACGACCAGGGGTACTACCGCGGGCATCTCCCCGGGCTGTGGGTGCCCCACCACGACCTGGTATACGACCACGCGCGCCTCGAACCGCTCGACACTACCGAGCCGCGTTATATCGTGACCCCGCTGGGGACCGGCGTCGGCAGCTTGCAATCCAGCGCCCAATGCGCCTGTCTGATCGACACCGGCGAGGACTGGCACCCGTGACCCCCGCCACCCGCCTCGATCTCCTGCGCACCGCGCCCGCGCGCCGCCACATCGCCGGCACCACCGAGCGGGAGGGGGCCGGCCTGAAGCCGGCCCCGGTCACCGTCACCCGCCAGGGCACCCTGTCCGGGTGGCGCTTGCACGCACACCCCGACGGGACCTGGCGCCTGAACCTGCCCGCAGGCGACCGCGACCGCTACACCGTCACCGTGCACGACCTCCGCCGCCGCAAACTGCCGATGACGATCGACCACATCCGCCCGATTGAGGACTGACCGATGCCCGCATACCTCGCAGAATGGAGTCCCGCCGCCCGCACTGCTGCCCACACCGCCCTGCGCGACCTGCTGGACACCGGCGTGGACCGCGCCAGGGTCGTGATCTACGCCGCGGACGACACCGCCCTGAGCACGATCGAGCTACAGGACCCCAGCGGCACCATCGACAGCGCCACCGGCACGCTCACCCTCGACCCGGACGGCCGCGACGAAGAAGCCGCCGAATCCGGCGAGGCCGATCACGCCACGCTCTACGATGGCGACGGCAACCCACACCGCAGCCTGCCCGTAGCGGAGGGCACCAGCCCGCAGGCCGGCAAGATCGTCGTGACCTCGAAACAGATCCAGCAAGGCGAACCCGTCGAGCTGGTCAGCGCGCAGGTGGGGTAAAACATGACCGGTCTGACGAAGTACGCCGAAGGCGGAGAAATCTATGACGTCACAATCGATGGAGTGTCGTACCGAGTCCACCGATTTGATTCGGTCGGGCAATTCACGTTCAGCGTCAAGCAAAACCTGCCTGCCGATTATGCGCTGATCGCTGGGGGTGGCGGGGGCGGTACTCAGATCGATGTGAATAGCGTGAGCGCGTCGGCCGGGGGGGCTGGTGATTATGTCGTTGCTGACGGGGTTGATCTGCCGGCCGGCGACTACACGATCATCGTCGGGGACGGCGGACCCGGAAGCGATGACCGTGACTCCCCCGGCGACAACGGTGAGGACACCGAGGCATTTGGAAAAACCGCGATAGGCGGCGGCGGGGGCGGCTCCGAGGATATGCCCGGCGAAGATGGCGGGTCGGGTGGCGGCGCTGGCCGCCTGTCATCCACGGCGGGGCAGCCGGTTGGCGATGGTCAGGGTCATCCGGGCGGCGCTCCCGGCCCGTCTAGCGAGGATGGGGACGACATCGGCGCAGGCGGTGGCGGCGCGGGAGGCCCCGGGGACGCAGCATCTTCGGAGGGCGGCACCGGCGTAGGCGGCGACGGAGTACAAGACACCCGATTCGGGCCGGATGCGGGCGATGACGGGTGGTTTTGTTCCGGTGGTTCCGGTGGTGCGTTCGATAACCCGCAAGCACCGCTTGCGGCTCCGCCCGGAGGCGGCGGCGCGGGGGCCAACGCGGGTGATGATGTCGCCGCAGAGGACGGGAAGCTGGGCACAGGCGGTGGCGGTGGCGGGGGTGCGGCCACTGGACGAGATAACGATAAGCCTGGGGCGGGAGGGAAAGGCGGGTCCGGGGCAGTGTACGTCAGGTATCTGCTGGATACGATCACAGGCAATGCCACTACCGCCGCTGGCGACCCGGTAGAATACGTGTCGATCTACCGCTACTCCGACGGCGAGACCCTCGGCTTTGCGCACCCGGACGAAAACGGAGACTGGGAAGCATTGGCCCCGGCGGTCGAATACGGCGTCCTCTACGCCGCAGACGGCTACGCCCCGGTCACCCACGGCCCGTATCAGCCGTCTACGGACTGACTCGTGGCGCACACCCCGCCGGCCATAGACGACCCGGTCGTCCTCACCGACACCGGCCCACCGCCACCGCTCTCCGAGCCGGTGGTTCTGGGCACCGGCGAGATCGAGGCCCGGGCCGCGTGGCCGGAGGTGCTGGGCACCCCGGCGCTGCAGGCCGACACGATCCCCCAGGTGCAGGCCCGGGCCGCGTGGCCCGGGGTCCTCGCAGGGCCCGCGCTGCGCGCACGGCAGGTTCGGCAGTCCCGCGCCGCATGGCCGAGGGTGCTGGGCGCACCCGCCCTGCGCGCGGACACCCGGTCCCCGGTCTCCGCCTGGGCAGAGATCCCGAGCCCGATTGGCGGCCTGTGCGCGCTCGCGGACCCGGAGCCTGGCCAGGCGCGCCCCCCGCCGTCGATCGATGACCCGGTCACCCTGCACGCCGGCTGCCCGCCGCCCATATCGCAGCCGGTTGTTTTGCGCTGGCCGTACCGCCCCCCGGTCCTCGACGAGACCCCGTTCCGCGGCCCGGCCCCGGTCACCGGCATCCGATACAGCGGCACACCCGCGCAGCGCCTGCGCCCGCACACCGCGCCGGGCTGGCAGAGCCCGCCCGGGCACCACCGCCACGTGGCCGCCGCCCACAGCGCCGGCACCCCGCAGCACCGCCACCAGGAATCCGCCTGGGGCCGCCTCCCGCAGCGCCCGCGCGAGACCGGCGTGCCATGGGGCCCGGACCTCGACCCGCACCGACGCGAAACGGCCAGCGGCTGGGGAGACCTGCCCACGAACCGCCGGCACACTGCCGCCGCGTGGGGGCCGGACCTCCCGCCGCTGCACCGCGAAACCCACGCCCCGCACGGCGAGCCCCCGAACCGCCGCGTGCACACCCGCCACAGCTGGGGCGCCACGCACCCGCTCGCGCGCCTGCTGGACTCCCTGCACCGGGCACCGCCGCCCCTGCGTACGCAGGCACGTGCGCCCTGGGGAGCTGTGTGGCAGATCAACCTATTCGTCCGGCCGGACCCGGAGCCGGAACCCGAGCCGGAACCCGAGCCCGAGCCCTGCTACATCCCCCCGCCGGGCGATGCCGTCGAACTGGTCCTGCGCGACCGTTGGCGCGAGACCCCCGGCGACGCCGTCCACCTCACGCTCGGCTGCCCCGCAGAGCCGCCGGCAAATGAGATTCCGACCCTCAAGGTGTACCGCATGATCCACGAAATCAGCGTCGTCCGCGTAGACGACCAGACCGAGATCGACGCCACGGCCCTGCAGCTCAGCCTGGACACCTCCAGCCACAGCTGGACGTTCAGCGGCACGCTGGTCGGCGCGGAGGCCCGCGACGCCGTGCAGCCCGGCGAGGACGGCGAGCCGGTGGAGCTGGAGGTCACGCTCAACGGCTACACCTGGCGTGTCATCGTCGAAGAGTGGGCCGAGTCGCGCGAGTTCGGCCGGCGCGGCGTCTCAGTGGAGGGGCGGGGTCGCTCCGCGCGCCTCACGCAGCCCTATCTGCAGCACGTATCCGGGCAGGTCACCGCCCCCATCTCCGTGCAGCAAGCGTTCGCGAGTTTGCTGCCGGTCGATCAGGACTGGTCGGTCGAATGGGATGACACCCTCGCGGACTGGCTGCTCCCGGAAGGCTCTTGGAGCTGGGGGGAGGGCACGCCGCTCAGCATCATCCACGAGGCCGCCACGGATGTCGGCATGGTGGTGGTCCCGGACCGCGAAGAGCGCGCCCTGCGCTTCCGGCCGCGCTACCCCGTGCTGCCCTGGCAGTACGATCAGGCAGAGCCCGACCTCGCCATCCCCGACGCGGCCATCCTCCGCCTCACGCGCCAGCAGCCCCTGGCCACCCAGGCCAACGCCGTCTACGTGCACGGCGGCGACACCGGCGGCCGCCTGATCCAGGTCTCGCGCGAGGGCACCGCCGCCGACCGCCTCGCGCCCACGCAGACCAGCGACCTGATCACCAACGTCGACGCCGGACGCCTGCTGGGCGGGCGCATCCTCGCCGGCCAGCACCGGCAGCCCGCCGTGCGCCGCGTGACGATGCCCTTGGGCGGGGACTACCCCCTGCCCAGCATCGCCGACCTGATCCAGATCGAGCTGGACGGCCAGCCC
This sequence comes from Thioalkalivibrio sp. ALgr3, assembly GCF_000377325.1. Taxonomy (NCBI): domain Bacteria; kingdom Pseudomonadati; phylum Pseudomonadota; class Gammaproteobacteria; order Chromatiales; family Ectothiorhodospiraceae; genus Thioalkalivibrio; species Thioalkalivibrio sp. ALgr3. The sequence goes on along the minus strand of NZ_KB897977.1, from coordinate 218,966 downwards.
GAACGCGCCACCCTGCAGAGCGTGCAGGTGGAAGCCACCCGCGACCGCGACACCACCCGCGTACGCCAGACCCTCGGCTTCGGCGAGGTGCCCGACAACGTCTGGGCCCGATTCCAGCGCCTGCTACCCTACGACCCCCTTAAGATCGGCACCGTCCAGGCCAACCACGGCGACGGCACCGTCACCGTCGAGCTTGTCGGCGGTGGCGAACAGCGCGTCCGCGGCGACACGCCCACCGGCACCCCCGTCTACGTCCGCGCCGGCCGCATCGAAGACGAAGCCCCCGACCTCCCGCAGGACAGCATTACGGTGTAGACGGAGCAACATTGCACCGGTCGCCCGGGCGCGGCAGACTCTTCGAAAACAGCAAAGGAGACTGCTATGGGGACGATCTGCCCCGCATGCGGAAAACTGGACGACCGCAGCGACGAAGACCAGGACGGGCAGTGCCCGCACTGCGGCGCGTACTACGCGAAAGTCCGGCGCCCGTCACCCAGCACGCCAGACAAGCCGCAGCAGCCGAGCGGCGCCACACGCTTCGGTTACGCCGCCGCCTTGATCGTGGTCGGCCTGGGCGTGGTATTCGCATTCGGCACCCCGCGCCCGGGCACGGACAGCAATGACCAGGACGCACTCCGCGAGGCTCGGACCACCTGCCTCGATGCCCTCCCGGACCTGGTGCGCTACCCCGCCACCCTCGAGGTCTCGCGCCTCAACATCGGCGACACGCGCATGGATAACGGCAACATCCTCCTGAACATCCCGTTCACCGCGCAGAACGCCTTCGGCGTCCCCAGCGAACACAACTCCCGTTGCCAAACATCGCCGGACGGCACCGAGCTCGTGGCCATCAACGTCCTCGACCGCTGAGCCCGTTCCGGACGGAATCATGTTGTCATTCCATGTTGGCGAAATGCTGTCATTCTGAGGACAACACAGTGCATGCAGGCACAAAAAAAGCAGGTCACGTTTCCGTAACCTGCTGATTTTGCTGCTTCATCTGGTGGAGGCGGCGGGAATCGAACCCGCGTCCGCAGGCCCTCCGCCCTCGGCTCTACATGCTTATCCTGTCTTTGCGTTTAACCAGCCGCTACCCGACAGGCAGGGAAGACGTCTGGCGATCCCGGTTGAGTTTTAACGGATCCGCGCCGGGCACGCTTCACCGCGAGCTTGTGAGAGTCGACGCCCGATACTGGACGCACAAGCACGGCTCCAGTCGGACGGCACCCTACCGGGTTTTAAGCGGCGAGTGCGTAGTTGTCGTCGTTGGCAACTATTTTTTTGCAGTGATTTTTACGAGGCTCACTACATCCTCGGCATGCACCTCAGGTTTCGCGACCCGCGTCGAATCCAGGTCGCCCCCTTTGCAACTACTGGGACAGGGTACCGCAGTCGGAGTTCCCGTGCACCTCCGACATTCTCCCGGAGGTGGCGGTGCTCCGGTACAATGCGCGGCTCGAAACAGGTCCAACCACGGCACACCGGGTGAAGATGATGCGGGTTTTTGAAGGCGGCACGGCGGTTTCCTCCTTTCGACTGCGGACGCTGGAAACGGCGCTGGAGGAGCGCACCGGGGTGCCGGTTCGTCTGGCGGCGCGTCATCTGTATTTCGTCCAGCTGCACCGCCGGCTCCATGCGGACGAGGAGAAGCGTCTGGCTGCGCTGCTGGACGAAGGCGAGGCCTGGTCCGCTCCTGCATTCGAGGCGGTGCGCGAACCCGTGGTGATCCCGCGCCCGGGCACGATCAGCGCCTGGTCATCCAAGGCCACCGAGATTGCCCGTCATGCGGGACTGGAATCCGCCGTCGAGCGGATCGAACGGGGTACCCACTGGTACGTGGGTGGTGAGCTGCCGCAGGGGCTGGAACTGGTGGACATGGCTGCGCCGCTGTTCGACCGCATGACCGAGGCGGTCATCGAGGATCCCGCGGACGCGGGCGCCCTGTTCCGCGCGGAGACGCCGCGTTCGCTGCAACGGGTGAGCCTGGAGCCGGATGCCCGGAGCGCGCTGGCGCGCGCCAACGGGGAGCTGGGGCTGGCGCTGTCGGAAGAGGAGATCGATTACCTGGCCGAAGGCTATCGAGCGCTGGGGCGGGCCCCGACCGATGCCGAGCTGATGATGTTCGCACAGGCGAACTCCGAACACTGCCGGCACAAGATCTTCAACGCCCGCTGGGTGGTGGATGGCGAGGAGCAGGACCGTACGCTGTTCGGGATGATCCGCGAGACCCATCGGCTCCATCCGGACGGGGTGCTGTCCGCCTACAGCGACAATGCCTCGGTGATCGAAGGCCACCGGGGGGTGCGGCTGATGCCCGGGCCCGATGGCGAGTACCGTCGCGAGGACCTGGATCTTCCGGTGCTGATGAAGGTGGAAACCCACAACCATCCGACCGCGATCTCGCCGTGGCCGGGGGCGGCCACCGGCTCCGGTGGCGAGATCCGGGACGAGGGCGCCACCGGGCGTGGATCGAAGCCCAAGGCCGGGCTGACCGGTTTCACCGTGTCCAACCTGCGCATTCCGGCGCATCCGCAGCCCTGGGAGCGGGATTTCGGACGGCCCGATCGGATCGAGAGCGCGCTGAACATCATGCTGGAGGGGCCGATCGGTGCCGCGGCCTTCAACAACGAATTCGGACGACCGGCGCTGTGCGGGTATTTCCGCACGCTGGAGTCCGCGTTGCCGCAACCGGACGGTGGAGAGGTCCTGTACGGTTACCACAAGCCCGTGATGCTGGCCGGCGGCGTGGGATCGATGCGCGCCGAGCACGTGCACAAGGGCGAGGTGCCCGCACAGACGCCGATCGTGGTGCTGGGCGGTCCCGCCATGCTGATCGGACTGGGCGGTGGGGCCGCGTCGTCGATGGCCAGCGGCTCGAGCAGCGAGGCACTGGATTATGCCTCGGTGCAGCGTGGCAACCCCGAGATCCAGCGGCGCTGCCAGGAGGTGATCGATCGCTGCACCGCGCTGGGCGAGGACAATCCCATCCGTTCCATCCACGACGTCGGGGCCGGCGGACTGTCCAACGCGATTCCGGAGATCCTGGATGATGCCGGGCGCGGCGGGCACATGGAACTGCGCGAAGTGCCCACCGCCGAGCCGGGCCTGTCGCCGATGGAACTGTGGTGCAACGAGGCGCAGGAGCGCTACGTGCTGGCGGTGGACGCCGCGGCCCTCGAGACCTTCCGCGCGATCTGCGAGCGCGAGCGCGCGCCGTTCGCGGTCGTCGGGCAGGCGACCGATGACGGCCACCTGCGGGTGGATGACCGACTGTTCAACGAGCCGGCAGTCGACATGCCGATGGGCATGCTGCTGGGCGCCACGCCGAAGATGACGCGCGAGGACGCGCGCCGGGCCGCGCCGGTCACGACGCTGGAGACGGCCGGTACGGATCTGGTCGAGGCGCTGGAGCGAGTCCTCAATCTGCCGGCGGTGGCCGCCAAGCACTTCCTGATCAGCATCGGTGACCGTTCGGTGGGCGGCCTGGTGGCGCGGGATCCCATGGTCGGCCCCTGGCAGGTGCCGGTGGCCGACTGCGCCGTGACGCTGACGGACTTCGACGGGTATACCGGCGAGGCCATGGCCATGGGTGAACGTTCGCCGGTGGCGATCCTCTCGGGACCGGCCTCCGGACGCATGGCGATCGGCGAGGTGGTGACCAACCTGGCCGCCGCGGACATCGAAGGCACCCGGACGATCCGCCTGTCGGCGAACTGGATGGCCGCTGCGGGGGTGTCGGGCGAGGAGGCCGCACTGTTCGATACCGTTCGGGCGGTTGCCGAAGATCTGTGCCCGCAGCTCGGCATCAGCATCCCGGTCGGCAAGGACTCGCTGTCGATGCGTACGGTCTGGCAGGACGCTGACGGTCACGAGCGCCACATGCATGCGCCGGTAACCCTGGTGGTATCGGGTTTCGCGCCGGTGACGGACGCGCGCCGGACCCTGACCCCGGAGCCGGATGCCCGCGAGGGGGGCAGCCTGTGGTTCGTCGATCTGGCAGCCGGCCAGATGCGTGTGGGCGGCTCGGCCCTGGCGCAGACGGCGGGCGGCATCGGTGAAGTGCCCCCGGATGTTGAAGATCCGGCGGCGTTGCGCGCATTCGTGGACGCGGTCGGCCACCTGCGCCGCGAGGGGCTGCTGTGCGCCTACCACGACCGCTCGGACGGAGGCCTGATCACGACCCTGCTGGAGATGGGTTTCGCTGGCCGTCTCGGCCTGGACATCGACGTGCCGGCGGGGATGGACCCGGCTGCCTGGCTGTTCAACGAGGAACTGGGGGCGGTCCTGCAGGTGCGGGCCGGAGCGGAGGAGGCCCTGCGCGAGGCGATGCAACAGGCCGGTCTCGGCGCGCATCTGCACGAGGTGGCCCGTCTGCGCAGAGACGAGACGGTCACGGTCGCGCAGGCCGGGCAGAACCTGCTGGAGTCGACGCGCGCAGGGCTCCAGCGCCAGTGGCAGGCGACCACCCGACACATGCAGCGGTTGCGCGACAATCCCGAATGCGCCGATGAGGAATACGCACGCATCGACGCCGATGACGGGCTTACCGAACGCCTGCATTTCGATCCGTCGGAAGATATCGCGGCGCCGTTCATCGCCAGCGGGGCACGGCCACGCGTGGCAATCCTGCGCGAGCAGGGGGTCAACGGTCAGCTGGAGATGGCGGCGGCCTTCGAGCGCGCCGGTTTCCAGCCGGTGGACGTGCACATGACGGACCTGCTCGAGGGCCGGCGGGATCTGGCCGACATGCAGGGCCTGGCGGCCTGCGGCGGGTTTTCCTACGGTGACGTGCTGGGCGCCGGCGGGGGCTGGGCCCGCACGATTCTCAATCACGAAGGGCTGCGCACGCAGTTTGCGTCCTTTTTCGAGCGCAACGATACCTTCAGTCTCGGCGTGTGCAATGGCTGCCAGATGCTGTCGCGGCTGGCGCCGCTGATCCCGGGGGCCGGGCACTGGCCCCGCTTCGTGCGCAATCGTTCGGAACAGTTCGAGGCGCGCCTGTCGCTGGTACGGGTGGAGCCGGGGCCGTCGGTGCTGCTGGACGGGATGGGGGGCTCGGTGCTGCCGGTGGTGGTGTCGCACGGAGAAGGGCGCGTGGAATATCCCGGCGAGGCCCCGGTGTACGATCAGGCGGCGCTGCGCTACGTGGAGGCCGACGACTCCCCGGCCGAGGCCTACCCGGCCAACCCCAACGGTTCGCCGCGCGGGGCGACCGCCTTTACCAGCGAGGATGGCCGCGCGACCATCATGATGCCGCATCCCGAACGGGTGTTCCGCACCGTGCAGCACAGCTGGCACCCCGCGGAGTGGGGCGAGGACGGTCCGTGGATGCGTCTGTTCCGCAACGCCCGGGCATTCGTTGGCTGACCGACGGCCGCACAGGGGGAAATAATGAGCGAACAGGACTGGAGCGACTGGCTGGGGGAGACCCTGACAGTGAACACATCGCTGGCGGTGGGCCCGACCAGCCGTCCGCTCACCCACGGCGAACTGGCCGAGCGTCTGGTGGACGGTATCGAACTGTTCGAGGCCGGCGGTGGACGCAACCACGCCGCCCACGGGGTGGCGGACGAGACCGCCCAGGAACTGCAGCGGCTGGAACGCAAGCTGGACCTGCTGGTGCATCTGCTGGCCGAATCGCTGGAGCCCGAACGCCCGTCGGTCCGGCCGGTCGTCATCAGCCGTGGCGGGATCGTGCTGCCGGAGGGCACGCTGCCCGAAGATGCCGATCGTCTGGCGTTGTATTTGAGCGACTTTCTGCCCCAGCCCCTGGTGCTGGGTGTCGAACCCCCGACACGTCGTAACGAGGCCCAGTTGATCCGCTGGACCCCGCATGATGACCGCATGCACGACGCCCTGGGGCGGTGGATTTTCCGTCTGCATCGACGCGACGTCGCGGAGAAACGACAGAAAGTTGACGGGGGCGGGTGATCGCTATAATACTGTGATCGGCTTCACGTATGAGGCCACTCATACCCCGACCGGAGCCCTCACGGCATGGCGACACCCGAGGAAGACGACACCGGCCTTCACATCGCCCTGGGCGGCGAGCCGGATGCCGCCCGCGACACGCGGGCCGTTCTGGCCTCCATGGGGTGCGAGGCCGAGGCGCGCATCGACGCGAACGGACTCACCGACGGCCCTCGCGAGCCTGCCGCCATCTGGTTGTGCGGCCCGGCATCCACGGTCGCGGCCCAGGCGGATGCCGCACCCGACAGCCTGCCAGTGGTGGCCCAGCCGACCGACGGCGGCAAGGTTGAGCACCAGGCCGTGGACTGGGTGGTGGAACACCCGGTGTCGGTTTCCCGGGTGACCCAGATCCTGCAGTGGTTGCGGTTCGGCGGTCAGCGCGTGCATGACGACGTACCCGGGCTGGTCGGTCACCATCCGACCATGGTCGGGGTCAAGCGGCTGGTGGCGCAGGTTGCGCGAACCGATGCCACCGCGCTGATCCTGGGCGAGACCGGTTCCGGCAAGGAGGTGGTCGCCCGGGCGATCCATGATGCCTCGGATCGCGCCGACAAGCCGTTCGTCGCGGTCAACTGCGGCGCGATTCCCCCGGATTTGCTGGAAAGCGAGCTTTTCGGTCACGAGAAGGGTGCGTTCACCGGGGCCTTCACCGCGCGCACCGGACGTTTCGAACTGGCGCAGGACGGCACGCTGTTCCTGGACGAAATCGGCGATATGCCCCTGCCCATGCAGGTCAAGCTGCTGCGGGTGTTGCAGGAACGCGTTTTCGAACGGGTCGGGTCGAACAAGTCCATCACCACGCACGCGCGCATCATCGCCGCGACCCATCGCAATCTCGACGAGGCCGTGGCGGAGGGGAATTTCCGTCAGGACCTGTTCTTCCGCCTCAACGTCTTCCCTATTGAACTGCCGCCGTTGCGCGAACGCGCCAGTGACATTCCGCAGCTGATCACGGCGCTGGAGGAGCGGCTGCGCGAACAGGGGGGCAGCCCCGCGCACCTGACGCCGGCGGTGGTGGCTCACCTGGAACGTCTGGACTGGACCGGCAACATCCGCGAACTGGGCAATCTGCTGGAACAGCTGTCCATCATGTACCCCGATCTGCCGGTGGACCTGGGGCAGCTGCCGCCGCGCGTGCGTCCGGAAGGGGTGGAGGATCGCAGCGGTGCGGCGGCCGAACCGGGCGGGGCATCGGCCGGGTCGTCGGCATCGGCCACCGGCCCGAACATGCCGGGACCGGATGGCCTGCCACCGGAAGGCGTCGATCTGCGCGATTATCTCAACGACCTGGAACGCTCGATGATCGAAGCGGCGCTGGCCGATACCGGTCATGTGGTGGCGCGGGCCGCGCGGCGGCTCGGCATGCGGCGGACGACGCTGGTTGAGCGCATGCGCAAGTTCGGGCTGGGACGGGATTCTGACGGCTGAGCCTCCGTGGCAAGGCCTTGCCGCTGTCGAGATCCCGACGAAAACCGGCAACCTTGTTTGCAGGTCCCTGAATAACCGGGGTTTATTCATAGTGGCACACTAACTGCTTGAGGCAGTCCGAATCCCATCGACAGGACTGCACCGATGCCTCGAGCGACCCTTCTTCTGGTCAATGCCGACGCCGCCCTGCGTGAACGCGTGGTGCAGGTGCTGGCCACCATCCCGCGGGTTCGCCTCCAGGACTGCAACGAAGGGGAGCTCGAACGTTCCCTGGAAGCGCAGCGCCCCGAGGTCGTCCTGATCGCGCATCCCGCGACCGCCGCGCTGCGTGAACGGATCCCGGCACGGTTGCCGGTCGCGGTGATCAGTCCGGATGCGACCCATGAAAACGAGATCGCCGCCATGCGCGCCGGGGTGGATGCCCATTTCGGCCTCCCGGACATGGCCGCGCCGCTGGCGCAGTGGCTGCGCGATCAGCTCCCCGGCCCCGGCACCCGGGCCCGGATCCCGGAAATGGTGGCGCACAGCGAGCGCATGCGTTCGCTGGATGCCTTTGCCGAACGGATCGCGCAAACCGCTGCGACGGTCTTTATTACTGGCGAGTCGGGGGTCGGCAAGGAGGTGCTGGCGCGGCAGATCCATGCGCGCTCGGCCCGGGCTCAGGGGCCGTTCGAGGCGATCAACTGCGCCGCTCTGCCCGAGGCCATGCTGGAGGCCCTGCTGTTCGGGCACGCGAAGGGGGCCTTTACCGGCGCGATCGAGGCGCGGCCCGGCAAGTTCGTACAGGCGGACGGGGGCACGCTGCTGCTGGATGAGGTGACGGAAATCCCCGTGCATCTGCAGCCCAAGCTGCTGCGTGTGCTGCAGGAACGGGAAGTGGAACCGCTGGGCGGGCGGCGCACCCGTCCGGTCGACGTGCGGGTGATCGCAACCTCCAATCGTGATTTGCGCAAGGCGGTGGCGGAGGGGGTGCTCCGCGAGGACCTGTATTACCGCCTGAGCGTGTTCCCGGTGCGGATCCCGCCGCTGCGCGAGCGGCCGGAGGACATTCCGTCGCTGGCGCGGGCGCTGCTGACCCGCGCAAGCCAGGGCCGGCTGGTGGAACTGGCACCGGAGGCCGAATCGCGGTTGATGGGGCATGACTGGCCCGGGAATGCCCGCGAGCTGGCCAACGTGATGGAACGGGCGGCCACCCTGGCCGGCGAGCGCAGCGACGGGCGGGTCACCGCCGAGTCCATCTGGCTGGATGCCGACATGCTGGAGCATGGCGAAGGTGTCAGTGCGGCTGGCGCTCCTTCCGTTCCGGCGGCTTCGGATGACGACATCCCGTCGGCCCCTCTGCTGGAACAGACCCTGCAGACCCAGGAAAGCCGGGTGATCCTCAACGTGTTGCGAGAAGCGGGAGGGCGACGCAAGGAGGCCGCGGAACGGCTGGGAATCAGCCCGCGCACCCTGCGCTACAAGCTCGCCCGACTGCGCGAATCGGGCATCCATGTCCCCCGCACCGGAGTGGTCTGAGAACTGGCCCGGCATTTGCTTGGGATTGGGTTGAGCGGGGGCGAGGCACCGTCGTCCCGTGTGGAAGCCGGAGGTAACGCATGAGTGAAATGCAGATCCAGAACGTGTTGCAGCAGATGCGGCAGCTCTCGGAAAGCGGGAGCGTCGAGGCTCCTGCGTCCGGAGGCGGAACCGGTCAGGCCGGCGGCGCCGACTTCCAGAACGTCCTGCGTGACTCGCTGCGCAACGTGAACGAGGTGCAGCAGGAGGCGACCGATCTGCAGACCCGTTTTGAACTGGGTGATGAAAACGTGTCCCTGCCGCAGGTGATGGTGGCGATGAACAAATCCAGCCTGGCATTCGAGGCCACCAATCAGGTGCGCAACCGCCTGCTGGATGCCTATCAGGAAATCATGCGGATGCAGGTGTAGGCCTGTAATCCCTCCGGAGAGACGTGATCATGGCCGCAGCACAGCAAAGTCTGCCCGCCGTCGTCAGCGGTGGCATCAAGGATTTCGGCACCATGCCGGCCGGCCGACAGCTGGCCCTGATCGGCATGCTGGCCGGCGCGCTGGCCGTGATCGCGGGGATCGTATTCTGGGCGATGAGCCCCACCTTCGTCCCGCTGTATTCGTCGCTCGACCAGGACGAGGCCGCAGAGGTGGTGACCGCACTGGACGGGGCCGGCATCCGCTATCGCATTGATGCGAATACCGGTCAGATCAAGGTGCCGCGCGGCGATGTGGGTGAAGCCCGCCTGCATCTGGCCGGTGAAGGGCTGCCGCGCTCCGGGGATGTCGGCTTCGAGCTCCTGCAGGAGGACACCGGGATCGGCACCAGCCGGATGATGGAAAGCGCGCGCCATCGCCGGGCGATGGAAGGCGAGCTGGGCCGCACCGTCTCTTCGCTGGACGCGGTCGAGCGTGCCCGCGTGCACATCGCCGAAGGACAGGATTCGGTCTTCGTGCGTGAACGCACGCCGGCGACCGCCTCGGTCACCGTGCACCTGCACGGGGGCCGCACCCTGAGCGAATCGCAGGTTCGGGCCATCGTCCACATGGTGGCCTCCAGTACCTCGGACCTGTCGCCCGAAAACGTGACCGTGGTCGACCAGCAGGGCCGGTTGCTGACCGAGGACGGGATGGAAGAGGGCGGCATGCGCAGCAGTGGCGACCGTCTGTCGTTCCAGGGTCAGGTGGAGCGCCGTTATGCCGAGGCGATCCGGGACCTGCTGTCGCCGCTCGTTGGCGGCGACCGCGTGCGGGTTCAGGTATCGGCGGACATCGATTTTTCCGAAATCGAACGCACCGAAGAACTCTACGATCCCGACACCATCGCGCTGCGCTCGGAGCAGATCTCCGAGGATGTCCGCGGGGACGCGGGCGAAGGGCCGATGGGCGTGCCGGGCGCGCTGACCAATCAGCCGCCTGCCGGGGGTGCCGTGGGCGAAGAAGAAGGCGAAGGCGCCGAGAACGCGGAGAACGGGGCAACCGGTGAGCGTTCGGGCTCGGCGACGCGCAATTACGAAGTCGACCGCCGCATCGCTCACATCCGCGAAATGCCCGGCGGCGTCGAACGGCTGTCGACCGCCGTGGTGGTCGATTTCCGCGAAGAGGTGGGCGAGGATGGCGAGGTCCAGCGCGTCGCACGCGACGCCGAGGAGATCGAGCGCCTGGAGAATCTGGTCCGCCAGGCGGTGGGCTTCAGCGAGCAGCGCGGGGATTCGATCAACGTGGTCAGTGCCCCGTTTGAGGCGCCGGTGGAGGAAGAAATCGTCGAGGCAGAACGCCCGTTCTGGACCCAGGCCTGGTTCATGGAGCTGGCCAGGCTCATCGGGGCGCTGCTGCTGGCCCTGATCATCCTGCTGACCGTGATCCGTCCGGCCCTGAAACATCTGATGAGCGGTGCAACCGCGCGCCCGGCACAGCAGCCGCAGGCGGAATCGGACGAGAATCTGGCTCTGACCGACCAGAGCGGGGAATCCGCGGCCGGTGGTGGAGGTCCCAGCGGTGAGGGCTCTGCGGTGGCTTCGCTGACCGGGCCGGAAGAGGATCAGCAGGAAATGGACCTCGAAGCCGTGCGGGGCATGGTGAAGGAAGATCCCAAGCGTGTAGCGCAGGTAATGAAGACCTGGTTGAACGAAGATGGCCGATAGCAAGAAGTCCAAACTGGATGGCGCGGAACGCGCGGCCGTGTTCATGATGAGCCTCGGCGAGGATTCCGCCGCCGAGGTCATGCGCCACATGGGACCGAAGGAGGTCCAGAAGATCGGGGCGGCCATGGCCAACATGGAGCGCATCTCGCGTTCCGACGTGAACGCGGTGCTGGAGGACTTCTCCGGACATGTGCGCGAGCAGACCGCCCTGGGTATCGGTGCCGACGATTACGTGCGCAGCGTGCTGCAGAACGCGCTGGGCGAGGACAAGGCCGAAGGCCTGATCGATCGCATCCTGCTGGGGCGCAATTCCAAGGGCATCGATGCGCTGAAGTGGCTGGACCCGCGCGCGATCGCCGACATGCTGCGCAACGAGCACCCGCAGATCGTGGCGATCGTGATGTCGCATCTGGATGCCGACCAGGCCGCCGAGACCCTGAGCTACCTGCCCAAGCGGGTGCAGTCCGACGTGGTGATGCGCATCGCGACCCTGGACGGGGTGCAGCCCTCCGCGCTGCAGGAGCTGGATGACATCCTCGACCGTCAGCTTTCCGGCAACAACACCGCCAAGACCTCGATGGTCGGCGGGGTGAAGACGGCCGCGGACATCATGAACCTGATGGACGGGTCGCGCGAGGCGGAGATCATGGATACGGTCAGCGAGATGGACCAGGACCTGGCCGGGCGTATCGAAGAGCTGATGTTCGTCTTCGACAATCTGATCGACGTCGACGACCGCGGGATCCAGACCCTGCTGCGGGAGGTGTCCACCGAGTCCCTGGTGCTGGCGATGAAGGGTGCCGACGACGACCTGAAAGACAAGATCTTCAGCAACATGTCCAAACGCGCCGCCGAAATGCTGCGCGAGGACCTGGAAGCCAAGGGGCCGGTGCGCGTGTCCGAGGTCGAGGGGGCGCAGAAGGAGATCCTGCAGGTCGCTCGCCGCCTGGCGGAGAACGGTGAGATCGTGCTTGGCGGCAAGGGCGGGGAGCAGATGCTGTGAGCGTGCACGACGCCGGGTCCGCCAGCGCGGCCTCCCTGTGGGAGCCGCCGGAGTTCGACGAGAACGGCAACGAGCCGGAACAGCGGCGCCTGCCCACCGCCGCCGAGATCGAGGCGATCGAGGAAGAGGCGCGCCAGAACGGTTTCGAGCGGGGCTACGCCGAGGGCCATGAACTGGGCAAACAGGAGGCCGAAAAGGCGGCGCGGGCGCGCGAGGAAAAGAAGCTGCGCGAGGCCGTGGCGGCCCTGGAGTCGGTGGGTCAGGGCCTCAGTGATCCGCTCGCCGAAGCTGCTGATGCCCTGGAACCGGAACTGCTGTCGCTGGTGACCGCGCTGGCGCGCCAGGTGATCCGGGTGGAGCTGCAGACCCGACCGGAGATCATCCGCGAGGTGCTGGACGAGGCGATGCGGCAGTTGCCGGGGCGCAACCGCAGCGTGCGGGTGCACCTGCATCCCGAGGATCAGGCCCTGGTGGAGCAATGGGGGTCCGCGCAGGCGGGCGAGATCACCTGGATCCCGGACCCGGAACTGGCGCGGGGTGGCTGTCGGGTCGAGGCGGGTGCGTCCGAAGTGGATGCCAGTCTGGAGCGCCGCCTGCGGCAGGCCGTGGAGGCCATCTGGGACGGCCACGCGAGCGTGCCGGACACGGATCCGGAGCCGCGCGAGGCGGTCGCGACGCCGGCGCATGACGGGCCGGGTACGGAGAAGCGAGAGGAAGGTCCCGGCGCCGGGTCCGCGTCCCACACCGAAGAGGAACCCGGCGACGATGCGTCGGCCCGTGATGAGGAGGATCCGGCATGACCGCCAGTATTCGCGATGCCCATACACGCCAGCGCGAAGGGCTCACCGCGGGGCTGCGCGAACGGCTGGAGCAGTCGCGCGGGCGGGTCGAACGGGTGGCGGCCCCGCAGTCGCAGGGGATCCTGTCGCGCGTGACCGGTCTGACCCTCGAGGCCGAGGGCCTGCGTCTGCCGCTGGGCGGCCGCGCCCTGATCCATGGCGAACGCGGCGAAACCGTGCCCGCCGAGGTCGTCGGATTCCAGAACGACCGGACGTTCCTGATGCCGGAGGAGGCGGCCGCCGGGCTGGTGCCCGGGGCCCGCATCGAGCCGGTGGACACCCAGCGTTCGATCCCGGTGGGCAATGGCCTGCTGGGGCGGGTGATCGACGCCCGTGGCGAGCCTCTGGACGGCCTCGGGCCGATCCGCACGCATGATCGTGCCACGCTCAACGGACAGCCGATCAACCCGCTGTCGCGCGCCCCGGTGCGCGAGCCTCTGGACACCGGCGTACGCGCGATCAACGCCCTGCTGTCGGTCGGGCGCGGCCAGCGGCTGGGCCTGTTCGCCGGTTCCGGCGTGGGCAAGAGCGTGCTGCTGGGGATGATGACCCGCCACACCAGCGCCGACGTGATCGTGGTCGGGCTGATCGGTGAACGCGGGCGCGAGGTCAACGATTTCATCCACGAGATCCTCGACGAGGAATCCCGCCGGCGTACGGTGGTGGTGGCGGTGCCGGCGGATCAGTCGCCGCTGCTGCGCCAGCACGGGGCCTGGGTGGCGACCACGGTGGCGGAACAGTTCCGCGATCAGGGGCTGAACGTGCTGCTGCTGATGGACTCGCTGACCCGCTTCGCCCAGGGCGCGCGCGAGATCGCGATGGCCATCGGCGAGCCGCCGGCTTCCAAGGGTTATGCGGCCTCGGTGTTCGCGCGCCTGCCGCAGCTGGTGGAGCGTGCCGGCAATGGCGACGTGGGCGGGGGCTCGATCACCGGATTCTATACGGTGCTGGCCGAGGGAGATGATCCGAACGATCCGATCGTGGACGCCGCGCGGGCGATCCTTGACGGGCATGTGGTGCTCTCGCGCGAGATCGCCGAGACCGGTCGCTACCCGGCCATCGATGTCGGTGCATCGATCTCGCGCGTGATGAGTGCCCTGACGACCCCCGAGCACGAGAAGGCGGCACGGCGGTTCCGTGATCTGGCCGCCACCTATCAGCGCAACCGTGACCTGATCTCGGTGGGGGCCTACCGCAAGGGTGCCGATCCGCACCTCGACCAGGCCGTGGCGATGCATGACCGGCTGGAGCAGTTCCTGGCGCAGGGCACGACCGAGGGGGTGGATTTTGCCACCGCGCGGGATCAGCTGGTCGCACTCACCGGGGGCGGGGCATGAATCCGCAGCGCATCGAACGGCTGTTGCGTATCCGCCAGATCGGCGAGACCGAGGCGACTCGCGAACTGGGCGAACGCATCGCTCAGCTGAACGCGGCCGAGGCCCAGCGCGAGCAGCTGGAAACCTTCCAGCAGGAATACCTGGCGGCCTCCATGCCTCAGGACCCCAACACCCTCAAATGGCTGGCCGGCATGCGGCAGAAGCTGCGCGAGGCGCTGGAACAGCAGGCCCTGCGCATCCAGGCGGCCGAAAGCCAGGTGGAGACGGCTCGCGAGCAATGGCTGGAACACCATCGCGACTGCATGTCGCTGGAAAAGCTGCTGGAACGCACGCGAGCTGAAGGCCAGCGTCATCAGGCCCGGCGGCAGCAGGTGGAGCAGGACATGTGGGCGACCCGCCAGGCCTTCGCACGGGAACCGGAATCCGGCGAACGCACGGTGAACTGGCAGGAATCTTGAAAGGTATGGATACGCAGACCCCGCAGGGGCGGACGCGCGCGGTGCGCGCAACAGGCGAGGACGGGACATGATCGCAGCACAGGCATCGGGACAGGGGCTGGGAGCGCTGGCACAGCTGCTCGACGGCGGCGAGGGCATGGATCGGCTCAAGGAATTGAAAGACAAGGGAAAAGGCGGGGAAGACGGTTTCCTGAAGGCACTCCGCCCGCAGCTGGAAGCGATGCTGGGCGCGCTCGGGGTGGATGATTCCGAGCTGGCCGAGCTGGATCTGGAAGGACTGATCCAGCGGTTCCAGGATCTCCTGCAGGGGCAGGATCTGACCGCTGTGGACGGCATGCAATTGCCGCCCGGCTGGCTGACCGGCGAGGAAGGTGACGGAGAAATCGACGGCCGCGAGCTGCGCAGTCTGCTGGAAGACGGGCCCGGGTCCGGAGCGGCGGGCGACGGCATCCCGGTTTCCCTGATGCGCCTGTTCCTGCAGACCGGTCCGGAAGGGCAGAACCCGGGGTCGCGGCTGCAGGAACTGGCTCCCGGGGCGCTGACCGGCGGTGGCTCGCGTGAAGGGACCACCGAGGTCCTGGCCCAGTGGCTGACGCAGGCCTCGGAATCGGCGCGCAGCGGCCGTGAGAATGCCCAGGCACTGGCCCAGCCGGCAGCCCAGGCCTCCGATGCCGAGGGTGCGCGGGGCGGCGGGATGCGGCTGGATCTGACCCGCCTGCTGCAGACTTCGGGCGATCGCCAGCTCGCGGAGCAGATCCAGATGATGGCGCAGGCCCGCGGCGGGCGCACCGAGATGAAACTGCATCCGCCTCAGCTGGGGGTCCTGGATGTGCGGGTCAGCATGGAGGGGGACCGTGCCAGTGTACAGTTCTTCAGTACCAACCCCGTGACCCGTGAGGTGCTGGAAGCGGCAATGCCGCGCCTGCGTGACAGTCTCGCCGACAGCGGGCTCGAACTTGCCGATGCCTCGGTTTCGGATGAACCGCCGGACGATTCCGCGGATACCGAGATGGCCGGCGACGGTTACGGGAGCGGGGATGAACCCGGCGTCGCCACGGGTGCGGAGGGCGAAGAGAGCGACGACGAAGAAGGTCCCGTCGCCCCCGGCAGCACCCTTTCCTTCCTCAACCGGCGGGTGGACCTGTTTGCCTGAGGTCCGTTCCGGCAGGCCGGCCGCCAGAATCTCGACTTCTCCATCGATGGAGCGTCCGGTTCGTTGACGCATACGCCGGGCGCTCGATCCTCCGGATAACGCACCACACCCCCTCAGATGGATTCAACTCCCTGTTTATAAAAAAGTAATGATTCATGGCACCGCGCTTGCTTGGGTTCCGGCAGCGAATCCACGCAATGCGGGTGTGTCATGGCGGAGAAGGAAGTCGAACTGGAGAACAAGGGGGGCGGCGGCAGGAAATGGATGATCATCATCCTCCTGGTCGTTGCGGTTCTGCTCGCCGGCGGCGGGGGCGCGGCCGCCTGGTTCCTGCTGTCGCAGGACGCTGACGAAATGGCGGAAGATCAGCCGCCCGAGCGCCACTATTCGTCGCTCGATCCCATGACGGTGAACATCGATGCCCCGGGAAGCGTGCAGTTCCTGCGCGTGCAGATCGGTCTGGTGTCCACCGACCCGGCGGTCCTGGAAGCCGTGGAAGATCACCTGCCCGTAGTCCGCAACGACATCCTCGGCGTCCTCTCGGATCAGGAATATACCGAGCTGAACACGCGGGAAGGCAAGGAAGCGCTGGCGGAGGATCTGACGGCCACCGTCCGTGCGATCCTGGAGTCGCGCGAAGCGCCCTCCGATCTGGAGCGCGTGGTGTTCACCGAACTGGTCATGCAGTAAGGCGCGCGTCATGGCACAGCAAACCGACATCCTGAGCCAGGACGAGATCGACGCGCTGCTGCACGGCGTCGATGCCGGTGACGTCGAGACCGAGGAGGAAGAGTTCCCCAGCGACGGTCAGGCGCGCGAGTTCAATTTCGCCACCCAGGACCGGATCGTGCGCGGGCGCATGCCCACGCTCGAGATGATCAACGAGCGATTTGCGCGGCACCTGCGCGTGAGACTGTTCAACATGCTGCGGCGTTCGGCCGAGATCTCGGTCAGCGGCACCCGGCTGACCAAGTTTTCCGAGTACATGCACTCGCTGTTCGTGCCCACCAGCCTGAACCTGGTGCGTGCGCATCCGCTGCACGGCACCGGCCTGTTCGTGTTCGACCCCAAGCTGGTGTTCATCCTGGTGGACAACTTCTTCGGCGGCGACGGGCGCTTCTATACCCGCATCGAGGGCCGTGACTTCACCCCGATGGAGATGCGGGTGGTGCACAGCATCCTCGAGGGCGCGTTCGAGGACATGACCAAGGCCTGGGAGCCGGTCATGGACATCGACTTCGAGTTCCTCAACTCCGAGGTCAATCCCCAGTTCGCGAACATCGTGAGCCCCACCGAGATCGTGGTGATCAACGAATTCCACATCGAGCTGGATGGCGGCGGCGGCAATCTCCACGTGACCCTGCCGTATTCGATGATCGAACCGATCCGCGAGCAGCTGGATACCGGTATCCAGTCGGATCGCTCCGATGTCGATCAGCGCTGGATGAACGCCCTGCGGGAAGAGGTTCAGGACGCGGACGTGGAGATCGCCTCGGTGCTCACCGAGGCGGAGGTCACCGTGCAGGAGCTGCTGGACATCAAGCCGGGCGACATCATTCCGGTGGACATCCCCGAAGAAGTCACTCTGAAGGTCGAGGATATCCCGCTGCTGCGCGGCAAGTTCGGGGTCTCGAACGGCCAGAACGCGATCAAGATCAACGGTCGCGCACAACGATAGGCAAGAGGACAGGACGATGGCAGACGACGACAAGCGTCCGGATCAGGAAACCGAACAGGGCGACGGCGAGGAATCGGTGGATCAGGATGCCCTGGCCGATGAATGGGCCGCGGCCCTGGCGGAGCAGGATGACAGCTCCGAGGCCGAGGCGGAGGACCCCGACGCACTGCTGGCCCAGGCGCAGTCCAATTCGCACGAGAGCGACGCGGCCAGCGCAGCGGCCAGCGGCACCGGCGGTCGCAGCAAGGCGGCTGCCGGGGGTGAGCGGGAACGCAAGCACAAGCCGGATCCGAATGCGCAGCCACTGGAACCGGAGGAACTGACCGATTCCGGGGACGGCGAAGAAGAAGACGTGAATCTGGACATGGTGCTGGACGTGCCGGTGACCATCTCCATGGAGATCGGCCGCACCCGCATTCCGATCCGTAACCTGCTCCAGCTCAACCAGGGTTCGGTGGTGGAACTGGAACGCCTGGCCGGCGAGCCGCTGGACGTGCTGGTCAACGGGACCCTGATCGCCCACGGCGAGGTGGTGGTGGTGAACGAGAAATTCGGGATCCGTCTGACCGACGTGATCAGCCCCAGCGAACGCATCCGGAAGCTGAAATAGCCATGTTCTCGCGTGTTCTTCCCGGATCGCTCTGGCTGCTGGCGCTGCTGCCGGCCGGCGCCCTGGCCGACGAGGACGGCGGGGCAATGAACGCCGCGGCCTACCTGACGCAGCTGATCGGCGGCCTGATGATCGTGATCGTGGCGATCGTGGTGCTGGCCTGGGTGCTCCGGCGTACCCAGGGGAGCGTGGGCCACGGTCGGCAGATGATCGATGTTCAGTCGGTCCGCTCGGTGGGTGCCCGTGAACGGCTGATGCTGGTTCGCGTGGGTGATGAACAGGTGCTGATCGGCGTGGCGCCCTCGGGGATCCGGACGCTGCACACCATGGAGACGCCGGTCGAGGTGCCCGCCGGCGGCGAAGGCCCCGATTTTTCCGGCGTGCTCAAACGCGCGGTACGTTCGCGCCGCGCCGGCGGGGGAGGTCAGGAGTCGTGAGTCTGCGGAGCTATTTCCCCTGGCTGCTGCTGGGGCTGTGGCTGCTGCCCGGCCTGGCCGGCGCGCAGGTGGGGCAGGGCATCGAGGCGGTGACCATCACCACGGACGAGGACGGCGGGGAGACCTGGTCGGTGACCCTGCAGATCCTCGTGCTGATGACGCTGCTGACCCTGCTGCCGGCGGCCCTGATCATGATGACCGCCTTCACCCGGATCCTGATCGTGCTGGCGATCCTGCGCCAGGGCCTGGGCACGTCCCAGACACCGTCCAACCAGATCCTGATCGGGCTGGCGTTCTTTCTCACGCTGTTCGTGATGGCGCCGGTGTTCGAAGAGATCCACGAGGTGGCGGTGGAGCCCTACCTGGCCGAGGAGATCGGCACCGAAGAGGCCCTGGAAACGGGTATCCAGCCGCTGCGGGGTTTCATGCTGGAGCAGACCCGCGAAAGCGATCTGCGCATGTTCGCGGAGATCAACGGCATCGACGGCTTCGAGGATCCGGACGACATCCCGCTGTCGCTGCTGGTGCCGTCGTTCGTGACCAGTGAGCTGAAGACGGCGTTCCAGATCGGCTTCCTGATCCTGATCCCGTTCCTGATCATCGATCTGGTGGTGGCCTCGGTGCTGATGTCGATGGGCATGGTGATGCTGTCGCCGCTGATCATCTCGCTGCCGTTCAAGGTGATGCTGTTCGTGCTGGTGGACGGCTGGGCCCTGCTGATGAACACGCTGGCAACCAGCTTTTTTGTTTAGGAGAGGCGGATGACACCCGAAACGGTCGTGGATATCGGGCGCGAGACGCTGATGGTGGTGGTCCTGCTGGCGGCGCCGCCGCTGCTGACGGCGCTGGCCGTGGGCCTGGCGATCGGCATGCTGCAGGCGGCGACCCAGATCCAGGAAATGACCCTGTCGTTCATTCCCAAGCTGCTGGCGATGTTCGCCGCGCTGCTGATCAGCGGACACTGGATGCTGTCGCTGGTGATCGAGTTCACCGAGCGCCTGTACGAGAACGCGCCGGGAATGGTGGGCTAGGGGGCCTCGTGGAGTTCAGCACCGACCAGATGCTGGTGTGGGTGGCCGCAGTGATGTGGCCGCTGGCCCGGATTGGCGCGATGCTGGTGGTCATGCCGATCTTCGGCGGCGACCAGCTGAACGCGCGCATGCGCATGGGCCTGGCGCTGGTGCTGGCGGTGGTGGTGGCGATGCAGGAGCCCGCCCTGCCCGAGGTGGATCCGATCAGCCTGGAGGGGGCGATCGTGACCCTGCATCAGGTCCTGATCGGCCTGACCATGGGTTTCATCCTGCAGCTGGTGTTCTCCGCACTGACGCAGGCGGGGGAGGTGGTGGCCCTGTCGATGGGGCTGGGCTTCGCCTCGGTCATGGATCCGGCGCAGGGCATTCAGGTACCGGTGATCTCCACGGTGTTCGTGACCATGGCGACGCTGATCTTTCTCGCCCTGAACGGCCATCTGATCCTGTTCGAGCTGCTGCTGGCGAGCTTCGAGACCATGCCGGTCGCGCCGTCCGGACTGGATGCGGAGGCCTTCATGCAGGTGGCGCTGTTCGGCCAGACGATGTTTGCCGGGGCGGTGCTGGTGGCGCTGCCCGCAGTCGCCTCGCTGCTGGTGGTGAACATCTCCATGGGGGTCATCACGCGGGCCTCCCCTCAGCTCAACATCTTCGCCGTCGGGTTCCCGATGATGATCCTGATGGGCTTCGTCCTCCTGCTGCTGATCCTGCCCGGGCTGCCCGAGCGCGTGGGCGAGCTGGCCATGGAAGGTTTCGGACTGATGCAGGTCCTGCTGGGGTTCTGACATGGCCGAGAACGAGAACGGACAGGAAAAAACCGAAGAGCCAACCCAGAAACGGCTCCGCGAGGCGCGCGAGAAGGGTCAGGTCCCGCGCTCGCGGGAGTTGTCGACCTTTCTGGTGCTGATCACCGCCGGGATCTTCATGCTGTTCTTCGGGCCTACCCTCGGCGGGCAGCTGGCCAACCAGACCCGCGCGCGCCTGGATTTCGAGCCGAAACTGGCCCATGACCCGGATCTGCTGCTGCCGTACCTGGCCGATCAGATCTTTCAGACGCTGATGGCACTGCTGCCACTGTTCGGGATCCTGATGGTGGCGGCCGTGATGGCGCCCATCCTGATCGGCGGCGCCAATTTCTCCTGGCAGGCGGCGGCGCCCAAGGCGTCGAAGCTGAACCCGATCAAGGGCCTGCAGCGGATCTTTTCCTGGCAGGGGCTGATGGAGTTCGGCAAGACCCTCGCCAAGTTCACGCTGGTCGGCACGGTCGCGATGCTGACCCTGTGGACCTTCTCCGACCGTCTCCTGGGACTGGGCTACGAGCCACTGCACCAGGGCGTGTCGCATGCGGCCCAGATCGCGCTCGGCACCTTCATCGCGGTGTCGGCGGCGCTGATCATCGTCGCGGCGATCGACGCGCCGTTCCAGATGTGGAATCACCAGAAGCAGCTGCGGATGACGCGGCAGGAGCTCAAGGACGAGTACAAGGAGACCGACGGCAAGCCCGAGGTCAAGCAGAAGATCCGCCAGCAACAGCAGGAAATGGCCCAGCGCCGGATGATGGAAGAGGTGCCGAAGGCCGACGTGGTGATCACCAACCCCACGCACTATGCCGTGGCGATCGTCTACGAGGCCTCGAAGATGTCGGCGCCGAAGGTGGTGGCCAAGGGCGTCGACGAGGTCGCGGCGAATATCCGCGAGATCGCCGACGAGCACGAGATCATCCGGGTCGAGGCGCCGAAGGTGGCGCGCGCGCTCTATTTCACCACCGACCTCGACCGCGAGATTCCCGACGGGCTGTTCGTGGCCGTGGCGCGCATCCTCGCCTACGTGTATCAGCTCAAGCGGGCCGACCAGGGCGTGGACATGCCGGACGACCTGCCGGTGCCGGACGAATATCTCGATCCCCACCAGGGACGCCACGGCCGGCGCCGGGAGGATGACGCATGAGCTTCCTCGATCGCCTGAGCGGCATGGGCCGCTGGGGGCTGGGCGCCCCGCTGCTGCTGATCGCGATGCTGTCGATGATGGTGCTGCCGCTGCCGCCGGTGGCGCTGGACGTGCTGTTCACCTTCAACATTGCGCTGTCGCTGGTGGTGATCATGGTCGCGGTGTACACCCCGCGGCCGCTGGAATTCGCGGTGTTTCCCACGGTACTGCTGGTGGCCACGCTCCTGCGTCTGGCGCTGAACATCGCCTCCACCCGGGTGATCCTGCTGGAAGGGCACACCGGGACGGACGCGGCCGGGCAGGTCATCCAGGCCTTCGGCGACTTCGTGGTCGGCGGCAACTACGCGGTCGGCCTGGTGGTGTTCGCGATCCTGATCATCATCAACTTCGTGGTGGTGACCAAGGGGGCGGGGCGCGTGTCGGAGGTCAGCGCCCGCTTTACCCTGGATTCGATGCCGGGCAAGCAGATGGCGATCGACGCCGACCTCAATGCCGGGCTTCTGACGCAGGAAGAGGCGCGCCGGCGGCGTGACGAGATCGCCCAGGAGGCCGACTTCTACGGTTCCATGGACGGGGCCTCGAAGTTCGTGCGCGGCGACGCCATCGCCGGGATCCTGATCCTGTTCGTGAACATCATCGGCGGACTGACCATCGGCGCCCTGCAGCACGGGATGTCGATCGGCGATGCCGCCACCAACTATGTGTTGCTGACCATTGGCGACGGGCTGGTCGCGCAGATCCCGTCGCTGGTGCTGTCCTCGGCCACGGCCATCATCGTGACGCGGGTGTCCACCACCCAGGACATGGGCCAGCAGGTGGTCGGGCAGATGTTCTCCAACCCGCGCGTGATGTACGTGGTCGGCGGGGTGATCGCATCGCTGGGCATGGTGCCGGGGATGCCCAATGCGGTGTTCCTCGGCCTGGCCTCGCTGGCCGCCGGGGGTGGCTATCTGATGTCGCGCCAGCGTCGCGAGGAGGCGGCCGAGGTGGAGCGTCTGCCGGAGGCCGAACAGGAACCCTCGCCGGAGAACCGCGAGCTGTCCTGGGAAGACGTGCCGCCGGTGGACCTGGTGTCGCTGGAGGTCGGCTACCGCCTGATCCCGCTAGTGGACCGGACCCAGGACGGGCAGCTGATGGGGCGGATCAAGGGCGTGCGCCGCAAGCTGTCGCAGGAGCTGGGCTTCCTGCTGCAGCCGGTGCATATCCGCGACAACCTCGAACTGAGTCCGAACACCTACCGCATCGCCCTGCTGGGCGTGACCGTCGCCGAGGCCGAGGTGTTCCCGGACAAGGAGCTGGCGATCAACCCGGGCGAGGTCTTCGGCGAGGTACCGGGGACGCCGACCAAGGATCCGACGTTCAACCTGGATGCCCTGTGGATCGACCCGGAGAACCGCGAACAGGCGCAGGGGGCGGGGTACACCGTGGTGGACGTGTCCACGGTGATCGCGACCCATCTGTCGCAGGTGTTCCGCGAGAACGCGCACCGGCTGATCGGCCACGAGGAGGCCCAGCACCTGCTGGACCAGCTGGCGCAGCGTTCGCCCAAGCTGGTGGAAAACCTGGTGCCGAAGACGCTGTCGCTGAGCGTGATCCTGAAGGTGCTGCAGAACCTGCTGGCCGAACAGGTCTCCATCCGCGATCTGCGCACGATCGCCGAAACCCTGGCAGAGGAGGGTGCCAAGAGTCAGGATCCCGGCACTTTGACCGCCGCAGTCCGGGTCGCCCTGTCGCGCTCCATCGTCCAGGACCTGGTGGGACCGGAGGAGGAGCTGCCCCTGATCGCCCTCGACCCCTCGTTGGAACAGCTTTTGCATAAGTCTCTGCAGGGCAGCAATGGCGACACCGTCGGACTGGAGCCGGGCCTGGCCGAACGCCTGCAACGATCGGTGGGCGAGGCCGCCCAGCGTCAGGAGGCGGCGGGACAGCCGGCGGTGCTGGTGGTGGCCCCGGAAATCCGCTCCTGGATCGCCGGGTGGCTGCGGGGCGCGGTGCGCAACCTGACCGTCCTCGCATTCACCGAGATCCCGGACAACCGGCGGATCCGGGTGGTGGCCACGGTGGGACAGGATGAAGCAGACAAGAAGTCGGCGTGATGTGCGAACGGGCATGGCCTGAAGCACCAGTCAACGATCGGCGGGAGAGCGAACGATGAATGTCAGACGATACCGGGCACGGGACATGCGCGACGCGATGCGCCAGGTCCGCGAGGAGCAGGGCGAGGACGCCGTGATCCTGTCCAGCCGCCGGGTCGACGGCTGGCTGGAGGTGGTCGCGGCCCTCGATGGCGGCGAGGAGCCCGCCGGAACGGCAGAGGGTGACGGCCGGGGTGCCCCGCGGCAGGACGACGCCGGCAGCGGGGCACGCTCCGCCCGGGAATCGATGCGCCAGGGTGTGCGCGATGAATCGGCGCCACGTGGTGAGCACTCGCGCGCGCCGGAGCCCGCGGCGGCTTCCGCCGGCGGGGGATCGGCTGCCGGGTCCCGGCAGCGGCCGGCCCCGCAATGGCCCACCGACCCCGAGGTGTCCGCGATGCGTCAGGAACTGCGGGATCTGCGCAGTCTGCTGACGCGGCAGTACGAAGAGAACGAGCAGGCCCGCTGGGCGGCGCGGCATCCACTGGCGGCCGAATGCAAGGCGCGGCTGATGGATCTGGGCTTCCGCGAGCCGCTGGCGCGCAGCCTGGCCGGCAGCATCCTCGACGATCACAGCTCGGAGGAGGCATGGGAGCGCCTGCGGGCACGCCTGTCGGGTGCCATCGTCACCGCGCGCGCCTCGATCCTCGACGAGGGCGGGGTGCTCGCGCTGGAGGGACCGACCGGGGTCGGCAAGACCACCACCATTGCCCGGATTGCACTGCGCCAGATCCGCCGCATGGGGCCGGATTCGGTCACCCTGGTCACCATGGACGCGCAGCGCATCGGCGCGACGCGGCAGTTGCAGGCCTTCGGCCAGATGGCGGGAACCGCGGTGCGTGTGGTGGAGACGGAGGCCGAGCTGCGCGAGATGGCGCGGCGCTCGGCGGGCAGCGGGCACCTGATCCTGGTGGATACCGCCGGACAGTCGCCGCGTACCGCCCCGCGCGAACCCCTGCTGACGGACATGCCCGCCGACGTGCGCGCGGAGACCTGGCTGGTGATCGCGGCCACCACCCAGGGGATGGCCCTGCGGCGGGTGCTGGAGGCATTTGCCCCCACGGAACCCTCGGCCCTGGTACTGACCAAGCTGGACGAGGCGGAACAGCTGGGCGAGGTGCTTTCGGTACTGCTGGACCAGCCGCTGGGTGTTGCGTTCATGAGCGACGGCCAGCGCATCGCCGAGGACTTCCATCGCGTGGATACCGGACATCTGACCCGCCTGGCGCTACAGGAGGAACCCGAGCACGGGGCGGCCGATGCCTGGGTCGACGAGGCGATGCAGGCCTGGCGGCGGCGCCAGGCGACGGAACGCGAGGCGCGGCGACCGCGATCCGCGGACGAGCCGGCCGCGGGCGAGGAGCCCGCCCCGCTGGAAATGATTCAACCGGTGCTGAAGGGACGTCATGTCACACAACACTAAGCCCCTGAAGGTGGTCGCGGTGGCCTCGGGCAAGGGCGGGGTCGGCAAGACCAATGTCTCGGTCAACCTGTCGGTCGGACTGGCCCGTCTGGGACGCGAGGTCATGCTGTTCGATGCGGATCTGGGGCTCGCGAATGTCGATGTACTGCTGGGCCTGCGTCCGCAGCGGACGCTGCACGACCTGGTGACCGGGGACGTCGAGGATCTGGAAGACGTGATCATCGAGGGCCCGGAGGGAATCCGCGTGGTGCCTTCCGCGTCCGGGATCGCGACCATGGCCAACCTGAGCCGGCCGGAACATCACGGTCTGATCCAGGCCTTCAGCATGTATACGCGACCGCTGGACGTACTGGTGGTGGATACCGCGGCCGGGTTGCAGGAGTCGGTGACCAGTTTCTGTCAGGCCGTGCAGGAGACCCTGGTGGTGGTCACCGACGAGCCGGCATCGATGACCGACGCCTATGCGCTGATCAAGGTCCTGCATCGGGATCATGGCGTGAACCGGTTCCGCGTGGTCGCGAACATGGTGCAGGGCCGAGCCGGGGCGGAACGGGTGATGCAGAAGCTGCAGGCGGTTTGTTCCACCTATCTGCCGGAGGTCATACTGGATCTGGTGGGCGTGATTCCGCTGGATGATGCCCTGCGCCAGGCGGTGCAGAAACGGGCGCCGGTGGTGCAGCAGTCCCCGGGCAGCCCGGCGGGACGGGCGTTCCTCGAGCTGGCGCGCAAGGTCGACGGCTGGCCGGTGGCCCGCGGCGCCAGCGGGGGAGTTGGGTTCTTCGTCGAAAGGATGCTGCAAAGCGCATGAACACGCCAAAGAACAGACTTGCAGGATACGCCCGGGCGGGGACCGGCGGACCGGACCAGCTGGTCGCGGACCACGTCGAGCTGGTGAATCGGATCGCCCATCACCTGATGGCCCGGCTGCCGGCCTCGGTTCAGGTGGATGACCTGGTGCAGGCGGGCATGGTGGGGCTGATCGAGGCCGCGCGGCAGTTCGAAGGCGGCCAGGGGGCGACCTTCGCCACCTACGCCGGGATCCGCATCCGCGGGGCGATGATCGACGAGCTGCGTCGCAGCGACTGGACGCCGCGCTCGGTGCACCGCAACAGCCGGCGGATCTCCGAGGCGATGCAGACGGTGGAGGCCCGCGAGGGCCGCGCCGCCCGCGCCCCGGAGATCGCCGAGGAGCTGGGCGTCCCGGTGGAAACCTACTACCAGATGCTGGATGATCACGCCGGTGCCCATCTGTTCGCGCTGGACGAGGTGGGCGGCCCGGAGGGCGAGGCGGATCGCGTGCTGGAAGGGCAGGAGCAGTCCCCGTCGCGGCGCATCGAGGCCGGGGAGTTCCGCGAGGAACTGGCCGGCGCACTGGGCGATCTGCCCGAGCGTGAACGACTGGTGCTCAACCTGTACTACACCGAAGAACTCAACCTGCGCGAGATCGGTGCCGTGCTGGACGTGACCGAATCGCGCGTCAGCCAGATCCGCAGCCAGGCGGTGCACCGTCTGCGGGCGCGTCTGGGCTCGTGGCTCGAAGACGTCGAGTCCCTGCAGATATTCTAAGGTTCAAACACATTCCCGGAGCGAACTGTGGACAAGGGTATGAAAATCCTGATCGTGGACGACTTCTCCACGATGCGGCGCATCATCAAGAATCTCCTGCGGGATCTTGGCTTCAACAACACCATGGAGGCCGACGACGGGAGCACGGCCCTGCCGATGCTGCAGAACGGCGACTTCGATTTTCTGATCACCGACTGGAACATGCCCAACATGCCGGGCATCGACCTCCTGCGCGAGGTACGCAAGGACGAGCGGCTGAAATCGTTGCCGGTGCTGATGGTCACGGCGGAAGCCAAACGCGATCAGATCGTGGAGGCGGCAGAGGCCGGCGTGAACGGTTACATTGTGAAGCCCTTCACGGCCGAGACGCTCAAGGAGAAGATCGAAAAGATCTTCGAACGTATTGAAGCTCAAGGCTGAATACCGCGACCGGCTGACACGGCAAGAGAGACCCGATGACCGAACAAGAGAATGCCTCCGGGGATGACCGGCTCGCGCTGGCGCGGGAGCTGGTGGGCGCTCTGGAAGGCGGTGACGAGGAGGCTTCGCGCCGCCTGATCCAGGAGCTCGCGCGGCCTTATGAACGCGAACTGTTCGACGAACTGGGCAAGCTGACCCGCGAACTGCACGAGGCACTGGAGAGCTTCCGGGGCGATTCGCGTCTGGTCGAGCTGGCGCAGGACGAGATTCCGGATGCGCGCGAGCGTCTGAGTTACGTGGTGACCCAGACCGAACAGGCCACGCACGAAACCCTGAATGCGGTGGAATCGTCCCTGCCGATTGCCGAGGCATTCGCCGGGCGTGCCGCGGAACTCACCGAAAAATGGACCCGGTTCCGCAACCGCGAACTGTCGGTGGAGGAATTCCGCGAGTTCGCGCGCGAACTCGATGCATTTTTCGAACAGACCGGCAAGGACACCGAGGAACTGCGCCGGTTGCTGTCACAGGTCCTGATGGCACAGAGCTACCAGGATCTCACCGGGCAGGTGATCCGGCGGGTCATCCGTCTGGTCACGGATCTGGAGGAAAACCTGGTCTCGCTGATCCGCCTGTCTTCCGGGCGCCTGGAGAAGGATGCCCGGTCGGCGGCCGAAAAGGCCCCGGAGGCGGAACGAACCGCACGCGAGGAGGACCGCCGCGGGCATGGACCCGCGGTGCCCCACACTCAAGATTCCGGCACGGATGTCGTTCAAGGACAGGACGAGGTGGACGATCTGCTGTCGAGCCTGGGGTTCTAGGGTCCGTCCCGGGATCCCCTTGCACCGGCAGCCATCTGCCGACGATTCGAGTCACCGGAACGGAGAGACCGCATGGCCATCGACCCCAACGACGAAATCCTCCAGGACTTCCTGATCGAGGCGGGGGAGCTGCTGGAAGGCCTGAACGAACAGCTGATCGACCTGGAGCAGCATCCGGACGATACCGATCTGCTGAATGCGGTCTTCCGCAGTTTCCATACCATCAAGGGCGGGGCCGGTTTTCTCGGGCTGGACCCGCTGGTGACGGTCTGCCATAACGCCGAAGACGTCTTCAACCTGTTGCGCAATCACGAGCGCCAGGTGGACGGCCAGCTCATGGACACCATGCTGCGGGTGCTGGACACCCTCAACGTGATGTTCGGCGAGCTGCGCGACGGCCAGGAGCCGACGCCGGCGCCCGAAGATCTGGTCGACACCCTGCGACGCATGGCCCGCAACGAAACGGTCCCCGTCGGCGGCGGGGACGAAGCCGCCCCGGTCGCGGAAGAAACGCCGGACGCGGCTCCGGCCGGGGAGGCAGCGCCGGCGACGGCCGACGACTGGCCGTCGGAGGCGCTGGAGGAAGCGGCCGAGTCGCCGTCCGCGCCGGAGCCGGCAGCCGATGACGCGCCGGGCGATGAGGAAGTCCGCGTGGGTGCCGGGGACGAGATCACCGACGACGAGTTCGAAGCCCTGCTGGACAGCCTGCACGGAGACCAGCCACCGAAGCCGGTGGATCCGGGCACGGCAGCGGAGTCGGCCCCGGAGGTCGCGGCCGCGGATGGCGGTGACGCGGGTGGTGGCGACGACGAGATCACCGACGATGAGTTCGAGAGCCTGCTCGACGAACTGCAGGCGAAAGGCGCTGGTCCACCGACCGCCCCGGCCGAACCGGCCGAGCCGGCCCCGTCCGCCGCCGCGGCGGGCGGCACCGGAGATGCGGACACCGGGCCTGCCGCAGAACCGGCGGCAGCCTCGCCCGGGGACACGGCCGGGAAGGAAAAGGAACAGAAAGCGGAAAGTTCCGGTCCTGCGCCCGCCTCCGGCGGTGCGCGCGGCGGCGCTTCCGGCGGTGGCGGCGCCGGCGGGAGTACCGGGGGCGGCGGCCAGGGCGGCGGTGGACACCAGGGCGAAACCTCGGTGCGCGTGGATACCGAGCGCCTCGACGAGATCATGAACCTGGTGGGCGAACTCGTGCTGGTGCGTAACCGGCTCAGCATGCTGCGTTCGGAGCACGTGGACGACGAGCTGGGCAAGGCGATCAGTTCGCTGGCGCTGGTGACCTCGGATCTCCAGGCCTCGGTGATGAAGACCCGCATGCAGCCGGTGAAGAAGGTCTTCAATCGCTTTCCGCGGGTGATCCGCGACCTGTCCCGCAACCTGGGCAAGGAAATCGATCTGGAGATTTTCGGCGAGGAGACCGACCTCGACAAGAACCTGGTCGAGGCCCTGGCGGATCCGATGGTCCATCTGGTACGCAACGCGGTGGACCACGGGATCGAGATGCCCGAGGAACGCGAGGCGGCCGGCAAGCCTCGCCGGGGTACGGTAGTGCTGGGCGCGGCGCAGGAAGGCGACCATATCGCCCTGATCATCAAGGATGACGGGCGCGGCATGGACCCGGATGCGCTGCGCCGCAAGGCAGTGGAAAAGGAGCTGATGGAGCCCGCGATGGCCGAGCGCATGACCGACCGCGAGGCCTTCAACGTGATCTTCATGGCCGGTTTCTCGACCAAGGCCGAGATCTCGGATGTCTCCGGGCGCGGCGTGGGCATGGACGTGGTCAAGACCAGCCTGAACCAGCTCAACGGCACCGTGGAGATCGAATCGGAGGTCGGCGTCGGCACGACGTTGCGGGTGAAGCTGCCGCTGACCCTGGCGATCCTGCCGGCGCTGATGGTGATTCTGGGCGAACGCCGTTTCGCGATCCCGCTGGCGGCGGTCTCCGAGATCCTTGATCTGGATCTCACCCAGACCCATTACGTGGACGAGCAGGAAGTCATTGTGGTGCGCAACCAGACCCTGCCGATCCATTATCTGTCGCGCTGGGCGAAGCCCGGCGTGGAGCCGGAACCCCGCGAGAACGCCCATGTGGTCGTGGTCCACGCGGCCGATCGCAAGGTCGGCCTGGTGGTCGACGGTCTGGTGGGGCAGGAAGAAGTTGTCATCAAGCCTCTGGGCCAGAATCTTCAGGGGGTCAAGGGCCTGGCGGGGGCGACCATTACCGGCGATGGTGGCATTGCACTCATTCTGGATGTCTCGGACCTGGTCACCCTGCTGGTGAATCAGGTACCGGGCAGCGGGCGCGCGCGCCGGGCCGCCCGACGAGCTGAGGGCTGAGGATGCCGGTCAAGGTTCTGGTGGTGGATGATTCCGGGTTTTTCCGACGCCGGATTGCGGAGATCCTGAACGCGGATATCGGGATCGAGGTCGTGGGTACGGCCGAGGATGGCCAGAAGGCGGTCGACGCCGTGAAGGAACTGGACCCGGATGTCGTGACCATGGACATCGAGATGCCGGTGATGGACGGCATCACGGCGGTCCGCAAGATCATGGCGGACCATCCGCGACCGATCCTGATGTTCTCCAGCCTGACCACCGAGGGTGCCCAGGCGACCCTGGACGCGCTGGAGGCCGGGGCGGTTGACTTTCTGCCCAAACGCTTCTCCGACATGGCCGGGGACGAAGACAGTGCGCGTGCCCTGCTGCGCCGGCGGGTCCGCAGTCTGGCGCGCAGCCGCGCGCGTTCCTCCAGTGCGCCGGGAGGGGACCGGCCGAAAACCGAGGCACCCGTGTCGGAACGCCGGCAGGCTGCGGACCGCAAGGCGAGCGAAACCGCGCGCGAGACGCCCAAGCCGCCGGTGGCCCGTCCGCCGGCACCGCTCAGTTCCCTGCGCGCGGTGCTGATCGGGACCTCCACCGGGGGGCCGGTGGCGTTGCAGGAGGTGCTCAAGCACCTGCCGGCGAACTTCCCGCTCCCGGTGGTGCTGGTCCAGCACATGCCGGCAAGCTTCACCCCGGCGTTTGCCGAGCGGCTGGACGCGATCTGCCCGATCCGCATCAAGCAGGCGGTGGACGGCGACTTCCTGCGCCCGGGCACGGCTCTGCTGGCCCCCGGTGGCCAGCAGCTGACGCTGGAACGCGGTTCCCAGACCCGCGTGCGGGTGACCGAGAGTCCGGCGGGCACCATCTACAAGCCGAGCGTGGACGCGGCCTTCGAATCGGCCGTCGATGCGCTGCGCGGCCAGGTCCTGGCCATCATCCTGACCGGCATGGGGGCGGACGGCCGCGAGGGCGTGCGCGCGCTGAAGGGTTGCGGGGCCCAGGTGTGGTCGCAGGATGCGGCGACCTCGGTGGTGTACGGCATGCCGGCGGCGGTCGCAGAGGCCGGATTGACGGACCACGTGTATCCGTTGCCGGAGATTGGACCGGCCCTGGTCAAGGGGTTCTGCTGACATGGATATCCTGAGCCTCATCGGGATTCTCCTGGGGCTCGTTGCGGTGCTGGGCGGAAGCATCGCCAAGGGAAGCGGGATCGGCGCGCTGTGGAATGCCGCGGCGTTCATCATCGTGGTGCTGGGCACCCTCGGCGCGACCCTGGTGCAGGCGCGTCTGGGGGTCTTCATGCACGGCATGAAGATGCTGCCGTGGGTCTTTCGTCCGCCGGCGATCGACAACGCCGCGATGATTCGCCGCGTGGTGGAATGGTCGAACATCGCGCGCAAGGAAGGACTTCTCGGACTGGAGAGCGTAGCCGAAGAGGAACGCGACCCGTTCGCCCGCAAGGGGCTGCAGCTGCTGGTGGACGGAACCGAGCCGCAGGTGATCCGGCAGATCCTGGAATCCGACGTGGACAACCGCGAGGCCTTCGATCTGCAGGGCGCCAAAGTCTTCGAGAGCATGGGGGTGTATGCGCCCACGCTCGGCATCGTGGGCGCGGTCATGGGGCTGATGGCGGTGATGCAGAACCTGACCGATCCGGATCGTCTGGGCGCCGGGATCGCGGCCGCGTTCGTGGCCACGGTCTACGGGATCGCTTCGGCGAATCTGCTGTTCCTGCCGGTGGCGAACAAGCTGAAGGCGCTGGTGCAGGAACGCTCCCGTCACCAGGAGATGCTGATGGAGGGTCTGATCGCGATCGCGGAGGGGGAGAATCCCCGCAACATCGAGAGCAAGCTCGGCGGCTACGTGCACGGGTAGGACGGACATGGCCCGGCGCAAACGTCAGGAGGAGGAAGCCAACCACGAAGCCTGGGCGATCCCCTATGGCGACCTCGTGACGTTGCTGCTCGCGTTTTTCGTGGTGATGTATGCGATCTCCTCGGTCGACGAGGGCAAGTACCGGGTGCTGTCCGATTCGCTGGTGGAAGCCTTCGGGACCCCGGGGCAGCTGGAGCCGATCCAGGTCGGCGATCCCGGCGTGGTCGCACCACCGTCGGACGCGGACGTACCGCGTACGCTGGCACCCATCGACATCCGGCCGGGGCTGCTGGACGACGGCCCGCAAGCGCTGGACCGGGCGGCCTCGGGTCTGTTCGAGGAGCGCGGTGACGAAGACCTGCAGGGCCTGCTGGACGAGATCGCCG
The DNA here is from genome assembly GCF_000377325.1 of Thioalkalivibrio sp. ALgr3. NCBI lineage: Bacteria > Pseudomonadati > Pseudomonadota > Gammaproteobacteria > Chromatiales > Ectothiorhodospiraceae > Thioalkalivibrio > Thioalkalivibrio sp. ALgr3. The sequence goes on along the minus strand of NZ_KB897977.1, from coordinate 186,478 downwards.
AGGTGGCCGCCGAGATCGAATCGGCGATGGCACCGATGATCGAGGACGGGCAGGTGGACGTGACGCGGGACACCTACTGGCTGGAGATCGAGATCACCAGCCAGTTGCTGTTCCCCAGCGGCGAGGCCACCCTGAACCCGGATGCGGAGCCCGTGCTGGAAGATATCGCGGGGGTGCTGGCGCCGCGCGCGGCGCGCATTCACGTCGAGGGGCATACCGATAATGTGCCGATCACCACGGAGGTCTATCCTTCCAACTGGGAACTGTCCGCCGCGCGGGCGGCCACAGTGGTCAGGATGTTCGAACAGCAGGGCATGGACCCGGCCGACATGGTGGCGCTGGGGCACGGGGAATATCGACCGGTGGCGGACAACGAGACCGCGGCCGGGCGGGCGGAAAACCGCCGGGTGGCGATCGTGGTGCTGCCCGGGGCACCCCCGCGCGAAGACGGACAACGGGAACCGGAACAGCTGCGTGCGGTGCCGTCGCCGTAGCCACGAGAGGACGTCGCATGAAGATCTGGGCAGTAGCCAACCAGAAGGGCGGGGTGGGCAAGACCACCACGACGGTGACCCTGGGCGGACTGCTGTCCGGTCCGGACCAGCGGGTGCTGCTGGTGGACATGGACCCGCACGGCTCGCTCACCGCGTACTTCGGACACGACCCCGAGACCGCGACGCGCGGCGTGTACGAACTGTTCAATCAGGCGGTGGAAGGGGAGCGTCCGGACCCGGCCGGGCTGATACGCGAGACACCGTTCCCGGGACTGGATCTGCTGACCGCGAGTACCGCGCTGGCGACGCTCGACCGTCAGCTCGGTACGCGGGGCGGCATGGGGCTGGTGCTCCGCCATGCCCTGGAGGGCGTGCAGGATGACTACGACTATGTCCTGATGGATTGCCCGCCGATGCTGGGCGTGCTGATGGTGAACGCCCTGGCGGCCTGCGACGAACTGCTGGTCCCGGTACAGACGGAATTCCTCGCCCTGAAGGGGCTGGAGCGCATGATCAACACCCTGACGATGGTCCAGAAATCGCGCAAGGCACAACTGAACTACCGCATCATCCCGACCCTGTTCGACCGGCGAACCCGCGCGGCACACGAAGCGCTTGCCGAGTTGCGGCGGCAGTACGGCGACGAGGTCTGGTCCGGGGTGATTCCGGTGGATACCAAGTTCCGTGATGCCTCCAGTGCAGGACAGCCGCTTTGCTTCATGATCCCGGATGCCCGCGGCGTGCTGGCCTATGCCGACCTGCTGGAAACCATCGGCGGACGGCTGCCACGGACCCACGGGGAGAGGAGACAGGCGAAATGAGCCGTCACCGGCAACAGAACGGGCCGCTGCTCGCCGAGCCACAGGCCCTCGAGGACTACTTCGGCGACCTGCTGGACGCGCCGGAGCCGGCCCCCGCCGAGCAGAAGGAGGAACGGTCCGCGCAGGATTCGCGTACACCGGTGGCCGAGGCACCGGCCGGCCCGCGCAGCCTGATGCGCGACGACATCCTGGAGCCGGTGGACAGCCCGGTGGAGGTTCCGGCGAGCGAACCGGCGCCGGTTGCCGGCCCCGCCGCGCCGCCGGAATCTCCCGCGGGTCCGACGTATCCCCGGCCGGAAAAGCCGTTTTCGGCCCTGGTCATCGAAGCCGGGCCACTGACCCTGCTGGCTCCCCTGGTGGACCTCGGAGGCGTGACACCGCTGGATCAGCTGAACATCCGCCCGACGCCGGCGCATTCTCCGTGGTATCTGGGCATCGCGGACAGCAAGCAGGGCCGGGTGCAGTTGATCGACCTCGCCGCCATCGTGACGCCGTCGGACCGGGAGTACGAACCGGACACCGCGCGTCAGGTGGTCTTTCTCGCGAACTCGCGCTTTGCGCTGGCCTGCCGGGCGATCCACGGGACCCGCACGATCGACCCCGAACAGCTTCGCTGGCGCAGCGAACGGCGCCGGCTGCCGTGGCTCGCGGGCGTGGATCGCGAGAAGATGGCGACCCTGCTGGACCTGACGGCATTGCACGGCAGTCTCGAGGCCGGGGACTGGGAGTCCGGCCAGGGGTGAACCACCGGCCGGACCAGGTGGCCTTCAAGCCACCCGGACGTCGGCCGTTACATTGAAAAAGAATCCATGTTGCGTGTCCGTCCCGCCGGACACGACCGCTCCAAGAGGATGAGCATGAGCGCACAAGACGTTGAATCCATGGCCAAGGCCGATACCGCTCCGTACGTGACCTTCAGCCTGGCCGACGAGACCTACGCCATCGACGTGCTCCAGGTCCAGGAGGTGCTGAAGGTGTCGGATATCGCGCCGGTGCCCGGCGTACCGGATTACATCCTCGGCATCATCAACCTGCGCGGCAACGTGGTTACGGTAATTGATGCGCGTCGGCGCATGGGGCTGGAAGACCGCGAGCCGGACGATGCCTCGCGCATCGTGATCATCGACGTGGACGACCAGAACGTGGGCATCCTCGTGGATTCGGTGTCCGAAGTGGTGCGGATTTCGCCCGACAGCGTGGAGGCGGCGCCGGAGGTCGGCAACGACGAAAGCAGCCGTTTCATCCAGGGCGTCACCAGTACCGAAGCGGGTCTGACCATCCTGGTCGACCTGAACAAGCTCCTCTCCGACGAGGAGTGGGCGCAGCTGCGGGAGCTGTAGCCCGGCGCCGGATTCGCCCGGTCGGGCGGGACGGCGCACCGATGCACGGACCGCCCGTGCGGGAGGTGAAAAAATGGTGGACGAGCTCCAGCACGACCGTTCCGTACGGCCGCTTTACCCGGTCCTCAGGCCACCTCGCGACGTGCGTCCGGTGCACACCAGCGTGGCCGGCCACGCCCTGAGCGACGACCATGATCGCGACCCGATCCTGCGCCCCGGGATCCCCCCGGCCCAGCAGAAACCGCCACGCCTGGCCGAACGCGAACGGCGCCGGGGCGGGCGGATCGACGAATACGCCTGATTGCCGTCGCATCGCATCTCCGGACTGGCCTCGGACCGTGACTTCACGCGACAATCGGGCCAGCCAACGGGGAGCACGGGTTGATGGGAGAGAATCTACTGGTCTGGCTTGCGGCGGGGATCGCGCTGCTGGCCACCATCGTGGCGGGATTCGCCGTTGCGCTGGTGCTGCTGCTGCGGCGGCAGCTCACGGCTCTGCGGCAGGACTACCAGCGCCAGGCGACCTCCCTGATGGCCCTGCAGGGGGCGATGAAGGTCCTGTCCGAGGGGGTGATCAATCACGGTCAGGCGCAGGCTTCGGTACAGCGGGCGCTGGAACGCCTGCACGACCAGCACACCGAGCTGCGCGCGCGTGACCCGGATCAGGGCTCGTACGAGAAGGCCATCCAGCTGGTCCGCGAGGGTTATCCGCGCGAGGAAGTCCGCCGGCTCTGCAGCCTGACCGCCGCGGAACTGGACCTGATCTACAGCCTGCACGGTGCCGGGAGCGCGCGTGACGACGACTGACGGGGGCTGATCAGGATCGTCCGAGGTCCTCCGGCGTGATCCCCGCCAGCAGGAACACGAAGGCCAGTACCTCCGCCACGGCCACGTAAAGCTCCTCGGGGATCTCCTCGCCCAGTGGCACCTGAGCCAGGGCCTCGCTCAGGGCGGCGTCCTGATGCAGCGGGATATCGTGTTCCTCGGCGATCCGGAGGATCTCCCCCGCGGTCACCCCGGTGCCCGACGCGGTGATGCGCGGTGCCTGCCGGCGATCCCACTCCAGGGCGACGGCCCGGTCATGCCCCGGTGCCCCCGTGGCCCCGCCCGTTCGCCTGTCACGGCCACGGGTCATGCGCGTTCGTCCAGCATGCCGTGCGCCCGGTCCGGCCGGGCCTGCGGATCGGTATCCACGTCGCCCTGGCGCACCGCAAGACTCGCCGGTTCCAGGTCGCGCGCGGCCAGGTTGTCGCGCAGGGACCCCTGGCCGGCCTGCAGGCGTTCCACGGTCTCCGCGCGTTCGGCGGTAAAATGTACGTGCAGTTGTCCGGCCCGTGAATGCAGCACGATGAGGGTCGGGCCCAGGGCCGGCAGATCGAGGGTCAGACGACAGCGCCAGTCACCTTCGGTGGCCCCGTCGTGTTCGCCGGCGTGTTGTTCGATCTCGCCATGCAGGCCCTGTATACCCTGCGGGGTGCGAAATGGCAGTTCGAACAGCCAGCGCTGAGGATCCGCTCCGTCGCCGGCGGCCTGCAGCTGAAGACTGGCGAGGCGGGCCAGCATGCCCTCCAGCAGCGGGCCCGTCCCGCCCGCGGGGGCCGAGCCGGCACCGCCGCCCGGGCCGGTACCGGGCATCTGCCGCAGGGCGTCGGCCGCCCGCAGCAGCCGGGCCTTGAGGTCGCCCGACACGTTCGGGCCCGCGCTGCCCGGTGTACCGGACTGGGCCAGCATGGACTCCAGCCACACCCCGGAGGCACGCGTCGCCTGCTGCAGGCCTTCGGGGCGGGTCAGGCCGGAGGCGTCGGGGAGACCGCGCACCAGGGCGTCGATGCGCGTCGAGGCCGCGTCGGCGCGGGTGTCCGGAGGCGTTGCCGCGGCGGAGAGGGCCTGCAGCGTTGGCGCCAGGGCGCGCGCCGCGGGCAGGGTCCGACGCAGCAAGGCCGCCAGTCGATCCGTCTCCGCCGGTGAGCCGGTCCCGATACCCGGTGAACCCGCGGCCGGCAGGAGCCGCACTTCCAGCGAGGGCGAGCTGCGCGTCACCTCGGCCATCAGGCGCTGGCCGCTTTCGGCACGGGCAGCCAGCGCCTCGGACATCGCGCCGGCCAGCCGAGCGACCAGCACGCCGGGGCGATCGCCGCTGCCACCCCCGGTAGCGGGCAGCTGCAGCCGGACGTTGCCGTCCGCCAGGCGCTCGATCATGCGGACCTCCATCCGCTGTCCAACGGCGGCCAGCGGATCGCGGACCCCGCCGGCACGCGCACCGTCCGCGGAGGCGGGGAGGGGTAGCAGAGGACGCGATCCGGTGAAATCGCCCATGGGGAACGCTCTTCTCGCTGGAATGCCGGATCAGCATGGCACAAAGCCCGGCTCGGGCGGAATCTCGGGCACGAGCATGCCTGCTTGTCACAAGGGCCGCGGCCGGGCAGGCTCCCGCCGCGTCGAGTCATTTATTCATCAACAGAGGAAACAACATGTCCAAGCTGCGTGTACTCATGGTCTGCATGGGTAACATCTGTCGTTCGCCGATGGCACATGGCGTATTCGAACAGCGCCTGCGCGAGCGCGGGCTGGAGAACGTGATCGAAGTCGATTCCGCCGGGACCCATGGCTATCACATCGGCTCCGGGCCGGATCCCCGGGCGCGCGATGAAGCCCGGGGCCGCGGCTACGACATCAGCCACCTGCGCGCGCGCCAGCTGGAACGCGAAGACTTCGATGAATTCGACTACATCCTGGTAATGGACGAGGCGAACGAGCGGATTGCTCGCCAGTTGCAGGGCAAGGATACACGCGCGCGCCTGCAACGCTTCCCCGAGTACGCCGTGAACCGGCCGGAAACCGAGGTCCCGGACCCGTATTACGGTGGAGGGGAGGGTTTCGTCCATGTCATGGACCTGGTCGAGGCGGCCGCGGACGGCCTGCTCGAGCACTTCGAACGCGAGCACGGCATCCGGCCGCGGAACGGATCCACCGGCTGACCGGGAATCCCGCCTCCACAGGTGCGTGCCTGCGGGGGCGGGATTCATGGAACCGGGCCTCAGTCCTTCTTCGACCCGGAACCGTCTGCGTCCGTCTCGCCGCCGGTATCCGCGGGCTCACTGTCCGCGGGCTTGCTGTCCCCGGCGTCCGCCGCCGGGCCGGCGTCGGAGGCTTCGCTCGCGGGTGCGCTCTTGCGGGACCGGGTCGAGCTCGTGCGGCGACGGCGGCTGGACGGGGCCGTGCCGGCATCCGGGGATTCGTCGGATGATCCGGCTTCGGGCGCGGATGCGGAAGCCGCGTCGCTGGCGGGCTCCGTCACCGGCTCCGCGCTGCCCTCGTCACTCGTATTGCCCTCCGCCTTTTGCGCGGCCCGCGAACGTCCGCGGCTGCCGGAGGAACGCCGCCGACGGCTGCTGCTTCCACTCGCGTCTTCGCCGGTGTCATCGCCGGCGGCCTCCGTAGCCTGCTCCGCCTGCGCCTCGGCCGGGGCCTGGTTGTCCGCGTCCCCTTCGCTGGCGGCGGATTCCTTCTTTTTCGCCGGCTTGCGGGTGCGGGGCTTCCGCCCGCCGGATGCCGATGCCGCCTCGCTGTCTTCCTGCGAGGGGCTCGGCTCCGGCGCTTCGGCGTCCGGCGCGGCAGCTGGCGCCGGTTCGGCGTTGGAGCGGACCGGGGTGGTGGCCTGCGATCCGGATTCACTGCTGTCGGCCGTGGGCTCGCCGGAGTCGGTGTCACCGGAGTCGGTGGCGCTGGCGTCCTGGTCGTCGCGGGTCTCCTGGCTGTCCGCTGCCGCGTCGCCGCTGCGGGAACGGCCGCCGCGACGCCGGCCACCACGGCGGGAACGCCGGCTGCGGGTCCGCCCCTTGCCGTCATCCCCGCTGTCCTCGCCGCTACCGGAGGTCTCCGGCGCACGATCCGCGGCTTCCTGTGTGGTGGCCTCTACGGGCGTATCTGCGCTGGTTTCGGCCGTCTTCGGGCCTTCATTCGCGCCTTCAGGGGCGGTCTTGTCGTCGCTTTTGTCTTCACCCTTGCGGGACTTGTCGGCGCCGCCGGCCTTGCCGGAACGCCCGCCGCCGGCGGACTTGCCCTTGCCTTCGCCGGGTTCGCCGGTCCTCTCCTTGCGCGGCTTGTCATCACCTTCGGGCTTGCCGCCGTTCCGGCCGCCACCCTTGCCGGTGCGCGTTTCCTCCCCGGACTTGTCGGGTTTGTCGGACTTGCGGGACTTGTCACCCTTGCCGCCGCGGGAACGGCGGCTGCCATTGCCACCGCTGTCGCCGCTCCTGTCGCCGGACTTGCGGTTGCGATCCGGCCCGCGCTCGCCACCCTTGCCACGGCGCCGGCCACGCGCTTCGCCCTCTGCCGGCGTGTCCGATTCGGCCGGCGTGCCGGCGGTGCTGGCCGGGGGACGGCTGTTGGGGAACAGCGCGGACCAGATGCGTCCGAAGAATCCGGGCTGGGCCACCGGTTCCGGCGGCGGCCCGGCCGGAGCGGAGGAACCCGCACCGGTCGGCGGCGCGGCTGGGGACTCCGGCGGTGGTGCGGATACCCTGACGCCCTGAACCAGCGGTTTTTCCGGCTTCTGCCGGCGCTCCTGATGCGGGTCCGGGTCTTCCTCCACGATTTCCACCAGCTGGTGGCTGCTGCGATCGCTGACCACTTCCTCGCGTTCGTCGCCGCGCACGCGCTGCACGGTGAAATGCGGGGTAAAGAACTGCGGGTTGGGGATGATGCTGATCTCGACCCCGTGACGCTCTTCGATCTCGCCGATGGCCTGGCGCTTCTCGTTGAGCAGGAAGGTGCCCACGTCCACCGGGACCTGGGCCAGGACCAGGCCCGTACGGTCCTTCATGCCTTCCTCCTCCATCAGGCGAAGGATGGACAGCGCCATGGATTCCACGCTGCGGATCTGGCCGTGGCCGTGGCAGCGCGGGCAGGTGATCTGGCTGGATTCGCCCAGCGAGGAGCGCAACCGCTGGCGCGACATCTCCAGCAGCCCGAAGCGGCTGATGCGGCCGACCTGGACGCGCGCGCGATCCATCTCCAGCGCCTCGCGCAGGCGGTTCTCGACCTCGCGCTGATGCTTGTTGGCGCTCATGTCGATGAAGTCGATGACGATCAGGCCGCCAAGGTCGCGGATCCGCAGCTGCCGCGCGACTTCCTCGGCCGCTTCCAGGTTGGTGTGAAAGGCCGTCTCCTCGATGTCGCCGCCCTTGGTCGAGCGCGCCGAGTTGACGTCGATGGAAATCAGCGCCTCGGTGTGGTCGATCACCAGGGCGCCGCCGGAGGGCAGCTGCACCTCGCGGTCAAAGGCACTCTCGATCTGGCTTTCGATCTGGTAGCGGTTGAACAGCGGGACCGGGTCGGTGTAGTGCTTCAGCTTGCGCAGGCTGTTGGGCATGACCATGCGCACGAACTCGTCGGCCTGTTCGTAGATGGTGTCATCGTCGATGATCACCTCGCCGACATCGGTGCGCATGTGGTCGCGCAGGGCACGGATGATGACGTTGCTTTCCTGGTGGATCAGGGCAGGGGCCCGGGCCTTTTTCGAGGCCTCGGTCACCGCCGACCACAGCGCGGTCATGTAATCGAGGTCCCACTGGAGCTCTTCGGTGCTGCGGCCGACACCGGCGGTGCGGGCAATCAGGCCCATCTCTTCGGGGATGTTCAGGCCCGACAGGGCCTCGCGCAGTTCGGCCCGGTCCTCGCCCTCGATCCGGCGCGAGACGCCGCCGGCCTTCGGGTTGTTGGGCATCAGGACCAGGTAGCGCCCGGCCAGGCTGATGAAGGTCGTGAGCGCTGCACCCTTGGTGCCACGCTCTTCCTTTTCGACCTGGACCAGGATTTCCAGGCCTTCCTTCAGGAACTCGCGGACGGGCTTGTCGCTGTCGGCCGGTGCTCCCACCGCCGAATGGGCGATTTCCTTGAACGGCAGGAAGCCGTGGCGGTCAGCCCCGAAGTTGACGAAGGCCGCTTCGAGGCTGGGCTCGACGCGGGTGATCTTCGCCTTGTAGATGTTGGCTTTCTTGCGCTCGCGCGAGGGAAGTTCGATGTCGAGGTCGTACAGCCGCTGGCCGTCGACCATGGCGACGCGCAGCTCTTCCGGCTGCGTTGCGTTGATCAGGATGCGTTTCATGCGATGGACTCGTTGGGGCGTCCCGCTGCTCCCCGACAGGGCCGGTCGGGCGGGCGGTGACCGTGCGGCACGGATGCTGTGCTGAAAGAGTGCGCGCAGGGGCGGCGCGTAGCGTGAGCCAGCGCGCCAGCCAGGTATTCACCAGCAGCCACGGGATCAGCCGTCCTTCTGGACAGCGACCGGGGAAGCAGGACTGGGTTAAAAGAAATAGTGTCACGCGTTCGCTCTTGGCGAGGGCCGTCCGGCCCCGGCGCCTGAGGCGCGGGCCGGAGCGGTGGATGATTCGTGGCGGCGTACGCCCGGAACGGGGTACCGCCAGCGGGCAATGTAGGATACAAGGCCCTGCCGCGGCAAGTTTTTTGCTACTTTATGACGACGCACGGCAGGATCCGTTCTGTTCCCCGGGTGAGATCGTCGCGGCGTCGGCAAGCACGGCGCGCATGGCCGCGGGGAGGGGACTGCGGTAGCATTCCGCGCATGAAATCCCGATCTTCCGACGCCGGCGCTTCCGGCCCCCGCGAGCTGGTGGTGGGCGAGCGCGCCGACGGCCAGCGTCTCGACAATTTCCTGTTGCGCGAACTCAAGGGAGTGCCGCGGAGTCTGCTCTACCGGCTGATCCGCAAGGGGGCCATCCGCGTGGACGGCCGGCGGGCCAGCGCGCGCCAGCGCCTGTCCACGGGCTCGAAGGTCCGCGTGCCGGACCTCGAGCGTCCGCAGGAGACCGGCACCCCGGATGTGCCGCCGAAGGTGCTGGAACGCCTGCGCGGGGCGATCCTGTTCGAGGACGACGACTACCTGGTGCTGGACAAGCCCTCGGGTCTGGCGGTGCACGGGGGCAGCGGTCTGCCGTTCGGGATCATCGAGGCGATGCGGGTGTTGCGGCCGGATGCGTCGCTGGAACTGGGTCACCGTCTGGACCGCGAGACCTCCGGGTGTCTGGTGCTGGCCAAGGGGCGCGAGCCGCTGCAGGCCCTGCACGAAGCCCTGCGTGACGGGCGCGTGGACAAGCGTTACCTGGCGTTGCTGGTTGGCCGCTGGAAAGATGACCAGCCCATCCATTGCGATGCCCCGCTGAGCGCGGATCGCGGCGACGACGGGCGCCGTCGCATGTCCGCGGCGGGCGACACCGGCGGACGCCAGCGCGCGGCGAACAGCGTGTTCGTGCCGCTGGAAGCCCATGGCGCCTTTCAGCTGGCCGACGTCCGCATCGGCACCGGACGGACTCACCAGATCCGGGTGCATGGCCGCGAGATCGGTCATCCGGTCGCGGGCGATCATGAATACGGCCTGCCGGATGCCAATCGCAGGCTGCGTCAGCTGGGCCTCGAACGCCTGTTCCTGCATGCCCAGGCGTTGCGCTTCGAGGACGGAAGGGGCGAGGAGCGGATCTTTTCCGCTCCCTTGCCGGACGAACTGCAGCAGGTGCTGGAAAATCTGGACACGGCGGACGCGACGACATGACGGCAACGGGCAAGGATACGCAGGTGGCATTGCTTCCGCCCGACACCGGGGAACTCCGCCTGGTGGTCTTCGACTGGGACGGGACGCTGATGGACTCGCCGCGGCGCATCATCCATTGCCTGCGCCGCGCGGCCCGCGAGCACGGTCTTCCCGAGCGCGAGGAAAGCGCGCTGCGTGGCATCATCGGGCTGGGGGTGCAGGCGGCGGTACGTCAGCTCCACCCCGAACTGGACGACGCCGGGATACAGGCGTTCGCCGCGAGCTACCGCCAGTGCTACCTGGAGGCCACGGATGCCCCGGACGAGCCGCTTTACCCCGGCGTGGAGGCGCTGCTGGAGGACCTGGACCGGCGCGAGATCCTGCTGGCGGTAGCCACGAGCAAATCCCGCGCCGGGCTCGACCGGACGCTGGCGGCCAGTGGACTGGGCCCCCGCTTCGTGGCCACCGTGACCAGTGACGAGCAGCCGTCCAAGCCCGCCCCCGCGATGCTGGAGGACCTGTTGCGGCGTACGGGGGTCGCCCGCGAGCGGGCGCTGATGGTGGGCGACAGCATCTACGATCTGCAGATGGCGCGGGCGGCCGGGGTACGGGCGGTGGGGATCACCCACGGGGCCCATTCGGATGCGCGCCTCGCCGCCGAGGAACCGGCGGCGCTGGTGCCGGACATTCCCGCGCTGCACCGCCGACTGATGGAACCGTGACGGAACGCGGATCAGTGTTTCCCTGGAAGAGGACGAACGAGATGGGATGGTCGAAAGACGACAAGCCGGGCTGGGAACGTGAAACCCTGGAGAACCTGGTCCAGGCGCAGGTCATCGAACAGCGCCGCGCGCGCCGCTGGGGCATCTTTTTCAAGATCCTGCTGTTCGCCTATCTGTTCGCCCTGCTGATCCTGGTGCGGGGCGACGGCTTCGACAGCTGGTTCGAAACCGACAGGAAACCCGGGGAACACGTGGCCGTGGTGGACGTGGACGGCATGATCGCGGCCTCGGCCCGCGCCAATGCGGAGGACCTTACCCGGACGCTCCAACGGGCGTTCGAGGATGACGGCACGCAGGCGGTGATGCTGCGCATCAACTCCGGTGGCGGCAGTCCGGTGCAGGCCGGGATCATCCACGACGAACTGCTGCGCCTGAAGGAGGAACACGAAGACATCCCCCTGTATGCGGTGATCGGGGACATCGGGGCTTCGGGCGCGTATTACATCGCGGTAGCGGCGGACGAGATCTACGCCGACCGCGCCAGCCTGGTGGGCTCCATCGGCGTGCGTCTGGACAGCTTTGGCGTGGTGGACCTGATCGACAACATCGGTGTCGAGCGCCGGCTGTTCACCGCGGGCGAGAACAAGGCCTTCCTCGATCCGTTCCTGCCGCTGGAGCCGGACCATGTGGATCATATGGAAGGCCTGATCACGGACGTCCATCAGCAGTTCATCGATGTGGTCCGTGCCGGACGCGGCGAACGTCTGGACGAGGACGCCGATATTTTCAACGGGCTCACCTGGACCGGCGAACGGTCCGTGGAGCTCGGGCTGACCGACGGTCTCGGCAATCCGCGCAGCGTGGCTCGCGACGTGATCGGAATCGAGGAAATGGTGGAATTCCGTCCGCGCCGCACGCCCATCCAGCTGTTCCTGGAGGACCTGGGCACGGTGGTGATGCAGCAGATGCTGAACCTGGAATCCACGCCTCAGTGGCGATGAGCCGGTAAACCGGAACCGGCCGGGGGCGGCCCCCGCCCCACGGACTCCATGTCCGGCGGGCGCGCGCGTCAGTCGCTGGTGTCGATGCGCGTGACGCGCGCGATCATGCCGACGACCGGGTGGTCGAGGTAGAACAGATCGTCGCCCGAATTCATCCGCTGATGGCCCCGGACGGCAATGGCGCCATTCCCGGCGGTCGCGTCATGGAAGATCAGGTCGGTCTCCAGATGCAGGAAACGACCGACCCAGACCCGCAAACGGCCTTCGAGTTCGTGACGTTCCTCTGCCGGTTCCTGCAGGATCGGCGAGGCCGGACCGCGATCGTCGTACAGCGGCGTGCGGCGGTCGAGCGGGCGCCCCTCACGTACCGTCAGCCACGGCGTGGAGGCATGGTCCCGGCCGCGCTGGTCCCATGCGAGGGTGGCTATCAGGCGGCTGTCGCGATCGTCCTCGATGCGCCGGACCACATGGCCAAGGTCGAAGCCCCGGCGCGAATGCCGGTAGGTCCCTTCGCCGATCGGGCCGGATCCCGGCGATGGCTGCAACGCGGCCCCCGTGGTTTCCAGTAACCGGCGGCCTTCTTCGGTCAGGTGCTGGAAGATCACCAGCTCGATGCGGTACTCACGCCCGACCTGGGCCAGCGCCGGGCCGGCGGGCGCCAGCCAGGGCAGGGCCACCAGCGTGCCCAGCAGCCGGCGCCGACCGGGGCTGTGCGGACCGGACCGGACGTCGGTCGTCGGGGACTCGCGATGTTTGCGTGACATTCAGGCCGCCTCCTGGTTGCGGCTGATGGTGTTCAACAGTCGGTGAACCGCCTCGGTTCGGGCTTCCAGCGTCTCCATGCTGCCATGGAAGTGGAAGGCCTTCTGTCCGTCCAGACGATACCCCTGCGGGTCCGACTGCACCAGTTCCACCAGGGCCCCGATGTCCAGATCGGGATCCGTTCCAAAGACCAGGCGACCGCCGGCCGGCCCCATCTCCAGCTTGCGGATGCCCAGCGGCGTCAGGCGCAAACGCAGGCGTGCCGCCGCGAACAGGGTGCGCGCCGGATCCGGCAGCAGGCCGAAGCGGTCGACCAGCTCCACTTCCAGATCACGCAGGGCGTCCTCGGAATCGGCGTTGCTGATCCGCTTGTACAGGATCAGCCGGGTATGCACGTCGGGGACGTATTCGTCCGGGAGCAGCGCCGGCATTCCCAGCTCGACCTCGGTCCCGGTTGGCTCGGGGGCCTCCAGCTCGGGCATCTTGCCGGAGCGCAGCGCGCTCACCGCGCGGTTGAGCAGGTCGTTGTACATGTTGAAGCCGACCTCGGTGATCTGCCCGCTCTGCTCGTCACCCAGCAGCTCGCCGGCACCGCGGATCTCCAGGTCGTGTGAAGCGAGGGTAAAGCCGACTCCCAGGTCTTCCAGCGAGGCGATCGCCTCCAGGCGCTTCTTCGCGTCCGCGCTGAGGCTCTTCCACGGCGGGGTCAGGAGATAGGCGTAGGCGCGGTGATGCGAGCGGCCGACGCGTCCGCGCAGCTGGTGCATCTGCGCCAGACCCAGCTTGTCGGCACGGTTCATCACGATGGTGTTGGCGGTGGGCACGTCGATCCCGGTCTCGATGATGGTGGAGCAGACCAGGACGTTGTAGCGACGGTGATAGAAGTCGAGCATCACCTGTTCCAGCTCGCTCTCGCGCATCTGGCCATGCGCCACGCCGACCCGCGCCCCGGGCAGCAGTTCGCGCACCTGCGCGGCGGTCTTGTCGATGGTGTTGACCTCGTTGTGGACGAAGTACACCTGTCCGCCGCGCCGGATCTCGCGCAGGCAGGCCTCCTGGATGACCGCGTCGTTCCATTCGTTGACGAAGGTCTTCACCGCCAGACGCTCGCGCGGCGGGGTGGTGATGACCGACAGGTCACGCAGCCCCGCCAGTGCCATGTTGAGCGTGCGCGGTATCGGCGTGGCGGTCATGGTCAGCATGTCCACCTGAGCGCGCAGCTTCTTCAGGGCCTCCTTGTGGCGCACGCCGAAGCGCTGCTCCTCATCGACGATCACCAGCCCGAGATTCTCGATCTTCAGGTCCTTCTGCAGCAGCTTGTGAGTACCGATGACGATGTCGACCTTCCCTTCGCGCAGGCCCTCGAGCACGGCTTCCTGCTGTTTGGCCGAGCGGAACCGCGACAGCGATTCGATCTGCACCGGCCAGTCGGCGAAGCGGTCGATGAAGTTCTGGTGGTGCTGCTGCGCGAGCAGGGTAGTGGGCACCAGAACCACCACCTGCTTGTGGTTCTGCACCGCGACGAAGGCGGCGCGCATCGCCACTTCGGTCTTGCCGAAGCCCACGTCGCCGCAGATCACCCGGTCCATCGGCTGATCCGCGGCCATGTCGGACAGCACGGCATCGATCGCCTGTTGCTGGTCGAGGGTCTCCTCGAACGGGAAGCCGGCGGCGAAGGCGTGATATTCGGGGGTCTCGGTCTCGAACACCGTGCCCTGCGTTGCGGCCCGGCGGGCATGGATATCCAGCAGCTCCGCGGCCACGTCGCGGGCCTTCTCCGCGGCCTTGCGCCGGGCCTTGCTCCACTGCTCGCTGCCGAGGCGGTGCAGCGGAGCGTGTTCGGCATCGGCCCCGGCGTAACGGCTGATCAGATGCAGCGAGGAAACCGGCACGTACAGCCGCGCCCCATCGGCATACTCGAGGGTGAGGAATTCGGAGGGCTGGCCGTTGATCTCCATGGTCTGCAGGCCCAGATAACGGCCCACGCCCTGTTCCTCGTGCACCACCGGGGCGCCAATGGTCAGATCGGAGAGGTTCTGGATCACCGCCTCCGCGTCGCGGGTCGGGCGCGCCCGCCGCCGGGTCTGTCGTGCCCGCTCGCCCATCAGGGCGGATTCGGGGACGACGATGCGGTCATCCGGCAACCGGAATCCTGCCGCCAGTGTACCGACGGTCACGTGCAGCCCCGGTTCGCTCGCGAGGAAGTCCTCCCAGCCAGCCACCGCATGATGGTCCAGGCCGTGATCCCGCAGCAGGGTCAGCAGGGCCTCGCGGCGTCCGGCGGACTCGGTGGTCACCAGCACACGCGGGCCTCCGGAGAGCACGTCCTGCAGCCGCCGCGCCGGGTCGTCGCGGGCCGGTTCCAGGGCCATGTCGGGGGGATCCTCGCACTGGAATCTCACCTCGCGCCCGCGCCCGGCGGGCAGGGGAGCGGGGTTGGCTCCCAGGGCGAGCCCGGACGTGTCCCCCAGTGCTCCGGCCAGCGCCTCGGGGTTGAGATACAGCTCGTCCGGAGGGAGCAGGGGCCGGTCCACCTGATGACGCAGCTGGTCATAGCGCTGGAAGACCTCGTCGGCGAACTGCGCGGCTGCGGTGGCGATGTCGCCCACCTGCACCACGCGGGCCTGCGGGCAGTAGTCGAATACCGTGTCCAGGGTCTCGAAGAACAGCGGCAGGTAGGACTCGATGCCCGGCGGCACCAGACCCTCGGAGATGTCGCGGTAGATCGGGTGCTTGCCGGGGTCGCCTTCGAAGCGCGTGCGATAGCGGCTGCGGAACTCGCGGATCGCCTCTTCGTGCAGCGGAAATTCGTGGCTGGGCAGGATCTCGAGGCGCTCGGTGGTCTCGGTGGAGCGCTGGGATTCCGGGTCGAAATGACGCAGCGAGTCGATCTCGTCGTCGAGGAACTCGATGCGCACGGGCTGTTCCGCGCCCATCGGGAACAGATCCAGGATCTCCCCGCGCACCGCGAATTCGCCGTGGCTGATCACCTGCTGTACCGGGTTGTAGCCCGCCTGAACCAAGTCCTCGCGCAGCTGCATGCGGTCAAGACACTGACCCTTGTGCAGCGCGATGCCCTGTTCCGCCAGCCACTGGCGCGGGGGCAGGCGCTGCATCAGGGTGGCGACCGGCATCAGGATGATCCCGCGTTCGAGTCCGGGCAGGCGGTACAGGGTGCGCAGCCGCTCGGAGATGATGTCCTCGTGGGGCGAGAACACGTCGAACGGCAGGGTCTCCCAGTCGGGCAGGCGCAGCAGGGGGATGTCCTGCCCGGCGGTGAAGAACGACCACTCTTCCTCCCACTGGTCCGCGGCCTCGTTGGATTCCGTGATCACCAGCAGCGGGTGCGGGAAATCCGCGGCGGCCCGCGCCAGTGCCAGCGTGCTGGCGCTCGGTCCCATGCCGGTCCAGGTCTCGAACCCGGAGCGGGGAAGGCGGCCGGGATTCAGGGGGTTGCGCAGTTCTTCGGACATGCGGTGTGAAGCTTCCGGAATGGCGGACGCGGCATTATACGGATTCCGCGCTTACGATTCCGGGTCGATGTAGCGCTTCAGGATGGGATCGTAGGCGTCGATGCGCCGGTCCCGCAGGAACGGCCACATGCGCCGGACAGTGTCCACACGGGCGATGTCCAGGGTAAACGCCAAGACCTCGGGCGCCTGCTCGCCGGCGCGGGCGAGAAATTCGCCCTGCGGGCCGGCCACAAAGCTGCTGCCCCAGAAATGGGCGCCGGCAGACGCGCCCGAAGGGTCGCGTTCGTGCCCGGTGCGATTACACGCGACGAGCGGCAGACCGTTGGCCACCGCGTGACCGCGCTGAACCGTGATCCAGGCCTCGCGCTGGCGTTCGCGTTCGTCCGGAGTATCCTCCGGATCCCAGCCAATGGCCGTGGGGTAGATCAGTACCTCGGCCCCGGAGAGGGCCATGATCCGGGCCGCTTCGGGGTACCACTGGTCCCAGCAGACGAGCACGCCCAGCCGGCCGACGGAAGTATCGATCGGCCTGAAGCCGGTATCGCCGGGGGTAAAGTAGAACTTCTCGTAATAGCCCGGATCGTCGGGGATGTGCATCTTGCGGTACGTGCCCACCAGGCGCCCGTCGCTTTCCAGCACCACCGCGGTGTTGTGGTAGAGGCCGGGTGCGCGGCGCTCGAACAGCGACCCCACCAGCACCACGCCGTGGCGCCGGGCGATCTCGCCGAGGCGGCGGGTGGAGGGGCCGGGGATCGGCTCGGCGCGATCAAAGGTCGCGGCGTCCTCGGTCTGGCAGAAGTAGGGGCCGGTGTGCAGCTCGGCCAGCACGACCAGCCGTGCGCCACCGGCCGCGGCCTCCGCCACCGCGTCCTCGGTGGCCTGAAGGTTGGCGTCGACGCTGCCGGCATCACGGTGCTGGACCAGCGCGCCCTGCAGGGGCGCCCGGCGTTCGGGACGGGGGGCGGCGGTCATGCGTTGGCGGCTTCGTCTTCCTCCGGGATGCCGAGGGCGCCCCGCGGATAATGCATGGTCAGACAGTGCAGGCTGCCACCCTGACGCAGTACCGCACGGGCGTCCAGCAGCAGGATGTCCCGTCCGGGAAAGGCCTCGGCCAGACGCTCGCGGGCCACGGCATCGGCCGGATCATCGTGCGCCGGCACCAGCACCGCGCCGTTGAGCAGAACGAAATTGGCGTAGGTGGCCGGCAGGCGCCGGCCGGCATGCTCCAGAGGCCGCGGCCAGGGCAGGGGGATCAGGTGGTAGGGCTCACCCGAGGCCTGATGCAGTGCCTCGAGTTGTCGCTCCATCGCCGCCAGTTCCGCGTAGTGCGGGTCTTCGGGGTCGTCGCAGTGCTGGTAAGCGATGGTGTCCGGGGCGCAGAAGCGCGCCAGGGTGTCGATGTGGCCATCGGTGTCATCGCCTTCCAGATGGCCGTGCTCCAGCCAGAGGATCCGCCGGGCGCCCAGGTGCTGGCGCAACGCGGCCTCGATGGTTGCATCGTCGAGCTCCGGATTGCGACCGGCGTGGCGCAGGCAGGAGCGGGTCACCAGCAGGGTGCCCTGACCGTCACTCTCGATGCTGCCCCCCTCCAGCACCAGGGGGACATCTTCCACCGGGCTGGTGCCGAAGACCCCCTGCGCGGCGAGCGCGGCGGTGATCGCATCGTCCCGGTCGGCCGGATATTTGCCGCCCCAGCCATTGAAGGTGAAGTCCAGCAGATGTGGCCGGCCCTGGTGATACACCGTGATCGGGCCGTGATCGCGCGCCCAGGTGTCGTTGGAATCGGCGAGCGCGAACCACAGACGGTCGCTGCGGATACCGGCTTCCACCAGCAGCCCGGAAAACGACTCGATATGTTCGGGATCGCGGGCCACGATCAGGACCGGTTCGTACTGGCTGATGGTGGCCGCAAGTCGGGCGAACACCGGCTCGACCTCCTCCAGGCTGTCGGCCCAGTCGCTGTCCGCATGCGGCCAGGTCAGCTGAATACCCGCATGCGGCTCCCATTCCGCCGGCAGCCGGCGGATATTTTCGTGTCCGGTTTCCAAGGCGGCGTCAGTCGTCGTTGCCGTGCACGATGGTGTGGATCACCCAGCGATCCTCGAACACCACCGAAAAACTGTCGTAGTCCCAGCGGGTGATCGGTGGCTCGCCCACGGTCGGGTGCCGGGTTGCCGGCTCGCCGTAACGGCCGCGTACCGTTTCCTTGGTCTGCCCGCGAGTTGGCACGCTCTCGCGTTCCTTGATGGTGAACGAACCGTCCTCGAGCCGCAGGATGTCGGCCTGGGCGGTTCCGGCAAGCCCCGCGCCGCCAGCGAGAAGGAGGGCGACAAGCACTCCGGACGCACGGTGGATCGGGGATCGGGAGGCAACGCGTTTCCCTGGCATGGCCATGTCTCCGTCTGGATGTGGGTCCCGGGTCGGACCGGGCTGGCTCGCACTTATAGTAGGGGAATACGGCATTTTGTGCATCCGCGCCTTGTCCCGGAAAACCCGGGGGGTGCCTGGCGCGAGCGTGTACATCAATCAGTGTTTCTCCGGGGTATGGGCGGACGTTCGCAGTTCTGGCATTCTTGCCGAATGTTCCGACCCCTGTCCGTTGCGATCGGCCTGCGCTACACGCGCGCCAAACGTCGCAATCACTTTATTTCGTTCATCTCCGTGGTCTCGATCCTTGGCCTGATCCTGGGCGTGATGGCGCTGATCACGGTGCTGTCGGTGATGAACGGCTTCGAGAAGGAGCTGCGCGAGCGGATCCTCGGCATGGCGTCGCACGCCACACTGGAGGAGAGCCGACGGGCCCTGGCGGACTGGGAAAGCGTGAAGGAGCGCGTGCTCGCCGCCGACGAACGCGTGCAGGCCGCGGCCCCCTACGTCCAGCGCGAGGCCATGCTGAGTGCACGCAACCGGATTTCCGGCGGCATGATCCGGGGTGTGGATCCGGCACTGGAGCTGGAAGTGGCGCCGATCGGCGAGCACATGGAGGAGGGGGCGCTGGAACAGCTCGAAGGCGGCGCCTACCGCATCATCCTGGGCCGCGAGCTGGCCGCGGAACTGCAGGTGCGGGTGGGTGAATCGCTGATCCTGATGGCCCCGCAGGCGAGCGTGTCTCCCGCCGGGGTGATGCCGCGCATGCGGCGCTTCGAGGTGGTCGGGCTGTTCGAGGTCGGCATGTATGAATACGACCGGGGTACGGCCTTCATCCATCTGGACGACGCCCGCGCGGTGTTCCGCACCGGCGAGGATGTCTCCGGGCTGCGCCTGCGCGTGGACGACATGATGCAGGCGGGCCGGATCGCTCAGGACCTGACGCGCGAACTCAACGGCGCCTATTTCATCTCCGACTGGACCCGGCAGCATGCGAATCTGTTCCGGGCGATCCAGATCGAGAAGATGGTGATGTTCATCATCCTGTCGCTGATCGTCGCCGTGGCGGCCTTCAACATCGTTTCCACGTTGATCATGCTGGTCACCGACAAACAGGGCGATATCGCGATCCTGCGCACCCTCGGGATGCCACCCTCCGGCATCATGGCGGTATTCGTGGTTCAGGGGATGGTGATCGGTCTGTTCGGGATCCTTCTGGGGACGGCGGCGGGTGTTGCGCTGGCGCTCAACATCGACGTGGTCGTGCCGTTCATCGAGCAGGTGACCGGGGTCGAATTCCTGTCCGCCGATGTCTATTACATCAGCGATCTGCCATCGGCACTGGATCCGGCGGATGTGCTGCGCGTGGGCGGGGTGGCGTTCCTGCTGACCGTGCTGGCGACCCTGTTCCCGGCCTGGCGCGCGGCACGGACTCAGCCGGCGGAGGCGCTGCGCCATGACTGATCACGACGTGCATGCAACGGTGCTGGAGGCGCGGGGTCTGGAGCGCCGCTTTCGCGACGGCAAGCTGGACGTGACCGTGCTCGGCGGGGTGGATTTCGCCCTGGAGCCCGGCGCGCTGGTGGCAATCATCGGCGCCTCCGGCAGCGGCAAGAGCACGCTCCTGCATCTGCTCGGCGGCCTGGACCGTCCGACCGCCGGCGAAGTCCGGCTGCTGGGCACGCCCTGGTCCGGGATGAGCGAGGCCCGTCGCGGGCGCCTGCGCAACCGCCATCTGGGCTTCGTGTAC
Source organism: Thioalkalivibrio sp. ALgr3 (assembly GCF_000377325.1). NCBI lineage: Bacteria > Pseudomonadati > Pseudomonadota > Gammaproteobacteria > Chromatiales > Ectothiorhodospiraceae > Thioalkalivibrio > Thioalkalivibrio sp. ALgr3. The sequence goes on along the minus strand of NZ_KB897977.1, from coordinate 166,199 downwards.
CAGTTCCACCATCTCCTGCCCGAGCTGACGGCGGCGGAAAATGTCGCCATGCCGCTGCTGATCCGCCGGACCCCGGGGCCGCAGGCACGTCGCGAGGCGCTGCACTGGCTGGAACAGGTGGACCTGGGTGATCGTGCGGAGCACAAGCCCGCGGAGCTTTCCGGTGGCGAGCGGCAGCGCGTCGCCATTGCCCGGGCGCTGGTGACACGACCCTCGGCGATCCTCGCGGACGAGCCCACCGGCAATCTCGACCAGGAACGGGCACAGCACGTGTTCGCGCTGCTGCGGGAAATGAACCGCGCCACGGGCACGGCGCTGGCCCTGGTGACCCACGACACCACGCTGGCCGCGCAGATGGACCGTTCGGTTCACCTGGTCAAGGGACACCTGCAGGGCAACGGCGACTGAGCACGGCGGTACGCCGGGTCAATGCGGGCGCGAATGGTCGTCGCCGTCGGAACGAGTGCCGGAAGCCCGGGAGTCCGCTTCCGGTTCGGCGGCCTTCGTCTCGCGTGATTCCCGCGGGGCTTCCGGATCCACCGGGGTGCGGGAGAAGACCTCGCGCAGCTCGGCCTCGCGCTCGCGCCGCTGGCGTGCGAGATAGCGCCGATGGCGCACGCGCTGGATCACGTTCAGGCGCCAGAGACCTCGCACCAGCAGATAGCCGGCCAGGCCTGCCACCGCGCCCAGTACCAGTGACCCGGTCGTCAACGGCTTCCATACCGTCAGCATCTCGGTGGCGAACCATTCCCAGGTGATCTCGGTGCTGAATTCGCGCCGTTCTTCGCCCAGGAGCTTGCGGCCCACGGTATAGGCCGTATACAACATTGGGGGCATGGTCACCGGGTTGGAAATCCACACCAGGATGACCGAGATGGGCAGGTTGACCCGGGCCAGAATGGCGATCGCCCCCGCGATCAGCATCTGCATCGGTAGTGGCAGGAAGGCCACGAACAGCCCCACGGCAAAAGCACCGGCCACGGAGCGGCGGTTGAGATGCCACAGATCCGGCGAGCGCAGGCGTGGCCCCAGCGGGGCCAGCGCACGGTGTCCCCGCAGGCGATCCATGCCGGGGAACAGCTTCTTGATGATGTGTCGGGCCATGGTCTCGGGTTCGACTCCTGCCGGCCTTGCGCGTCACCGCCTGGGGCAGGTGGACCCTACCCCGTGGATGCCCCGCGGACAATGCCGGGGCGGACATGATTCCCTTCGCCGCGGGTTTTGTGGCCGTTCTGTGGCTGGTGCACCAGCTGCCGGCCCTGCCGCCACCGTGGATCTTCGTGGCGCTCGCCACCACTCTGGTCGCTTCCATGATAACGCGCCGTCCGGTGGCACTGTCCGCGGTCCTGGCGGGGAGCCTCGCGGGGCTGCTGCTGGGAACCGTTCATGCCACGACCTGGCTGGACCGGGTGGTGACGCAGGTCGAACCGGAGTCCACGCTGAGTGGCCGGGTCGTGGACCTGCCGCGCCACGGCGAACGGAGCTCGCGATTCCATCTGGCGACGCATGGCGACCCACCGCGCCGGCTGGAGGTCTCGGTCTACCCCCCGCGGGCGGATGTCGGGGCCGGGGACGTGCTGCGCCTGAAGGGGCGCCTCTATCCACCGCAGGGCCGTGCCAATCGTGCCGGCTTCGACCGTGAGGCGTGGTTCTATCGCGCAGGCCTCCATGGTCGCCTGAACGTCTCGGCCGCTGACCTGCGTCACGCGGCCGATGACACGGCCCCGGGGGGCCTGCGCGGAGCCCTGCACCGACAGCGCGCCACGCTCCGGGACCGCCTGCAGGCCGCCGCTCCGGAACTGCGCCACCCGGGACTGGTGCAGGCGCTGGTGATCGGCGAGCGCAGCGGCATGACGGATGCCGAATGGACCGCCTTCCTGCAGACCGGCACCAATCACCTGATGGCGATCTCGGGGTTGCACGTGGGCCTGGTGGCGGGGTTCTCAGCCCTGCTGGCCACGCTGCTCTGGCGTCATGTGGCCGGCGTACGGGAACGCTGGCCCCGCCGCGTGCTGGCGGCCACCGCGGCGGCCCTGGCCGCGCTGGGATATGCGGCGCTGGCGGGTTTCAGCATCCCCACCCAGCGCGCTCTGCTGATGCTGCTGGCGGTGCTGGCTGCGTTGCTGCTGGGGCGGGGCGGAGCCCCGTGGCGGGCGCTGGTGCTGGCAGCGCTCATCATCCTGATCCGTGACCCGCCCGGCGTACTGGCGCCGGGCTTCTGGTTCTCGTTTGGTGCCGTGGCGGTGATCCTCGGCCTGCTTCAGGGGCGCCGCGCTCGCCCCGGGCTGCGCGAAGCCATGGCGATCCAGGTGCTGCTGGCGCTCGCCATGCTGCCGCTGGCGCTGGCATGGTTCCAGCTGGGATCGTGGATCGCGCCGCTGGCCAACATCGTGGCCGTCCCGTTGATCTCCTTTGTGGTGCTCCCGGCACTGCTGACAGGGGCCGGACTGGCCATGCTGTGGCCGCCCCTGGGCGGCCCGCCGTTGTGGCTCGGCGATGCGGTGCTGGGGCTGCTGGTCACGCTGCTGCAGGCCCTGGCCGACCTGCCGGCCGCGGTGGCCGAACGGGGCGTTCCGCTGGCGGCGGCCCTGCTCGCCGGCCTGGCGGTAATTCTTCTGCTCCTGCCCGGACGTCGCCGGATGGCCCCCTGGGTGCTGCTGGCGGCCCTGCCCCTGGGCTTGCCCCTGCGCCCGGACCTGTCCCACGGCGAGCTGCGGGCGGAACTGCTGGATACCGGGCGCGAGGCAGTGGTGTTGCTGGAGACCCGCAACCACGTGGTGGTCTACGGCCCGGGACGTGCCCGCGACGTGGAATCGGCCTTGCTGCCTGCCCTGCGGGCACGCCAGCGAAACCGGATCGACCGGGTCATCGTGGCCGACGGGCTGCTTGACGACAGCGGGTCGCGCGCCGCCGCACTGCAGGCCATGACCGCGGCCGTGGAGGTCGAGCGGGTGCTGCACCGTGACGAGCGACACCCCCGACGGATCCGCGAGTCCGGTCCGGTCTATCGGGCCTGCCGGGCCGGGCAGCAGTGGCAACGGGACGGGGTAGTGTTTCGCGTCCTGCATCCACCACGCGGCTGGGATGCCTCGCGCGCCGCCAGTTGCGTGCTGCGGATCGAGAGCGCCGGTGGCGCATTGCTGCTGACCGGCGGGCTGCGCGGACTCGGTGCGGCGGTGCTGGGCCACGAAACGCCCGACCAGGACCTGCAGGCACGCCTGCTGGTGACCGCCGAACCCGCGATGGCCATCGACAACGGGGAGGGGCTGGCCGGGGTGCGGGCACCCACCCGCTGGGTAGCGGGCACGATGCCCGACGGTCCCGACAGGCCGGGCCCCGTCGACCTGCGTGCCACGGCCACGGACGGGGCCCTGCGCCTGCGGGCCGGAACCGCCTGGGAGGCGGGCGCGGGCTGGCGGAACGAACGTCGCCGGTTCTGGCAACGCCCGCACCCCTGAATGACCGAGGCAAGCCATGTCACTCCAAGCCAGGGAAACCCTGATCAATGTACACGCTCGCGTTGGCACCCCGGGTTTTCCGAGACAAGGCGTGGCGCGCAGCCGGTAGTGGTTCTACCGGCAAGTGCCGCAACGCAGGATCGGGGAACCCGGGGTGCCAACCCCGAAGGGGCTCGGCCGCTTTTGAGCGCGCACGGCGTTGCGGCTCCCTTGTGCAGAATGACTGCACGGCGGTCACCGCGCCTTGTTCGCACGCAAAAGCGACTCGAGCGCGAGTGTGTACATTGATCAGAGTTTCCCTAGACTGGGCGGATGAATGATTTTGCTTCCGATACGATTCGCCCCGTCCGCTTTGCCGACGACCGTCTTTGGCTGCTGGATCAGCGCCGTCTGCCCGCGGAGGAAACCTTCCTGGCTCTGGATGATGCCCCGGCGGTGGCGGACGCGATCCGCGAGATGGTGGTGCGCGGGGCACCGGCGATCGGCATCACCGCGGCGTTCGGGGTGGTGCTGGCCTGTCATCGAGCGCTGCAGGCCGCGGACTGGCGCGAGCGCGTGGGCGCCGACATCGCGACCCTGCGGGGGGCACGACCCACCGCCGTGAACCTGTTCTGGGCGCTGGACCGGATGCAGGCGGTGGTCGCGGCCGCCGGAAGCGCCCGGGCCGCGCTGACCGCGACGCGCGAGGAAGCCATGGCGATGCTGGAAGCCGACATCGCCGGCAATCGCGAGCTCGGCGCCCATGGCGCCGCGCTGATCGAACCGGGCCGCGCCGTGCTGACCCATTGCAACACCGGCTCCCTGGCGACCGGGGGCTACGGGACCGCGCTGGGAGTGATTCGCGCCGCCTGGGACCAGGGGCGCATCACCGGGGTCTACGCCGACGAGACCCGTCCCTGGATGCAGGGCAGCCGGCTTACGGCCTGGGAGCTGGTGCATGACGGGATTCCGGTGACCCTGCTGTGCGAAGGCGCCGCGGCGCGGCTGCTGCAGAGCGGCGAGGTCGGCTGCGTGGTGGTGGGCGCGGATCGCATTGCGGCCAATGGCGACACCGCCAACAAGATCGGTACGTACGGGCTGGCATTGCTGGCGCGAGCGCACGGCGTGCGTTTCATGGTCGCCGCTCCGGTCGCCACCATCGATTATGCAACCCCCGCCGGCGATGCCATCCCGATCGAGCAGCGCGATGCGGGTGAAGTACTGACGCTCGCGGGCCAGCCCCTGGCAGCCGCCGGGGCCGCCGCCTACAACCCGGCATTCGATGTCACTCCCGCCGGGCTGATCGACGCCATCGTGACCGAGCGGGGAGTGGTCGAGAACCCCGACGCCGAACGCCTGGCGGCCTGGCGGCCGGACCCCGGAGATACCCCCGAACCGCGAGGCGTTCACGAGGGAACCTGACCGCCCCGGCAGGGCGCCTCCGGCGGGGGAATATGGTATGATCGCGGGCTTGTTCTAACGGACGGCGTGACCCATCGATGGCTGAATTCGCCAAGGAAATCTTCCCGGTCAATCTCGAAGACGAGATGCAGCAGTCCTACCTCGATTACGCGATGAGCGTGATCGTGGGACGCGCACTCCCCGACGTGCGCGACGGCCTCAAGCCCGTCCATCGTCGTGTGCTCTACGCCATGCGGGAACTGGGCAACGACTGGAACAAGCCGTACAAGAAATCGGCCCGCGTGGTCGGTGACGTGATCGGTAAATACCACCCGCACGGCGACTCGGCCGTATACGACGCCATCGTCCGCATGGCGCAGTCGTTCTCGATGCGCTACATGCTGGCCGACGGACAGGGCAACTTCGGCTCGATCGACGGCGATTCGCCGGCTGCGATGCGCTATACCGAAGTGCGCATGGCGCGCATCGCCACCGAGCTGCTGGCCGACATCGACAAGGAAACGGTCGATTTCGTCGACAACTACGACGGCTCCGAACAGGAGCCCTCGGTCCTGCCCGCGAAGTTCCCCAACCTGCTGGTGAACGGCTCCTCCGGGATCGCCGTGGGCATGGCGACCAACATCCCGCCGCACAACCTGCGCGAGGTCATCCATGCCTGCGTGGCGCTGATCGACCACCCCGAGATCGATGTCGACGGCCTGATGGAATACCTGCCGGGCCCGGATTTCCCCACCGCCGGGATCATCAACGGCGTCGAGGGGATCCGCGAGGCCTACCGCACCGGGCGCGGTCGGGCGGTGATCCGTGCGCGTTCGCACGTGGAGCCGCTGGAAGGCGGGCAGCGCGAGGCCATCGTGGTCACCGAGCTGCCGTACCAGGTGAACAAGGCGCGCCTGACCGAGAAGATCGCCGAGCTGGTCAAGGAAAAGCGCATCGAGGGCATCTCCGAGCTGCGCGACGAGTCCGACAAGGACGGCATGCGCCTGGTCATCGAACTCAAGCGCGGCGAGATGAGCGAGGTGGTGCTCAACCACCTGTACATGCACACCCAGATGCAGAACGTGTTCGGCATCAACCTGGTGGCGCTGGTCGACGGCCAGCCGAAGGTCCTGGACCTGCGCCAGATCCTCGAGGCGTTCCTGCGCCACCGCCGCGAGGTAGTGACCCGCCGGACCATTTTTGATCTGCGCAAGGCACGCGAGCGGGCCCATGTACTGGAAGGGCTGGCGATCGCGCTGGCCAACATCGACCCGGTGATCGAACTGATCCGCAACGCGCCCAATCCGGCCGAAGCGAAAGCCGGCCTGCTGGCGCGCAGCTGGCCGCCGGGCATGGTGGAAGGGATGCTCGACCGCGCCGGGGCCGCGGCCTCGCGCCCGGAAGACCTGCAAGCCGAATTCGGCATGGGCGAGGACGGCTACCGCCTGTCCGAGACCCAGGCCCAGGCGATCCTCGACCTGCGCCTGCACCGCCTGACCGGTCTGGAACAGGACAAGATCGTCGACGAATATCGCCAGCTGCTGGATACCATCGAGGACCTGCTGGACATTCTCGGCTCGCCCGAACGCCTGCAGCAGGAGATCCGGGGCGAGCTTCTGGGCGTGGCCGAGCGCTTCGGCGACGACCGCATGAGCGAGATCCGCGAGCAGCAGGCCAACCTGACGCTGGAGGATCTGATCGGCGAGGAGGACGTGGTCGTCACGCTGTCGCACGCCGGTTACGTGAAGTACCAGCCGGTGGCGGACTACCGCGCGCAGCGCCGCGGCGGCCGCGGCAAGGCGGCGGCCAGCTTCAAGGAAGAGGACTTCATCGACCGCCTGCTGGTGGCCAACACCCACGATACGGTGCTGTGTTTCTCCAGCCGCGGCCGGGTGTACTGGCTGAAAGTCTACGAGCTGCCACAGGGCTCGCGCGCATCCAGGGGCAAGCCCATCGTCAATCTGTTGCCTCTCGAATCCGACGAGCGCATCAATGCGATCCTCCCGGTGCGCAGCTACGATCCGGATCATTACGTGTTCATGGTCACCGCCCAGGGCACGGTCAAGAAGACCCCACTGACGGACTTCTCGCGACGGCGCGCCAGCGGCATCATCGCCGTGGATCTGCGCGAGGGCGACCACCTGGTGGACGTATCGCTGACCGACGGCAGCCAGGACGTGATGCTGGTGACCACCGCGGGCAAGGCGGTGCGCTTCTCCGAGACCGACGTGCGCGCCATGGGTCGCACGGCCTGCGGGGTGCGTGGCGTGCGCATGGACGACGACCAGCGGGTGATCGCGCTGCTGAACGTGGACGAAGGAGCGGCGCTGTTTGCCACCGAGAACGGCTACGGGAAGCGCACCCGCTTCGACGAGTTCCCGGTCCACCGGCGCGGCGGCCAGGGCGTGATCGCGATCCAGACCGAAGGGCGCAACGGCGCCCTGGTGGGAGCCGCCCGGGTGCAGGAAGACGACGAGGCGATGCTGATCACCAATGGCGGAACGCTGGTGCGCATGCCGGTGGAAGAGATTCCGCTGATCGGCCGAAACACCCAGGGCGTACGCCTGATCCGTCTGGATTCCGGCGAACAGCTGGTGGAACTGGCACGGGTGGCGCGCTTCGCCGGCGACGAAGACGATACTGACGCGGAAGCCGACGCGGAGAATCAACAGTCGGCCGCCCCGGAAACGCACGAGGACGAGCCGCAGGGCGGCCGCGAACCCAGCGAAAAGGGAGATGAAGAATGAGCCGAATCTGGAACTTCAGCGCCGGTCCCGCGGCCCTGCCGCAGGCGGTGCTGGAACGGGCACGCGACGAGATGCTGGACTTCCACGGTGCCGGGATGTCCGTGATGGAGATGAGTCATCGCGGCAAACCCTTCATGGAAGTCGCTGAAAAGGCGGAAGCCGATCTGCGCAAGCTGATGGGCATCCCCGACGACTACGCGGTGCTGTTCCTGCAGGGCGGGGCCACCGGCCAGTTCTCCGCGATCCCGATGAACCTGCAGCCGGGTGGCCAGCCGATGGACTACATCGACACCGGGGCCTGGTCCGGAAAGGCGATCAAGGAAGCGCAGAAGGTCGGCCCGGTGAACATCGTCGCCAGTTCCCAGGCCGAGGGCTATGCGTCCATCCCCGAGCGTTCGACCTGGAAACTCGATCCGAACGCCGCCTACGTGCACTACACGCCGAACGAGACCATCGGCGGGGTGGAATTCCACGAGGTGCCCGACGTGGGCGACAAGCCGCTGGTGGCGGACATGTCCTCCACCATCCTGTCGCGTCCGATCGATGTCTCGAAGTTCGGCGTGATCTACGCCGGCGCCCAGAAGAACATCGGTCCGGCCGGCGTGACCGTGGTGATCGTGCGCAAGGACCTGCTGGAACGCGAGAAGGGCCAGGTACCCGCCGTCCTGGACTGGAAGCTGCAGGCCGACAACGACTCCATGTACAACACCCCGCCGACCTTCGGCTGGTATTTCGCCGGCCTGGTCTTCGAATGGCTGCTGGAACAGGGCGGGCTGGAAAAGATGGCCGAGATCAACCAGCGCAAGGCAGACAAGCTCTATCGTTTCATCGACAACTCGGCGTTCTATCGCAACCCGGTGGAGCCGAGTGCGCGTTCGTGGATGAACGTGCCGTTCATCCTCGCCGACGACAGCCTCGACGGTCCGTTCCTGAAGGAAGCCGACGCGGCCGGTCTGTCCTCGCTGAAGGGCCACCGCTCGGTGGGCGGCATGCGCGCGAGCATCTACAACGCGGTGCCGGAAGAGGCCGTCGACGCCCTGATCGAATTCATGGCGGATTTCGAGGAACGCCACGCCTGAAAAGGAGGTCGTGATGTACCGCGTCAAGACCTACAACAACATTGCGCTGCGGGGGCTGGAACGCTTCCCGCGCGAAACCTACGAAGTCGCCTCCGGTCTGGAAGACCCGGATGCGATCATGCTGCGTTCGCATGACCTGCACGGGGAGACCATCCCGGATTCCGTGCTGGCCGTCGGGCGCGCCGGCAGCGGGGTGAACAACATCCCCGTGCAGGATCTCACCGAGCGCGGCGTCGCGGTCTTCAATGCCCCGGGGGCCAACGCCAACGCGGTCAAGGAGCTGGTGATCGCGGGGCTGCTGCTCGGGGCTCGCAATCTGGTCCCCGCGGCGGGTTACGTGCAGTCCCTGGATCCCGATGACTCGAGCTTCACCGAGGCGGTGGAACACGGGAAGAAGCGCTTCAGCGGCTTCGAACTGCCGGGACGGCGGCTGGCCGTGCTCGGCCTGGGAGCGATCGGGGTCAAGGTGGCGAACGCCGCCCGCTCCATGGGGATGGAGGTCGTCGGCTTCGACCCCAAGATCACCGTGGAGAGCGCCTGGCAGATGGCCTCGGACATCGAACGTGCGCGGTCGGTGGATGCGGCACTGGAAGGGGCGGATGCGGTCACGGTGCACGTGCCCCTGACCGAAAACACGCAGAACCTGGTCAACGCCGAGCGCATCCGTTCGATGAACCCCGGTGCGATGGTGCTGAACATGGCCCGCGACGGGATTGTGGATGATGCCGCGGCCGGCGAGGCCCTCAACGAGGGCCACCTGCACGCCTACGTGACCGACTTCCCGGTCCCCGGGCTGCTGGATCACCCGCGGGTGATCACGCTGCCGCACCTGGGCGCGTCGACCACCGAGTCGGAAGAGAACTGCGCGGTGATGATCGCCGATCAGCTGCGTGACTATCTCGAAAACGGTAACGTCGTCAATTCGGTGAACCTGCCGACCCTGGTGCTGGAGCGCAAGGGGCAGGCGCGCATCGCGGTGGTCAACCGCAACCTGCCGGACCGTGTGGCGCAGATCTCGCATGTCATCGGTGAATCCGACATCAACATCCTCCATCTGATGAATGACTCCCGCGGGGACATCGCCTACACCATGCTGGACGTGGACGGACATCCCAGTCCGACCACGCTGGATGCGCTGTATGGCATCGACGGTGTACTGCGGGCGCGGGTGCTCTAGGTCGTGAGCGAAAGGGAGTCCCTCGCGTCGCTGCGCGCGCGGATCGATGCGATCGACGGCGAGCTGCTGGCCCTGCTCAGCGAGCGGGCCCGCTGCGCGGAATCGGTCGCGCGGGTCAAGCGCGACAACGGCGAGGAGCCGGTGTTCTACCGGCCGGAACGCGAAGCCGAGATCCTGCGTCGGGTGCGGGAGGAAAATCCGGGGCCGCTGGCGGATGACGTGATCGTCCGGCTGTTCCGGGAGATCATGTCCGAATGTCTGGCCCTGGAGCATCCGCTCACGGTGGCTTATCTGGGGCCGGAAGGGACCTTCACCCACCTGGCCGCGCGCAAGCATTTCGGCCATGCGGTCACGACCACGCCGCTGGCGTCCATCGACGCCGTGTTCGGCGCGGTGGAAACCGGGCGGGCGCAGTTCGGCGTCGTTCCGATCGAGAACAGCTCCGAGGGTGTGGTCACGCATACGGTGGACTGCTTCATGGACTCGTCGCTGCAGATCTGCGGCGAGGTCGTGACGCCGATCCACCATCACCTGCTGTCGCAAAGTTCCGATCTCGGCGAGGTCCGCCGGGTACTGGCCCACGCTCAGGCGCTGGCGCAGTGCCGTGAGTGGCTGGATACATGGTTGCCCCACGCCGAGCGCCATGCGGTGGCCAGCAACGCCCGCGCGGCGGAACTGGCGGCCGGAGATGGGTCCGCGGCGGCGATTGCATCGCGCGTGGCGGCGGAGCACTACGGGGTTCCGGTACAGGTGGAGCACGTGGAGGACCGCGCCGACAACACCACCCGGTTCCTCATCATCGGGACGGCCACCACCCGTCCCAGCGGCGCGGACCGTACGTCAATCATGCTGAGCACGGCCAACCGGCCGGGCTCGCTGTATGCGTTGCTGAAGCCGATCGCCGAGGCCGGCATCAGCCTCACGCGCATCGAATCCCGTCCCTCGCGCTGTGCGCAGTGGACCTACGTGTTCTTCCTCGACCTGCTGGGACACCAGGAGGACCCGGAAATCGCCGGGTGCCTGGAACAGCTGAGGGAGACCGCCGACACGGTGAAGATCCTGGGCAGCTACCCCCAGGCCGCAACCTGAGAGGCATCCATGGCAACGAATCCTTCCGAATCCGCAGCCCCCGGGCCGGGTCCGGCCACCCGGGCCGTGTCCGGCGTGCAGGGACTGCAGCCGTATCAGCCGGGCAAGCCGGTGTCCGAGCTAGAACGCGAGCTGGGCATCAGCGAGGCGGTCAAGCTCGCTTCCAACGAAAACCCGCTGGGCCCGTCGCCGCGCGCCGTGGAGGCGGCCCGGGGCGTGCTGGGCGAGGCCCATGTCTACCCCGACGGCAATGCGTTCGAGCTGAAGGCGGCGCTGGCCGCGCGTCATGGAGTGGATCCGGCGCAGATCACCCTGGGCAACGGCTCCAACGAAGTGCTGGAGCTGATCGCGCGGACCTGGCTGGCGCCGGGGCGGGCGTCGGTGTTTTCCGCCCACGCCTTCGCGGTGTACCCGCTGGTGACGCAGGCCACCGGGGCCGAGGCGCGCGTGGTCCCGGCCGTGTCGGCGGACGATGCCCGCCAGCCGTTCGGGCACGATCTGGATGCGATGCGCGCCCGGGTGGATGACGACGCCGCGGTGGTGTTCGTGGCGAACCCGAACAACCCGACCGGTACCTGGGTGGATGCGCAGGCGCTGGAGGCCTTCGTGGCGGCGATGCCGCCGCAGACGGTGGTCGTGATCGACGAGGCGTATGCCGAATACGTGGAAGAAGACGGTTATCCGGATGCCACGCGCTGGCTGGACCGCTATCCCAACGTGGTCGTCACCCGGACCTTTTCCAAGATCCAGGGGCTGGCGGGGCTGCGCCTGGGCTATGCCGTGAGTTCGGCGCCGGTGGCCGACATGCTCAACCGGGTGCGTCAGCCGTTCAACGTGAACGCGGTCGCTCAGGCGGCCGGTCTGGCCGCGCTCGAGGACAGCGACCACATCCGGCACTCGGTGGCGGTCAACCGGGAAGGCCTGGTGCAGCTGGATCGCGAACTCCGGGCCATGGGCCTGCGGGTCATCCCTTCGGTCGGCAATTTCATTACCTTTGACACCGGCACCGACGTCAACGCGGTACATGACCGCCTGCAGCGGCGTGGGGTCATTGCCCGGCCGGTGGAAAATTACGGGCTGCCCGGGCATCTGCGCGTCACGGTCTCGACCGCGGAGGATAACGAACGATTCCTGGCTGCCCTGCGCGAGGCCCTTGCATGATCGACCGGCTGGTCATTTTCGGAGTCGGCCTGATCGGCGGTTCGCTGGCGCTGGCGCTGCGCGAGGCCGGGGAGGTGGGGACGGTCGTGGGCTGTTCGCGCAATCCGGACAATCTGCGCGAGGCCGAACGCCTGGGTGTGATCGACGAATGGACCACCGATCCCGCCGAGGCCGCCCGGGGGGCCGACATGGGTGTGCTGGCCGTACCGCTGGGGGCCATGGAAGGGCTGGCGGCATCGCTCGCCGGGATCTGGCCGGAGGATGCGCCGCTGACCGACGTGGGCAGCAGCAAACAGGCGGTGCTGGAGGCCCTGGCGCGGGGGTTCGGCGAGGTTCCGCGGCAGTTCGTCCCCGGGCATCCGATCGCGGGCACCGAGCAGAGCGGGGTGGCGGCCGCCTTTCCCGAACTGTTCCGCGAACGGCTGGTGATCCTGACGCCGGCCGACGCCACCAGCGTAATGGCGACCAACCGCGTGACCGCGATGTGGCAGACCGCCGGCGCGCGGGTCGAATTCATGACGCCGGCGCATCACGATCACGTGCTGGCAGCCACCAGCCACCTCCCGCACGTGCTGGCCTTTACCCTGGTGGCGTCCCTGTCGAAGATGAGCGACCGCGACGAGATCTTCCATTATGCTGCGGGCGGTTTTCGTGACTTCACCCGCATTGCCTCCAGCGACCCGGTCGTCTGGCGCGACATCTGTCTTGCCAACGGGCCCTCCATCCTGGAGGTGATCGAACGTTACCAGGCCGATCTCGAATCCCTGCGGCAGGCGATCGAGCAGGGCGACGGGCAGCGCCTGGAGCAGGAATTCACCCACGCCAAGACCACGCGGGATCGTTTCTGTGATCCCGCCCGAGCTCAACTGGATACCTGAACCGATGGATACCCTGACCGTTCAACCCGGCGGCGTCCTCAGCGGGACCCTGCGGGTCGCCGGCGACAAGTCGATTTCGCATCGGGCCATCATGCTGGGGGCGCTGGCCGAAGGCACCACCCACGTGACCGGCTTCCTCGAAGGGGAGGACTGCCTCGCTACCCTGGAAGCGTTTCGCGCGATGGGTGTCCCCATCCGCCGCGAAGGGCCGGGCGAGGTCGTCATCGAGGGGGTCGGGATGCACGGCCTGCGTGCGCCCGATGGTCCGCTGGACATGGGCAATTCGGGTACCGCCATGCGACTTTTGTGCGGTGTGCTCGCCGGGCAGGCGTTCGACAGCGAGCTCACCGGAGACACCTCCCTGTCGCGTCGGCCCATGCGCCGGGTCACCGAGCCACTGGCGCGCATGGGCGCGCAGATCGACACCGCCGAAGGCGGCACCCCGCCGTTGCGGGTGCGGGGCGGAAAGCCGCTGCAGGGCACGCAATACGCCCTCGAGGTCGCCTCGGCCCAGGTCAAGTCCGCACTGCTCCTCGCCGGCCTGTGGGCCGAGGGCCGCACCTGCGTGACCGAACCCGCGCCAACCCGTGATCATACCGAACGCATGCTGGAAGGCTTCGGCATCGAAGTGGAACGCGACGGGGCCACGGCTTGCGTGGCCGGCGGCGGGCGCCTGCGCGGTGGCGACGTGGACGTACCCGCGGACATCTCTTCGGCCGCCTTCTTCATGGTCGGGGCGTCGATCGCGCCGGGTTCCCACGTGATCCTGCGCCACGTCGGGGTCAACCCGACCCGGACCGGCGTGATCGAGATCCTCCGCCGCATGGGCGCCGATATTCGTCTGCTGGATCTGCGCGAGGTCAGTGGCGAGCCGGTGGCCGACATCGAGGTGCTGTCGCACGAGCTGCGCGGGATCGAGATCCCGGAGGATCAGGTGCCGCTGGCCATTGACGAATTCCCGGCCATCTTCATCGCCGCCGCCTGCGCCCACGGCGAGACCGTGCTGACCGGCGCCGAGGAATTGCGCGTCAAGGAAAGCGACCGCATCCAGGTGATGGCCGACGGCCTCGCGGCCCTCGGCGTCGACTGCGAGGTTCGGCCGGACGGCATCCGCATTCAGGGGGGCGACGGTTTTCAGGGTGGCGAGATCCAGAGCCACGGAGATCACCGCATCGCCATGGCCTTCGCCATGGCCGCACTCCGCGCCGACGCGCCCGTCACCATTCACGATTGCCGCAACGTCGCGACGTCGTTCCCCGACTTCGCCGACCTGGCGCGGCAGACCGGACTGCATCTGGAGGCCCAATGACCCCGGTACTGACCATCGACGGTCCCGGCGGCGCAGGCAAGGGTACCGTCTGCATGCGCATCGCGGCGGCCATGGGCTGGCACCTGCTCGACAGCGGCGCGCTGTACCGCCTGGTGGGCCTGGCCGCACGCCGGCAGGGTGTGGAGCCGGACGACGCGGCGGCCGTCCCCGACCTGGCTCAGGCGCTGGACGTACGCTTTGAAATCGACCGCGATGCCACACGGGTCACGACCCTGCTGGAAGGCGACCCCGTCGACGAGGAGCTGCGCACCGAGCAGGCGGGCAACGACGCCTCGCGTGCAGCAGCCATTCCCGCCGTACGCGAGGCACTGCTGCAGCGCCAGCGCGATTTCGCGGTGCCGCCCGGCCTGGTCGCCGACGGGCGCGACATGGGGACCATCGTGTTCCCCGAAGCGGATCTGAAGATCTTTCTCGATGCCAGTGCCGAGGAACGTGCGCGGCGTCGCCAACTGCAGTTGCTGGAACAAGGACTTAGTGCTAGCCTTGAAGAACTTCGGGAAGAGATGGAAGAACGCGACCGTCGCGACCGCGAACGCAGCGTGGCGCCGCTCAAGCCGGCCGAGGATGCCTGGGTCCTGGATACCACGGATCTGGACATCGTCGCCGTGGTCGATCTCATCCTGGAGCGCCTGCGGGACGTACTCCCGGAAGACCGCCCCCCTGCCGACGAAACCCCGGGCAGCGGGATCGACAACACTTGAAACCGGTTTCAGGAAGTTTCTGTAACCGCATTTAATTTAACAGGTTTTTAAATCCATGAGTGAAAGTTTCGCGCAACTGCTCGAAGAGAGCATGGCCTACACCCAGATGCAGCCGGGTGCCATCCTCAGTGCCACCGTCATTGAGGTGAACCCGGAAGTCGTCGTGGTGAACGCGGGCCTGAAGTCCGAGGGAGTCATCCCCACCGAGCAGTTCATGAACGACGAAGGGGAACTCGAAGTCGCCGTGGGCGATGTCGTGGAAGTTGCCCTGGAAACCCCGGAAGACGGCTTCGGCGAGACCCGCATGTCTCGCGAGAAGGCCAAGCGTGCCAAGGCCTGGGATCGCCTCGAACGGGCGATGGAAGACGAGGAATACGTCACCGGCAAGATCTCCGGCAAGGTCAAGGGCGGCTACACCGTCGAACTGGGCGACATCCGTGCATTCCTGCCGGGTTCACTCGTGGATGTCCGTCCGGTGCGCGATACCGCGTATCTGGAAGGCAAGGAGCTGGAGTTCAAGCTCATCAAGCTGGATCGCCGTCGCAACAACGTGGTCGTGTCGCGTCGCGCCGTGGTCGAGCAGGAATACAGCGCCGAGCGCGAGGAACTGCTCAAGAACCTGCAGGAAGGTGCGCAGGTCAAGGGTATCGTCAAGAACCTCACCGACTACGGTGCGTTCCTGGATCTGGGCGGCATCGACGGCCTGCTCCACATCACCGACATGGCCTGGAAGCGCGTCAAGCATCCGTCCGATGTCGTTGAAATCGGCCAGGAAGTCGAAGTCAAGGTGCTCAAGTTCGACCGCGAGCGCATGCGTGTCTCGCTGGGCCTGAAGCAGCTGGGCGAGGATCCGTGGGAGAACATCACCCGGCGTTACCCGACCGGCACCCGCATCTTCGGCAAGGTCACCAACATCACCGACTACGGCTGCTTCGTCGAAATCGAAGACGGCGTGGAAGGCCTGGTGCACGTCTCCGAAATGGACTGGACCAACAAGAACGTGAACCCGGGCAAGGTCGTGGCCATTGGCGACGAGGTCGAGGTGATGATCCTGGACCTGGACGAAGAGCGTCGCCGTATCTCGCTGGGCATGAAGCAGTGCCAGTCCAACCCGTGGGACGACTTCGCCGCCAACCACAACCGTGGCGAGAAGGTCCGTGGCCAGATCAAGTCGATCACCGATTTCGGCGTGTTCGTGGGCCTGGAAGGCGGCATCGACGGCCTGATCCACCTGTCGGATCTTTCCTGGAGCGAATCGGGCGAAGAGGCCATCCGCAACTTCAAGAAGGGTGACGAGGTCGAGGCCGTGGTCCTGTCCGTGGATCCGGAACGCGAGCGCATCTCCCTGGGCCTGAAGCAGCTGGACCGCGACCCGTTCGCCAACTTCGTGGCCGAACACAGCAAGGGCAGCATCGTGAAGGGTACGGTCAAGGAAGTGGACGCCAAGGCCGCCGTGATCGAACTGGCCGATGGGATCGACGGGATCCTGCGCGCCGCCGACATCTCCCAGGACCGCGTGGAAGACGCGCGTACGGTGCTCAACGTGGGCGACGAGGTCGAGGCCAAGTTCATGGGCGTGGACAAGAAGACCCGTGCGATCAGCCTGTCCATCAAGGCGAAGGATCGTGCCGAGGAGGCCGAAGCCGTGTCCGAATACGGGCAGGGCGGCGGCGCCACCACCTCGCTGGGCGACCTGCTGAAGGAACAGATGGGCAAGAACGACTAAGCCCCGTTCCACCGCCCGCATCCGCGTCGCAACCGCGGGTGCGGGCCTTTTTTTGTCTTTCCTCCCCCTTTGCTGCGAGTGCCAGATGACCAAATCGGAATTGATCGACAATCTTGCCCGCAAATCACCGCACCTTCCGCCACGCGACGTCGAACTGAGCGTCAAGGCCCTGCTGGAGCGGATGAGTCAGGCACTGGCCAGTGGCGAGCGGGTGGAAATTCGCGGATTCGGCAGCTTTGCGCTGCATTTCCGGCCCCCGCGTATGGGCCGGAATCCCAAGACCGGCGAGGGCGTGGCCCTGCCCGGCAAATATGTCCCTCACTTCAAGCCCGGCAAGGAATTGCGGGAACGCGTCAATGACGGCGCGCAAAAGGACCAGTAGGCGGATACGACGAATGGCCGAGCGCGGAAAGTCCCGGCTGCGGCATTGGGTCGCATTCGTGGCCCTGATCCTGATCTCCTCGAGCATCGGGATCCTGGTGGTGTTCAACGAGGGCGCCGCCACCCTTCATCTCCCCGGTCTCACCCTCGAGGCCCCCTTGATCGTGCTCCTGGGCCTGAGCGCCCTGGCGGGTGTACTGATTGCATCCCTGATCTTCTGGCTCAGGCTGCGGCGTCTGCAACACAAGATCGACCGGCTACGGGATGAGAACCGTGCGCTGCGGGTCGAGGTGGAACAGCTGCGGACCGCGCCGATGCGGGATTTCTACTGAACCGGAATGATTGAGGACTGGTTCTGGCTGCTGTTGCCGGTTGCCGCCGCCAGTGGCTGGTGGGCCGCGCGCCGAGGGGTTCCCGAGGAGGAAGAAACCCGCGATCCCGCGCTGGACCGCTATCTCCAGGGCGTACGATACCTGCTGGACGATCGTACCGACGACGCCCTGCAGACCTTCATCGAGATGGTCGAGGTCGACCATGAAACCTTTGAAACCCATGTGATCCTGGGGCGCCTGTTCCGGCGGCGGGGCGAGGTGGACCGCGCGATCCGCATTCACCAGAACCTGGTGGCGCGCCCGGCGCTGACCGATGCCCAGCGGGCACAGGCGCTGTGCGAACTGGGCCAGGACTTCCTGCTGGCGGGGGTGCTCGATCGGGCCGAGGGGGTGTTCCGCGAATTGATGAATTCGCCGAACCAGGCCTCCGAGGCACTGGAAGGCCTGCGGCACGTCTACGAGACGCAGCGCGAGTGGGACAAGGCGATCGAGGTCGGCAACCGGCTGCGCGCCGAGGGCTCGCCACAGGAACCCCTGCGGGTTGCGCATTACCATTGCGAACTGGCGAGCGAGGCGCTGGAACGCAATGACCTGGCCGAGGCCTCCGAGCGGGCAGGTCAGGCCGAAGCCCTGGTACCGGGTCTGTCGCGGGCCCTGCTGCTGAAATCGGAAATCGCCGAACGCGAGGGACGCATTCGCGAGGCCATCGATTACGGCAGTGATGCAGTGGCCCGCACGCCGCGGCTGGCACCGTTGCTGGTCCCGCGGCTGGAGCAGCTGCATCAGGCCCTGCCGGGCGAGCATCGTCTGGCGGCGCTGGAACAAGTACTGACCGACCTCGCCGAGACCCGCGGCGTGACCATGGCGCGTATCGCGCTGATGCGGCTGTATCGACGGACCGGACGCATGGACCGGGCGCTGCATGAGCTGGGGGTCATCCTGGCCCAGCGCCCGGTACCCACCTCGGGGCTGCTGGAGGCGGTGCGCTGGATGAAGGTACTGCCCGCGGTGCAGAGCTACGTAAGCGAATTTACGGCCTTCGAGAAGGCTCTGTCGGACCAGCTGCGCAGTCAGCACCTGTATCAATGCACCAACTGCGGGTACCAGGGCCGCGGCCATGTCTGGCAATGCCCCAGCTGCCGGCGCTGGGACACCCTGCGCGGGCTGGATTTCGATATCGATCAGAACACTGAAGACGCCGAAGCGGCGCTGATTCGCGAGGAGAGCCACTGAATGGACCCGGTAACGGAAACCCCGAACCTCCAGGAGCCGCGGCTGATCGTCGCCCTGGACTTCGCCTCCGGCGACGAGGCGCTGGCCTTCGCCCGCAGTCTGGACCCCCACCAGTGTGCGCTGAAGGTGGGTTTCGAGCTGTTCGTGGTCGCCGGACCGGATCTGGTCGAACGGCTGCACGGGCTCGGCTTCCGGGTGTTCCTGGACCTCAAGTTTCACGACATCCCCAACACGGTTGCGGCCGCCTGTCGCGCGGCGGCCCGCATGGATGTGTGGCTGGTGAACCTGCACGCTTCCGGCGGCCTGGCGATGATGCGGGCAGCCCGTGACGCGGTCCGCGAGGTCAATGAACGGACGGCCCTGCTGGCCGTAACGGTGCTGACCTCCAGTGACCGCGCGACCCTGGAGGAGACCGGCGTGCAGGACACCCCGGATGGCCAGGTCATGCGCCTGGGGCGCCTGGCGGTGGAGCAGGCGGGGCTGGACGGGCTGGTATGTTCCGCGCGCGAAGCGGCGATGCTGCGCGAGGAGCTGGGGGCGGCACCCAGGCTGGTGACGCCCGGGATTCGCCTGGAAACGGCCGGGGACGACGACCAGAAACGGGTGATGACGCCGGAACGGGCACTGGAGGCCGGCGCCAGTGCCATTGTGGTGGGCCGGCCGATCACCCGTGCGCAGGATCCCGCCGCTGCGATGCGGACGATCGCGGGACGCATGCAGGGGGTTTCCCCGACGCAGTGATCGGGCTAGGATCCATGGTGAGCGCATGGGAGACGGCGCTCGCCACCATTGAAAAGACAAGGAGGTTCACCATGATCCGTACTGTATCCATGTTCCGTTCCGCCCGGGTGTTGCTGCCTGCCATGGCGCTGGGGCTGAGCCTCGGCTCGCCGGTCACTGCCGGCGAACAGGTGCCCGTCAACGTCAATTCGGCACCGCTGGAGGAGCTGGTCACCCTGAGCAATGTCGGTGAGGTCACGGCGCGTGCCATCCTCGAACACCGGGAAGAACACGGGGATTTCGAATCCGTGCAGGCCCTGACCGAGGTGTCCGGCATTGGCGAACGGACGGTGGAAATGAATCTGGATCGGATTGAACTGGAATAGGGAGAGCGGCCGGGGCATGACCGCCATCGCGCGGCCATGCCCCGCGGCCCGGAGGGCACATGACCGAAAAGAGCAAACGAATCCGTACCGCGGTCTTTCCCGTGGCCGGCATGGGGACGCGCTTTCTGCCGGCGACCAAGGCCAACCCCAAGGAAATGCTCCCGGTAGTGGACAAGCCGCTGATCCAGTATGCCGCCGAAGAGGCCGTCGCGGCGGGGATCGATACCCTGGTGTTCGTCACCGGACGCAACAAGCGCGCCATCCCCGATCATTTCGACAAGGCCTACGAGCTGGAGAACGAGCTGGAGGAGCGGGGCAAGACCGAGCTCCTCGAACGCATCCGCAACATCGTTCCATCCAGCGTCACTTGCGTGTACCTGCGCCAGGCCGAAGCCCTGGGGCTGGGGCATGCGGTCGCCTGTGCGCGCCCCGTGGTGCGCGAAGAACCGTTCGCCGTGATCCTGGCGGATGACCTGATCGAGGCCGTGGATGGCGGGGCCACCGCGCAGATGGTGGAGCAGTACAACGGCCATGGCTGCAGCGTGCTGGGCGTGGAGGAGGTGCCCGAAGACCGCACCCATCAGTACGGCATCATCGATCCGGAACGCACCGGTCCCCGCAGCTGGGACGTGAAGGGCATCGTGGAAAAGCCCGATCCGGCCTTTGCACCGTCGAACGTAGCCGTGGTCGGGCGCTATGTGCTGACGCCGCGGATCTTCGATCTGCTGGAACGGCAGGAACCCGGGGCCGGCGGCGAGATCCAGCTGACCGATGCCATCGATCGCCTGCGCGAGGAGGAACGCGTGACGGCCTGGGAGTTCTCCGGGCGGCGTTTCGACTGCGGCAGCAAGCTGGGCTATCTCGAGGCCACGGTCGAGTTCGCCCTCGACCACCCCGAACTCAAGGACGATTTCCGCGAATACCTGCGCACGCGGACGGACAGCTGACGCGTCCGGGCCCGGCGCTCACCACCAAAGCCGCCGATGCCGGGGCCGAACCGGCAACCGCCCGCGCCAGTACTGGATCATCAGCAGCCCCACCACCATGCCGCCCAGATGCGCGAAATGGGCGATCCCCGACATGGTCCCGGATACCCCCAGATAGAGCTCGAGGATGCCGTAACCGATCACGAAGTACTTGGCCTTGATCGGAATCGGCAGGAAGATCAGGAACAGGCGCTGGTTGGGGAACATCATCCCGAATGCCAGCAGCACCCCGAACACCCCGCCGGAGGCCCCCACGGTGGGGTAGATGGCATCACCGTTGCCCCCTGCAGTGACCACCAGCTGCACCAGACCGGCCCCGATCACACAGATCAGAAAATAGGTCGCGAACATGCGCGAACCCCATGAATTCTCGACCTGAACGCCCAGCATCCATACCACGAACATGTTGACGAACAGGTGCAGCGGCCCGCCATGCAGGAAGCCATAGGTCACCAGCTGCCAGAGCTGGAAATCCGGCACGCGCATCATCGAGCCGTCCTGCATGATGGTGGACGGGGTGCCGATCGGCCACAGGGCGAAATGGGCCATCAGCCAGTTGCCCAGCGCGGGCATGGCCAGGAACAGCAGGACGTTGGTGACCAGCAGGAAACCGATCACCGGAGGCATCATGCTGAAGCGCGGCGAGCGCGGATCAGGATGGGTCATGCGGAGGGTGCGCCGGTCCGGCTCAGAAGTCGTCGGTCACGGCGCCGCGGCTGGCCGATCCCACCGTGCGCGCGTATTTGGCAAGCACTCCGCGGGCCACCGGGGGCTCCGGGACCTTCCAGGCCGACCGGCGGCGTTCCAGTTCCTCGGGGTCGATGTCCAGATCCAGCTGGTTCCGGTCGGCGTCGATCACGATCGGGTCGCCTTCCTGCACCAGCGCGATGGGACCACCCGCGGCCGCCTCGGGCGCGACATGACCCACGACCATGCCGTAGGTGCCGCCGGAGAACCGTCCGTCGGTGACCAGGCCTACTGCATCTCCCAGACCGGCACCGATCAGCGCCGCGGTGGGGGCCAGCATCTCGCGCATCCCGGGTCCGCCGCGCGGCCCTTCATAACGAATGACGATCACG
Organism: Thioalkalivibrio sp. ALgr3; assembly: GCF_000377325.1. Taxonomy (NCBI): domain Bacteria; kingdom Pseudomonadati; phylum Pseudomonadota; class Gammaproteobacteria; order Chromatiales; family Ectothiorhodospiraceae; genus Thioalkalivibrio; species Thioalkalivibrio sp. ALgr3. The sequence goes on along the minus strand of NZ_KB897977.1, from coordinate 144,356 downwards.
TCCCCTTCGCGGATCGAGCCGGCGAGAATCGCGTCCAGGCAGGCCTCCTCGGAGTCGAAGACCCGGGCGGGTCCGCGAATACTGCGCCGCTTGAGGCCGGTCACCTTGGCCACGCCCCCCTCGGGGGCCAGACTGCCCTTGAGGATCGCCAGGTGGCCCTGTGGATAGAGCGGGTCGGCCGGGGTGCGGACCATGTCTGCGGCCTCCGCCGGCGGGGCGGCGGGGGCATTGCGAAGGGTTTCCGCCAGGGTCTCGCCGGTGATCGTCAGGCACTCCCCGTGCAGAAGCCCGGCGTCCAGCAGCAGGCGCATCACCAGCGGGGTGCCGCCGGCCTGATGGAAGGCGGTGGTCACGTACCGCCCGGAGGGCTTGAGATCGCACAGGACCGGGGTGCGACGGCGAATCCGTTCGACATCGTCCAGATCCAGGGGCACCTCGGCGGCGTGCGCGATCGCCAGCAGGTGCAGCACCGCGTTGGTGGAGCCGCCCAGGGCCATGACCACCGCGAGGGCATTCTCGAAGGCCGGCCGGGTGAGGATATCGCGCGGCTTGCGATCGGCATGGATCGCCTCCAGCAGGACCTCGCCGGAGCGCGCCGCGGACTCGCCTTTTTCCGGATCCTCGGCGGCCTGGGTCGAGGATCCCGGCAGGCTCATCCCCAGCGCCTCGAAGGCCGAGGACATGGTATTCGCGGTGTACATGCCCCCGCAGGAACCCGCGCCGGGACAGGCGTTGCGCTCCACCCCCTGCAGGTCCTCGTCGGACAGCCGACCGGCGCCGTGCTGTCCCACGGCCTCGAAGGCACTGACAATGGTCAGTTCCTGGCCCTTGTAATGGCCGGGCTTGATGGTGCCGCCATAGACGAAGATGGCCGGCACGTTGAGGCGGGCGAGGGCGATCATCGCCCCGGGCATGTTCTTGTCACATCCCCCGGTGGCCAGCACCCCGTCCATGCTCTGCCCGTTGACCACGGTTTCGATCGCGTCGGCGATCACCTCGCGCGAGACCAGCGAGTATTTCATCCCCGGGGTGCCCATGGAGATCCCGTCGGAGATGGTGATGGTGCCGAAGGTCTGGGGCATGCCGCCGGCCTGACGCACCGCCCGTTCCGCGCGTTCGGCAAGCGCGCCGATCCCCGTGTTGCAGGGGGTAATCGTACTGTGCGCGTTGGCGATCCCGACGATGGGACGCTGGAAGTCGTCGTCTCCGAACCCGACGGCGCGCAGCATGGCGCGATTGGGTGTGCGGCGTGGCCCTTCGGTGACCACGCGCGAGCGGCGGTTGTCCTGGCTCATGGTGTCCTCAGTGTGTCCGGGTCTGGTTTTCGCGACTGTAACGCCCGTTCATGAAACGGTCGAAGAACTTGCCCAGGTCCGGGTGATCGATCTGTTCGCCCGAGGTGTCGCTTTCCAGATGACGCTCGGCCACATAGGTGCTGTGGGTGTAGCCATCCACCAGCACGTGGTACCACGGCTGGTCCTTGGGCGGCCGGCTCTTCGCGACCGTCTCATACCATTCGTCCGAGCCGTTGTAGACCGGGTCGACATCCACGATGACGCCGCGGTAATCATACTTCAGGTGATGGACGATCTCGCCCACCGAAAAACGGGTGCCGCTGGCCATGGTGCAATCTCTCTGCTCGCAGGGGTGAAAACAAAAGAATAGACCGGGCGAGCCCGGGGCGCGTCACGCCGTCTCAGGGTTCGTCCGGTTCCTGTCCGGATCCGCTCGGGGCCGCCTCCCGCCGCGGGCCGTACTGCTTGAAGGCCTCCCGCACGCGCTGCATCTCCGCGGCATCCAGCAGGGCGGGGCCGCCGATGGACAGGCTCAGCACGTACTGCTGCGCCAGCAGTTCGACCTCCTCGGTGAGCCACAGCGCGCGTGCGAGGTCCGGCCCGGTGGCGATCATCCCGTGGTTCGCCAGCAGACAGGCGTAGCGGTCCTCCAGTGCGGCAAGCGCATGTCGCGAGAGTTCCGGGGTCCCGAAGGTGGCATACGGGGCACAGCGGATGGAGTCGCCGCCGGCGGCTGCGATCATGTAATGCAGCGGTGGGATGTCGCGCTGCTGGATCGCGACCACGCTGGCGTACACCGAATGCACGTGCACCACCGCATGGATATCTTCGCGTTCCCGCAGGATCGCGCGATGGAAATGCCATTCGCTGGAAGGCTTCTGGTGCGCGGGCCAGCGTCCGTCGGCATCCATGTACACCAGGTCCTCCGGCGCCAGGTCCTCGTATGCCACGCCGGAGGGGGTGATCAGCAGGCCGTGACCGCAGCGTACACTGACGTTACCGGATGTACCCTGGTTGAGGCCGCGCCGGTTGGTTCCCAGCGCCGTGTCGATCACCGCCTCGCGCAACTGTTGCTCGTTCATGCGCCTGCCTTCGTCCGGAACCGTCCCGCGCATTCTGCCTGACGGCCGCGCTCGGGGCATCCGGCCGCAAGGGTTCCGGGGAGTTCGCCCCGGACAAGCACCCGTCCGTTCGCGGCCAAGGCCACTCCCACACCTGCTCCCGCATCTGCAGGAGCCTGCTTGCAGGCGAACAGCGCCGGAGTCGCCGAAAAGGCCAGCGCGAGCGCCAGCAGCAGGATCATGGTGGTGGCCACGCGCCCGATGACCGGCCAGCGATGCAGCTGGCGTTCGCGCAAGGTCCACCAGTGGGCCAGCCGAGCCATGCCGGGCAGCGGGCGCGGGGCGCTACGGTCGGGTCCGGGTTGCCGCACCGCGACCCGGCCGATCCCGGCGGGCCACCGGGATCGCAGCCACCATGCCCCGCCTGCCAGTACCCCGGCCAGCAACAGCGGCCAGAGACCGTTCCCGATGGCCGATGCGGTCAGGGCGTATCCGCGCAGGGAAGCATCGGCCACCCACCAGGGCAGCACAAGTCCGGCAGCGAGGGTCACCCACCAGAGCATCATGCCCCCCATCATGCCCCCGTGGCGGTCATTGCCGCCGGTCGACCGCTCCGGTTCTGGCTCCGGAGCGTGGCTGGCCGCGCGCCGCAGGAAATGCAGCATCAGCAGGGCGGTGGCGGTGCCGGTCAGGCCCGCCAGCCAGTCGGGCATGCCGGACGTGAGGGCGGCTTTGGCCAGGGCTCCGCCGGAGAGCGGAGCGGCCGCGAGCGCGGCCCCGGCCAGCGCCAGACCGAGCAGTATCGTCCTCCGGGTGAAGCGATCCGCCGCCGTCGCCAGCAGCCCGGTCCCGAGGAACAGCGCCCCCTTGGCCAGGCCGTGATGAGCGAGCATCACCGCCAGGCCCGCCCAGACCGCCGCCGGTGGCGCTCCCGGCGACGTCCCGGCCGCGCCCATGCCGAGCAGGGCGACCACCAGGCCCATCTGACTGACGCTGGACCAGGCGAGGATGGTCTTGGGTTCGGACTGGCGCAGACCCGCGGCCACGGCATAAAAGGTGCCCGTGAGGCCCAGCGCGGTCAGGATCAGGTCGCCGTGCCCGGGGATCTCAAGACCGCCTTCCAGCAGTCGCCATGCCCCCAGGGCGCCGACCTTGATCATTACCCCGCTCAGCACCGCGCTGGCCGGCACCGGCGCCACCGCGTGGGCCCGGGGCAGCCAGGCATGCAGCCCCGGCGCGCCCAGCTTCAGGCCGAAGCCGATCGCGAACAGCAGGGCGGCGGCCGGTTCCATGCCCGCACCCAGTCCGACGAGATCCGGCGAATTCCCCGGACCGGCGAGCATGGTGGTCCAGGCCACCGCCGTGAACAGCGCGACCTCGCCGATCAGCATCAGGCCGAGGTAGAGCCGTCCGGCCCGCAGGGCCGTCACGCCGCCGGTGTGGGTGACCAGACCGTAGGCCGCGAAGGTCATCAGCGCGAAGCCGGCATAGAAGGTGAGCAGATCCGCCGCCAGCACCAGCAGCAGGTAGCCGGCCAGGGTCAGCAGCCAGAACACGGCAAACCGCAGCGGGTGTGTCAGCGGGTGTCGATGGGCGTACGCCCCGGCGAGCAGCCACAACAGGGCGCCGGGCAACAGAAAGGCGCGGGCCGTGCCATCCAGCGCCAGACGGGCCTGATCCAGCAGCCCGGGCAGCACGATCCCGGCATCGGGGTCGGGGCCTGCCAGGGCCAGCAAGAGCGCCGGCAGGGCCGCCAGCGGCAGCAGGATGGTGGCCCGGCGACGCAGGGCGGGGAGCGCGAGCGCGGTCAGGGCCAGCCATGGCGCCAGCACGGCCAGCAGCAGTGCGAGCTGCGTGGCGTTCATCCGGCCAGCCCCCCGGCCGCAAAGGCCGAGCGCAGCGCCGTGGCGAACAGGCCGCTTGCGATCGCCGCCAGGGCCAGCAGCAGTGCGGCCCGGGGCATGGCGAGCGGAATGGGCAGCGGTGGCCCCTGCGCGGGCGCCGCGGCCGCGTCATCGCTTCCCAACCGCAACGGATCCCGCAGGATGCGCCACAGGTATCCGGCGGTGATGAACGTCCCGAGCACGATCACCGCCGCCCAGGGCCAGGCGCGCGCGGCCAGCGCCGACTCCAGCAGCCACCACTTGGCGACGAAGCCTCCGCTGGGTGGCAGGCCCACCAGACTCGCCGCCGCCAGCGCGATCGCGATCCAGGCCAGCAGGCTGCCACCGGCCATCGGCGGGCCGATGCGGCGCAGATGGTCGCTGCCCCATTGCCACGCCAGGCAGCCCGCCGCCAGGAACAGGCTGCCCTTGGCCAGGCCGTGGGCCAGCAACAGCATCAGCATGCCCGCATGGGCCTGGCCGGGCAGGGCCCCGGCGGCCGCCAGCGGGAACACCAGCAGGCCGAAGCCCAGCTGCGAGACGGTCGAATACGCGATCACCATCTTCAGGTGGCGCTGGAGCATGGCCAGCACACCGCCCCAGATGACCGCCGCCGCCCCCAGCAGGCCCAGCAGCTGTGCCGGCAGCCCCGGAAGCATCCCGCCAAACGGGCCGAACCACAGACGCACCAGCAGATAGAACGCCGCGGTCACCACCACAGCGGAAAGCACCGCACTGACCGCCGCATGGGCCCGGCCATGGGCCGGGGGCAGCCAGAAGTGCAGCGGGAAGATCGCCCCCTTCAGCAACAGACCCAGAGTGATCATCACCGCGGCCGCCAGGGTGACGGGTTCCTCCGCGGCCCGGCCGGTCAGCAGGGCGATGTCCAGTGCGCCGTACTGGCCGTAGAGCAGGGCGACACCCAGAAGATACAGCGTGGAACCCAGCAGCGTTGCGAGGAAGTAGCGCCATGCCGCGGCCAGCGCCGGCCCGGCGGCGGCGATCAGCGCCACCGCGGCGAGGGCCACCATCTCCAGGATCACGTAGAGATTGAACAGATCGGCAGACAGGAACAAGGCATTGAGCCCGCCCCACAGGAACAGCCACAACGGCCAGAAATAACGTCTCTGGCGACTGTCCGGCACCAGACGGCGCTCGGCAAGGCGATAGATCGCCGCGGCCAGCGCGACCATGGTGGTCAGGACAAGCAGGGTCAGGGCGAGGGCATCGACCTGCCAGCCGATCCCCAGCGGCGCGGCCCAGCCCCCCAGGTCCAGGCGCCAGGGGCAGGTGCGCCGGGTTTCCAGGACCAGAACGGCCAGGACCGGCAACAGCAGCAGCCCGGTCCCCAGCGTCGCCATGCGGCCCCGGCGCGGATGTGCGAACGCGACGGCCGCGGCCATCAGCGGCAGCCCCACCACCACGGCCGTGGCCAGCGTGGTGTTCACGGGTTGCGCGAGTCCCGGTCGTGGCCACTCACCGGCCCGCCACGGCGCTCCAGCAGGCGGACCATCAGCCCCAGTGCCACCGCCGTGGTCGACACCGTCACCACGATGCCCGTCAGCACCATCGCGTGGGGCACGGGGTCCAGCACCTCGGCGGCATGTGCCAGCGCCACCAGGAGCAGGAAGACCGCGGTGGTCAGGACGTTCAGCGCGAGGATCTTGCGCATCAGCTGCGCACAGACGAACAGCCCGTGCAGGCCGATGATCAGCAGCGCGACGGCCAGCAGCAGGTACAGGGTCATGCCGGCCTCCGGGTGTCCCAGTCGGCCGGGGGCTCGCCGCCCAGATACAGCGCGAACAGCAGCAGCGCGATGGACAGCCCCGCAGCCAGTTCGAGCAGCAGGATCAGCGGCCCGGCCAGCTCGACCGGATACTCGAAAAACCCGTGCCCCCCGACCATCACCGCGAAGGCCACCCCCAGCATCGCGGTCATCCCCAGCGCCAGCGCCCAGCGCCACGGGCCGTAGACGTCACCCGACAGCCAGGGCCGGGCGCCGGCCAGCAGCATCAGCACCCCGCCGGCGCCCATCACCGCACCTGCCGGGAAGGCACCCCCCGGCGCATGACTGCCGCGCCACAGCAGATAGGCCGAAACCAGCACGAACGCCGGGAACAGCACGCGGCCCAGAGCGGGCAGGGCGGGCGACACCAGTTCGGGCGAAGAAGGCCAGGGAGTAGGACCCAGCGACCACAGCACGACCACGCCCAGCAGCAGAATGGCAATCTCCAGCAGGGTGTCGAAGGCGCGAAAGTTGAGCAGGACCGCGGTGACCGGGTTTTCCACCCCGGAATGCCCGAGCTCCGCGGCCACCGGTTCGCCCAGCCCCGGGGCCGGGAGCAGCCACGCCGCCCCGCCCAGACCGGCCAGCAGCAACAGGCCCATCGGCAGCCAGAACGCCCGGTCGCGCCCGCGCAGACACACATCCGACGCGCGCCCCGACTCCCAGTCCAGCCGCCCCAGCGCGGACAGCAGCAGTGCACCGGTAATGCCTGCGCCGATCGCCGCCTCGGCCAGAGCGATGTCCGGCGCCTCCAGACGCACCCAGGCCAGCGCCATCAGCAGCCCGAACACCATGAAACTGACCACCGCGCGGAACAGTCCCGCCGCGTGGATTGCCTGCCAGGCGGTCCACAGCAGCGCCGTAACCAGAATCCCGTCGAATGCCAGACCCAGGGTGCCCATTCACAGCCCCCACGGGCGGATTCCGCGGCGCAGCGCGGCGCGTGCGATCAGACCCGCCCCCACCGCCGTGGCGACCAGCATCAGCAGCCACACCAGCAGCAGTTTCAGGGTCAGTGCGAGGCTCCCCGAATACACCCCCAGCCCCAGGCAGATCATGCCCAGGCCGATGTTGTCGGCCTTGGGCTGGGCATGCAGGCGGGTATACACATCCGGGAAACGCAGCAGTCCCAGCGTGCCCAGCAGCAGGAACAGCACACCGCCCACCGTCAGGATCCCTCCGATCACGCCGGTCAGGCTCACGGCCGGCCCTCCTCGTCGCTGGAACGGGCGCGGTTGGACCAGGCTCGGTTCACGAACGTGACCACCGCCAGCGCCGACAGCAGCGCGAACACCAGCGCCAGATCCACCAGGGCCTCGCGCTGCGTCAGCACCGCCATCAGCAGCGCGATGGCGATGGCCGAGGTCGCGAACATCTCCGCGGCCAGCATGCGATCGGCGGCCGTCGGCCCGCGCAACACCCGCATCAGTCCCACCACGATGTTGAGCATCAGCAGGATCACCAGGAACGGGAACAGGTCAGTCATTGGGCGGTTCCGGCCGAAACATGTTCATCACATGCCCCTCCAGACGCTCCAGGGTGTCCTGAGTACGGCCGGGACGGGCCAGCACGTGTAGCGTAATCGCCTGTTCCGAGATGCGCACGCACAGGGTCCCGGGCATCAGATTCACCAGATTCGCGAAGAGCAGGCGCGGGGTCCCCGCCGGAAGCGCCCAGGGATAATCCAGCAGGGCCGGCTCCAGCGGGCAGCGCGGATGCACCGCGCGCCAGGCCACATCCAGCGCGCTGCGCAGCGAAAAGAACAGAAACACCGGCACGAAGGTGATGATCCCGCGGATACGCCAGCCACCCGTCCATCCCGGCGCGAAGGGATTGAACCAGGCCGCCGCCAGGATCGCCGGCACGCCCCACCACCAGGCCCCCGGATCGCCCTCGGTCAGAATCCACCAGATCCCGGCGTAGGCTGCCACGCGCAGCACCCGGCCCGACCAGCGCGCCCGGGCGGCCCCCGCATGGTTTTCCCGCAACCCGCCGCCGGATCCGTCCATGCTCCATCCCCGTACCCAAGTTGCCAATGCCCGCCAGTTTCCCGCACCCGGGCCGCATCGCGCCAGCGGGCGGAGACCATCATGCCCTGGTGGCTCGGTCGTGGCGGGGTGGAATCGGGAACGATATCGTGGTGCTCGGGCGGATGCAGGGCGTGGGGTTCGCGCTGCGGGACAAGACCAGCGACTCAACCTGGAGTGACCCATTGGAACCAAACCAACGCCGATACCCTTCGTCCCCGCTACGGCGGTTTTTTGGGGTCGGAACATCGTCCGTGTCCGCGATGGCGTTGGTAACCCGCAGAGCGACCGTTGATACACGCTCCTGTACACGACTCGCGAAGTGGTACAAATCCGGGTACACAAACGAAAAAGGCCAACCCGAAGGCTGGCCTGAGTCGTTATTTTATCTGGCTCCCCGGGACGGGCTCGAACCGCCGACCTAGTGATTAACAGTCACCCGCTCTACCGACTGAGCTACCGGGGAATTAGCCGCGTATCGTATAGCCCGATCCGGGGTCCGTCAAGCGTTTCGGGAGGCGAACTCGCGCAGGCGTTCCAGTGCCTTGTCCAGCATCTCCAGGCTGGTGGCGAAGGACACGCGCAGATGCCCCGGGGCGCCGAACGCGCTGCCCGGAACCAGGGCCACGCCGGCCTCGTCCAGCAGCCGCTCGCCCAGAGCTACGTCGCTGTCGACCCCGGCACGTTCCATCAGGCCGGTGACCCGCGGGAAGCAGTAGAAGGTTCCGTCCGGCATGCGGCATTCGATGCCGTCGATGGCGTTGAGGCCGTCCACCACGTGCCGCGCGCGCTGGGCGAACGCCGAGCACATCTGGCGCACGCAGGTCTGGTCGCCGTTGAGGGCGGCTTCGGCGGCTGCCTGGGCGATGGAGCTCGGGTTGGAGGTGCTCTGCGACTGGATCTTCTTCATCGCGCCGATCAGGTCGGCCGGCCCCCCGGCGTAGCCGATGCGCCAGCCGGTCATGGCGTAGGCCTTGGACACTCCGTTGAGCACTACGCTGCGTTCGACGAGATCCGGCGCGGCATTGACGATGTTGACGAACTCGGTCTCGCCGAAGCGGATGTGTTCGTACATGTCGTCGGTGGCGATGACGATCTGCGGATGGCGCCGCAGGACCTCGGCCAGAGCCTCCAGTTCACCGCGTGAGTAGGCCGCGCCGGTGGGGTTGGAGGGGCTGTTGAGGAAGATCAGCCGGGTGCGTTCGCTGATGGCCTCTTCGAGGGCCTCGGGGCGGAGCTTGAAGCCCTGTTCCTGCGAGGCGCTCACGATGACGGGCCGCGCGCCGGCCAGCATCGCGATGTCGGGGTAGGAGACCCAGTAGGGGGCCGGCACGATCACTTCGTCACCCGGATTGAGCAGGGCCTGGCACAGATTGAAGATGCTCTGCTTGCCGCCGGAGGAGACCAGGATCTGCCCGGGAGTGAACGTGAGCTCGTTATCACGTTCAAACTTGCGAATGATGGCGTCCTTCAGACCGGCCGTGCCGTCGACCGCGGTGTACTTGGTCTCGCCGCGGGCAAGCGCATCAATCGCCGCCTGCTTGATATGCTCCGGCGTATCGAAGTCCGGCTCGCCGGCCCCCAGCCCCACGATGTCGCGGCCTTCGGCGCGCAGCCGGGCGGCCAGGGCCGTCACGGCCAGGGTGGGGGAGGGCTGGATGCGCTGTACACGATCGGATAGCTGGATTTCCAAGGGACTGCCTCGATGTGGATGGGGTCGAGCAGGCGGAGTGGCCGGCCGGCTCGCGGCCCGAAATGATACTGAAATCAGACGCGGAGGATAAGCGGTTGGCGGAACATGAAGACGGAACGTTCCGGGTGGTGTCGAAATACCAGCCGGCGGGGGACCAGCCCCAGGCCATTCGCGAACTGACCCGGGGCATCGAGGACGGCCTGGCGCACCAGGTCCTGCTGGGTGTGACGGGTTCGGGCAAGACCTTCACCATCGCCAACGTGGTGGAGAACCTGCAGCGTCCGACGATCGTGCTGGCGCCCAACAAGACGCTGGCCGCGCAGCTCTACGGCGAGTTCAAGGAGTTCTTCCCCAATAACGCGGTGGAGTATTTCGTTTCGTATTACGACTACTACCAGCCGGAGGCCTATGTCCCGTCCTCGGATACGTATATCGAGAAGGACGCGTCGATCAACGACCATATCGAGCAGATGCGCCTTTCGGCCACGCGTGCACTGCTGGAGCGGCGCGATGCGATCATCGTCGCCTCGGTCTCGGCGATCTACGGTCTGGGCGATCCGCGCAAGTATCTGTCGATGGTGCTGCACCTCAAGCGTGGCGAGCGCATCGACCAGCGCGATCTGCTGCGCCGCCTGGCGGAGCTGCAGTACACCCGCAACGATACCGAGCTGCGCCGCGCGACCTACCGGGTGCGCGGCGAGGTGATCGACATCCATCCGGCGGAATCCGAGCGGGAGGCCGTGCGCGTCGAGCTGTTCGACGACGAGATCGAGCGGCTGTCGTATTTCGACCCGCTGACCGGCGAGGTGCTGAACACGGTGCCGCGCCTGACGATCTATCCCAAGACCCACTACGTGACCCCGCGCGAGACCCTGCTGGAGGCGGTGGACCAGATCCGCGACGAGCTGAAGGAACGGCTGGACTTCCTGCGCCAGGAGAACCGCCTGGTGGAGGCGCAGCGGCTGGAGCAGCGCACCCAGTTCGATCTGGAGATGATCCTGGAGATCGGCTACTGCAACGGGATTGAAAACTACTCGCGCTATCTTTCCGGACGTGCGCCGGGCGAACCACCGCCGACGTTTTTCGACTACCTGCCGGAGGATGCGTTGCTGGTGATCGACGAATCCCACGTGTCCGTGCCGCAGGTGGGTGGGATGTTCAAGGGCGACCGTTCGCGCAAGGAGACCCTGGTGGAGTACGGCTTCCGTCTGCCGTCGGCGCTGGACAACCGCCCGCTGCGCTTCGAGGAATTCGAGCAGCTGATGCCGCAGACCATCCACGTCTCGGCCACGCCGGGGCCGTACGAGCGCGAACATGCCGGCGCCATCATCGACCAGGTGGTGCGGCCCACCGGGCTGCTGGACCCGGAACTGGAGGTGCGTCCGGTGGCTTCCCAGGTGGACGACTGCCTGTCCGAGATCCGCGACCGGGTGGAGCGCGACGAACGGACCCTGATCACCACGCTGACCAAGCGCATGGCCGAGGATCTGACCGACTACCTGTCGGAGCACGGCGTGCGCGTGCGCTACCTGCACTCGGATATCGACACGGTCGAGCGCATGGAGATCATCCGCGACCTGCGTCTGGGCGAATTCGACGTGCTGGTGGGGATCAACCTGCTGCGCGAGGGCCTGGACATGCCCGAGGTCTCGCTGGTGGCGATCTTCGACGCCGACAAGGAGGGCTTCCTGCGCTCCGACCGCTCGCTGATCCAGACGATCGGCCGCGCGGCGCGCAACGTGCGCGGCAAGGCGATCCTGTACGCCGACACCATCACCGGCTCGATGCGCCGCGCGATCGACGAGACCGAACGCCGCCGCGCCCGCCAGATCGAGCACAACGAAGCCCACGGGATCACCCCCGAGGGCATCCACAAAAGCGTGGCGGACATCCTCGAGACCGGGCAGGCCGCGCCCGGCACCCGGCGCAAGTCCGGCGAGCGCAAGGGCGCGGACAAGAAGGTGGCCGAGGAGGCCGCCGACTACGTCGACGCGCCACAGAATGCGGCGCGCGAGATCGAGCGCCTGGAACAGGAGATGTTCCAGAAGGCGCGCGACCTGGAATTCGAGGAGGCGGCGCGTCTGCGCGACCGTATCGAGAAGCTCAAGGCGCTCGCCTTTCTGCCCGAGGCTTCGCTATCCTGACGCGCCTCTGACACCCGTCTGACAAGGGACTGCCCCCTTCATGCGTTATCAGCCCGATCCCCGTCCGCCCGGTCCGGTCATGCTCGACGTGTCCGGCCCCGAACTGAAGGCGGAAGACCGCGAACGCCTGCAGCACCCCGCGACCGGCGGGGTGATCCTGTTCGACCGCAACGTACACGGCCCGGAACAGGTCGAAGCCCTGACCGCAGACATGCGCCGCCTGCGCCCGGAACTGCTGATCGCGGTGGACCAGGAAGGAGGGCGGGTGCAGCGTCTGCGCGAGGGCTTCACCCGCTTCCCGCCGATGCGCAGTCTCGGCCACCTGCACGATCAGGTGCCGGCGCGGGCACGCGAGCTGGCGCGCGGGGCGGGCGAGCTGCTGGCGCTGGAGCTGCAGGCGGTGGGGATCGACTTCAGTTTCGCGCCGGTCCTCGACCGCGATCTCGAGATCAGCGAGGTGATTGGCGATCGGGCGTTCCATCATGATCCCGCGGTGATCGCCGATCTGGGGCTTGCGTTCGTGCGCGGCCTGACGGTGGCCGGCATGGCCTCGGTGGGCAAGCACTTTCCCGGACACGGCGCGGTGGCCGCGGATTCGCATGTCGCGGTGCCGGAGGACCCGCGCCCGCTGGCCGAGATCGAGGCCAGCGACATCGAGGCGTTCCGGCCGCTGGCCGGCCACCTCGAGGGAATGATGCCGGCCCACGTGGTGTATCCCGCGGTGGACGACCGACCGGCCGGGTTCTCGCGCACCTGGCTGCAGGACATCCTGCGCGGCCGGATCGGTTTTCAGGGCGCGATCTTTTCCGACGACCTGGCCATGGCCGGTGCCGAACAGATGGGTTCGCCCGCGGAGCGGGCCGACGCGGCACTGGAGGCCGGCTGCGACATGATCCTGATCTGCAATCGGCCGGAGGAGGCGGACGTCATCCTCGATCACCTCGCCGACTACCGCCAGAACGCCGATACCCGGGCCCGCCTGCGGCGCATGCACGCGCGTGCGGTGTCGGACGACGCGCAGCACCGCACCGCGCTTCAGGCCCAGTTGCATGCCTGGCTGAAGGCGGGCAGTGGCGGGGCATGACCCCCTTCGCGACCTTGTGCCGCAAGCACCGTTGGCGCCGCGCTTCCGACCCGCCTATAATGCGCCACCGGTTCGACACTGAGCTGCTAATAATATAGTTAACCAATCCCACAATGATGGAGAATCGTCATGGCCGATAAGCTCATGATCGTCATGGTCAACACCGACCCGAACAATCCGTCCGAACTCGGCGCCCCGTTCTTCCAGGCGACCGTGGCCGCCGCCATGGAATACGACGTCGAAGTCGTGATGACCGGCCGGGCCGGTGAACTGGCCAAGAAGGGCGTGGCGGAAAACCTGTTCGTGCAGGAAGGCAGCAGCAAGAGCGTCTACGACTTCATCAAGGATGCCCACGAAGCCGGCGTCGTGATGAAGGTCTGCACCCCGACGCTGGACCTGTGGGGCAACGACCTGATCGACGAAGTGGACGAGACCGTGGGCGGTGCCTACGTGATCTCCGAGGCGATGGACGACGACACCGTCACCTTCACCTACTGAGGCGAAGCGACGGAATCCGTCGAACGACCGGCCGGCCCCTGTGCCGGCCGGTTCTGTTTCGGGGCGGGGCATTCGCCACGCCGCCAGGCCGGGCTCACAGCCCCGGCCCCAGATGAACCCCGGGGGCCCGCATGAATCCCGAACAGGCACGAGCCACGCTGCGCGACGCCGACTGCCTCTACAGCCGCGACGCGGTGGAAACCGCCATTGACCGCCTGGCCGAACGCACCGCAAGGGAACTGGCGGACGAGAATCCGCTGGTGCTGGGCGTGATGAACGGCGGGGTCGTGCTGCTGGGCGGCCTGCTCACACGCTGGTCCTTCCCGATGCAGGTGGACTACCTGCACGCCACCCGCTATCGCGGGGCCACCCGCGGCGAAGAACAGCTGCACTGGCTGTCCCTCCCGCACCAGTCCATGCAGGGACGCACCGTCGTCATCGTCGACGACATCCTCGACGGCGGCATCACCCTGGCCGGTATCCAGAGCTTCTGTCAGGAGCAGGGCGCCCGTCGCGTGGTGACCATCGTGCTGGTGGACAAGGCCAACCCCGAGCGGGACCCCTCGATCACCGTCGACCATGCCGCACTGGAAGCACCGAACCGCTATCTGTTCGGTTACGGCATGGATTATCAGGATTACCTGCGCAACGCGCCCGGCATCTTTGCCGTGGCCGACCACTGAAGGACGCGTGCCATGACCGCACCCCGACTGGCCATCATTGGCGGCACCGGACTGACCCGACTGAAGGACCTGGAGATCACCCACCGCCGGGTCATGCATACGCCGTACGGCGAACCCTCCGGACCCCTGGTGTTCGGGCGGCTGAACGGCATCGAAACGGTCTTTCTCCCGCGCCACGGGGCGCGACACACCATCCCGCCGCACCAGGTGAACTATCGCGCCAACATCTGGGCGCTGCATAACACGGGCGTGGAGACGGCGATCGCGGTGGCCGCGGTCGGCGGCATCAGCGAGTGCATGCAGCCCGGGCGACTCGCGATTCCGGACCAGATCATCGATTACACCTGGTCGCGTGCGAACACTTATTTCGAAGGTGGCCATCTCGATGAAGTGACCCACGTGGACATGACCTGGCCGTACTGTCCCGAAGTGCGCCGGAGGCTCCTGGAGGCGGCCCGTGAACTGGACCTGCCGATTTGCGAGCAGGGCACCTATGGCGCCACTCAGGGGCCACGCCTGGAAACCGCCGCGGAGATCGATCGCATGGAGCGCGACGGCTGCGACCTGGTGGGCATGACCGGCATGCCGGAAACGGCCCTGGCGCGGGAGCTGGGCCTGAGCTATGCAGCGTGTGCGGTGATTGCCAACCGTGCCGCAGGGCGCAGCGGCGGCGAGATCACGATGGACGAAATCGGCCGTAACCTGGAAACCGGCATGGAGCAGGTCAAGCAGCTCCTGGCCCGGGTCATCGCAACCCTGAAGTGAGTGGAAGTGAGTGAAGGAGAGGCCTGCAATCCAGGGCCTTTCCAGGTCCATTACCTAATTTAACATAATATCCATTATGCGACGTCATGGATCATCTCCCATCGTCAGCGTATCCGGATATTCATCGTGCTGTTGGGTCCCTGGCTGCGTGAGCGTGTCACGTTGCCGTTCTTCTTCAGCATGATCTCGAGCACCCCGTTGCCGTGGGTCTGGACCACGCGGCAGTCGACGGAATCGCCCTTGAATTCAATGGTCAGCGGGACTTCGCCCTCGAACTCCATCTGATGCAGCTCGCCGTCTTCCATGACCGCGCACTCGATGGAATATCCGGTGCCTTCCGGACCCTGCGCACTCAGCGCGATCCGGGTATCGGTTGTTGTGCCCATGGCACTGACGCCCCCAGTTATCAGCAACGTTGCGGCCGCCAATCCGGCCTTCCACCCGCCAGCGCCTCCATTCCGCGGGACCCGTAACACCCGGCATCGATTCATGAACCACCACCCCTTGCGGGAAGGAAAAATCCGACCCCGAGAAACCGGGGCCGGACAAGTCCGTTCTTCGATCAGTTCTGGAAGACGTTGGCCATGTTACCGCCACCCGCCTGGTTGACCGTCGACACGTTGCTATGACCGACCTGCTGAACGGTCGCGTGGTTGCTGGCAATGCTGCCCCAGCCGCCCAGCGTCTGGGTCACGTAGGAGCGATGGCCAAAGCCGGTCTGCTTCACGTTGGCCCGGTCGTTGTAGCCGGTCTGTTCGATATCGGAGAAATTCTTGGTTCCGTTCTGCGACACCTTGGCCCGGTTACCCAAGCCGCTCTGGTAGGTGTCCGCACGGTTCCATTCTCCGTGCTGGGAGATGTCCGACTGATTGAAGCGCCCGGACTGCTCGACGTTGGCCTTGTTGAGGTTGCCACGCTGAGTCACTTCCGAATGGTTCTTCTGGCCGGACTGCGAGACATCGGCGCGGTTATAGTTGCCACGCTGATCCACTTCGGAAGACAGACGGTAACCGTCCTGTTCGACGTCCGCACGGTTCTTGACACCCTCCTGACGGACATCGCTGGAGTTGCGGATACCGGTCTGCTCCTGGGTGGCACGGTTGCCCCAGCCTTTCTGGAAGGCGCTGGCACTGTTCTTCATGCCTTCCTGGTCAATGTCGGACATGTTGGAATATCCGATCTGAGAAACGTCGGCATTGTTGAACATGCCCGCCTGGTCAATCGTGGAATCGTTGTTGGCCGCCATGGCGGAACCGGAAAACAGAGCGCCCATCGCGATCGCAATCATGGAATATTTGAGTTTCATAATGACTACCCCCTGAGGGTTGAGTTAGGAACACGCAGTTGAGTCATCGGGTCCCCCATCACTGGGAGGAATTCCCTGAAGGTGGAAGCGTTTCTTTCCGCCTTCACCCTGGATTCTGCACGCCCCTATAACCCCCGGGAATCAGCCGGATGGATGATTGTCGAGGTGAACTTTTTAGTACTTTCTTCATGCACCTGAATCAAAAAAGCGGACCCCCCCCGTAAGAGGCCCGCCCTGCTCTCGATCCAACCTTCTTTTACCCGACCCTTCTTTTACATTATGGGAACCTGGTGCGAGCGGTAAGCCTGAAACACGGGGTGTTCCATGTCCGTCGGATCATCAACATTCCACAGGCCCTTGTCCACGCCCTGCGTAATCAGATGGAGGACCGCGGACTCGATGGCCGACATCACAGCCAGCTGTACCGGCTCGTTGCGGGTATACCCGATTTCGGCGTCCAGCAATCGGCGAAAATCAATGAACCGGAAAACCCCGGCACGGATCTCCTGAGAGTAGATCGTCTTGCTGGCATTGACATTCAGGAGGACATCACCGGTGGCTACGTCCACGGCCCGCAGGTTCACCGTGACCTGATCCGACTTGAACTCACCGGACGCCCCCACACCGTAATATTCAAGACCGGCACCCCCGGTGCGCAGGTTGGAATCGTAGGCAATGATCCCGCCCTCGAACACGATTCGCGCGGCACGCAGGTTATCGAGGCTGTCTTCCTGGCCGATCCGTTCCAGATTGGCGCGAATGATGCGCCGTTCGGTCAGCAGGTTTTGCAGACCTTCGCGCTCCAGAGGCCGAAACCAGCCCGATTCGGCAAGGGCCGCACTGAGCATGGCACTACCACCCTGAGTCACCGCCGTGGAAAACGTGCTCGCCGGTGCCGGCCGGTACTGGCCGGTCTGGTCGCGGAAGTCGTAGACAGCCGCGTCCACGGGAGCCGCTGGTCGGGGCAATTCCAGGAGATCGAAATAGGTTCCGGCCCGGGGCATCAGGGTCGCCTCGGTCCCCTCCAGGTTGCCTGGCTGCGCAGCAAACGAGGCACACCCCGAGAGGATCAGGGCTGCGCCCAGCATGACGCCGATACGCGAAAGCTGTTTCATGACCATCTCCTTGTCGCTTCGTGGTCAGAACTGGCCATTGACCTGACCCAGATTCACGGTCGTCGTCTCGCCGGTGCGGCGGTCGAGGATGGTCATCACGAACCCGCCCTGGCCGGTACTGTCAATGCGGATCCTCAGGGTGGAACTTTCAATCAGGCTGGAACGCCCCTCCTCACCCTCGACGGCATCGGAAATGGCATCGTTGACCAGCGAATTACGCAGGTCCTGGAGAAAGAAATCCGTCTCGGAGAACGACCCGAAATCGGGTGCATTCGGATCGGTGTAAGTGTCCTGAGCCTGCGCCTTGTTAAGCAGGAAGCTGCCGTTCAGCGGATCGCCGCCGAAACTCGGGCTACGGGGCTCGTAGATCAGTTGTTGAGCCTGAACGGCTCCGGCGCAGGCGAGCAGCAGCCCGCCGGCGAAAATCGTCGTGACACGCATGATGGTCCTCCTCCCGGGTCAGTGCTGGATGACCTGGACTCGCGCATGCCCGCGGGCATGCTGGTGAACCTGCACCGGAGACGCGCTGCCGTTTCCGCGCTGGTCGACATGCAGATGTCCGCCGACACCGGTCTGGCGGAGAAAGGCCTGCTTGCCATAGCCGGCCTGATCCAGACCGGCCTGATGGCCGACGCCGTACTGCACAATGGTGCCCTCGTGGCTGCCCCCCAGCTGGCGTACTCGGGCGTCGTTGCCGGCCCCGGACTGCACGACGGTGGCGTGGTTGTTGCGGCCGCGCTGATCGATCATGGCCAGGGATCCCTGGCTGCCGCTCTGTGTCAGACTGCTGGCAGGGGCAAGTTCGTCCACGGCGTGGAGATCGGCCGCCATCGCCGGTGACGCGAATAACGCCGCCGCCAGGGCCAGGGGAATCAGGATACGTTCGGGCTTCATGGCACACTCCTTCTCGAAGTGAATGGACTCGGTATCGAGTGTGGTGCCATGCGGGGCGCGGGCCCATCCGCCGAAGGCATGGAGCGGCGGATGGACTTTCTCCCACTTGTTCAGCCCGCGGAAGTAGCAGGTCTTTCATACCCCCCGCCGGGGGTCAGAATTCCTCGTCGGCCAGGTCGCTGCCGTCGCGGAACAGCCGTTCGAGCTCCCGCTGCACCAGCGCAGTTTCCACCTGCTCGGCGGCGGAGTCGGCAATGTCCATGATCTCCGACGGGCGTGGCGGGAGCGTCGCCGCGAACAGCACCTCGCTGCCCCGGGTCGTCACCCAGATCTGACTACCGAAGCGTGCCGACGGTCGTTCCACGATGGTGAGATCGGTACTCTGCAAAACGCCGCTTTCCAGCCGCAGCTGAGCGAAACGACGAAAGAACGTCTTGCCCATCATGGTAATGGTGCGGTCCACCACCACCGCCCCCAGCCCGGGCTCGCCGGCCGGGCGCGGAGGGCGGGATGGAAGAATGGCTCCCTCGTTGGCCTCCGCCTCCGGCTCGCCTTCCAGGTCCGTGGGGGCATCGACCTCCACCGGGGAGGATTCCCCGGCCCCGACCGAAGCCCAGGGGACCAGGCACACAATCCCGGCCACCACCAAGCCCGCAAGAACGCCCGGCGAAGAACGGACCGGGGGAATCATGCGTGCATCGCCTGACAGGTTTCTGTCAGGTTGACCGGCGGCACACCCAGATTCTCCCTCGCCCAGGCAATCGCCTGGGTGCGGTTCCTGACTTCGATTTTTCGAAACACGTTATAAAGGTGTGATTTTACGGTATGTTCCGAGATAAAGAGCTGCTTTGAAATCTCCAGGTTGGTGGCTCCCGACCCCAGCATCAGGAGGATCTGGACCTCCCTTTGTGTCAGGCCACAAGAGGGACGGAAGACGTTGATCCGGCGACGGCGGTACGTCCGGATCAGCCGCGTCATCAGGTGCCGGGACATCCACCAGTCGGCATGCAACAGGGACTGAATGCCCTTACAGATCAACTCCGCCCGGTCGGTTCGGTAAAAGACACCCTGCAGGTAGAGCCGATCCAGCAAATCGACGGCCTCGTCCTCGTCCCGGACGTTGAAGGCCGCCATGGTCAGATCGTCATTGTGCACCAGGGCCTGCTCCACAAAGGCGATGTCATCCATCGTCAATGCGGTTGCGTCAAAAAGGATCAGGGCCGAATCCAGCAGCTGCTCGGTCCAGCGCGGGGCCCGGGGCTCCACCCCCGTGACCGGCATCCCGGTCTGCTCGGATACGTAATCAAAAAACAGTTGTGCCTGTGGCGTGATCGGGGTGATAAAAACGATGGAACGCTCGGCATCGACGTCACTCATCGCGGTCAGCTCCTTGGCCGCAGAACGGCCGCTTTTCCGGAAAACTCCTGGCCGCCACCCTGCGCCGATCGTTCGCGGGTAGTAGAAATCTGGTACGTCGGCGCGCGAACGGGTTACGAAGGTCATTCGAAAATTATCGAAAATGAATGAATGACTACGAAAACGTCCGCATGGTGCGGGTACAGGTTCTTTATGCGCCGCTCTTCCGGCGTGGTCAAGCCCCTGGAGTGAAAGCGTGATGCCGGTCCGCTTCAGTCGCGGGTGGCGATGTCGATGCCCTCGCCCATGACCTCCACGAGGAAGTCGATCTGCTCCTCGGTGATCACGTAGGGGGGCATGAGATAGGAGACGTTGCCCAGCGGGCGCAGCAGCGCCCCGCGGGTCAGACCGTGGCGATAGATATCGAGGCCCCGCCGCTCCTGCCACGGATACGGGGTCCGGCTGGCCTTGTCCTGCACCAGCTCGACCGCGGCGATCATGCCGTGCTGGCGCACGTCGGCCACGTGCGGGTGATCGTTGAGCGGTTCCAGGCGCCGTGCAATGTGCGCGGCCAGCTCGCGATTGCGCTCCAGCACCGGTTCGGACTCGAAGATGTCCAGCGTGGCCAGCGCGGCCCGGCACGCCAGCGGGTTCCCGGTGTAGGAATGCGAGTGCAGGAACATGTTGAGCTTTTCGTAATCGTCGTAGAACGCCTGATAGACCGTATCGGTGGTCAGCAGCGCGGCCATCGGCAGATAACCGCCGGTCAGGCCCTTGGACAGGCACAGGAAGTCGGGCGTGATCGGTCCCTGCTCGCAGGCGAACAGGGGCCCGGTACGGCCGAAGCCCACCGCGATCTCGTCGGCGATCAGGTGCACGCCATGGCGGTCGCAGGCGTCGCGCAGCAGGCGCAGGTATTCCGGGTCGAACATGCGCATGTGACCGGCGCACTGCACCAGCGGCTCGATGATGACCGCGGCCACCTCGTGGGCGTGGCGTTCCAGGGCCCGTTCCATGTGCGCGAACTGGCGGCGAGCCACATCGGCGCAGTCCTCGCCCGGCTCGCGGTGGAAGCAGTCGGGCCCCGGGACGTTGATCACGTCCAGCATCAGCGGCTCGTAGGTATGCCGGTAGAGCGGCACGTCACTGACCGACAGGGCGCCGATGGTCTCGCCGTGATAGGCGTTGGAGACCCCGATGAAGCGGGTCTTCTGCGGCTGGCCGACATTGCGCCAGTAGTGGAAGCTCATCTTGAGCGCGGCTTCCACGCCGGCCGAGCCGTTGTCGGCCAGGAACACCCGGTCGAGCCCTGCCGGAGTGATGTCGATCAGACGCTCGCTCAGCTCCACCACCGGCTCATGGGTGCAGCCGGCCAGGATTACGTGCTCCAGGCGGTCGACTTGCTCCTTGAGCGCGTCGTTGATGCGCGGATTGGCGTGACCGAACAGGTTCACCCACCAGGAGCTGATCGCGTCGAGGTAACGGTTGCCGTCGAAGTCGTACAGCCACACACCCTCGCCCCGCTCGATCGGCAGCAGGGGCAGCGTGCCCTCCTCCCCGTAATCCTTCATCTGGGTACAGGGGTGCCACAGGGCCCGCAGGTCGCGCCGGCGCACGTCTTCATTGCTCATGGATCAGACCCCGTGGCCGGCCTTCATCGCCTCGAATTCGTCCTCGAAGAAGAACTTCTCTTCACCGAAGGCCGGTTTCAGCTGATTCAGCCAGGTGGCGTTCTCGTCGTAACGGGCAAAGAACGGACGCTGCACCCAGTCCGAGTTGCGGCCCTGGATGAAGCGCAGCACGAAGACCTTCTCCCCGCGGATCTCGGTCACGCCCTGGATCTCCACCTTGCCCGGATCGGCGCTCATGGATGGCCCGCGCGCGGTGCGAGCCAGCCCCGAGACCTGCTGCATGGCCTCGCGATAGACCTCCCAGGCGCGCGCCAGGGGCACCTCGAAGTAGCGCCGCGCGCCGGTGTCGCGTTCCACGAACATGTAGTACGGGATGATCCCCAGCCGCACCTGTTCGCGCCACAGATCGGCCCAGGCCTGCGGATCGTCGTTGATGTGGCGCAGCAGCGGGCCCTGGGCGCGGATCTCGGCGCCGGTGTCACGCACCCGGCGGATCGCCTCGCGGGCGATCGGCGTGCGCAGCTCGTTGGGATGGTTGTAATGCGCCATCAGCGCCACGTGCTTGCCGCCTTCGACCAGCTGTTCCAGCAGCCGCAGCAGGTCATCGGCATCGCTTTCGGTCACGAAACGGTAGGGCCAGAAGGACAGCGCCTTGGTTCCGATGCGTACCGTCTGGACATGCTCCAGCCCGGGGTCCAGCAGGGCTTCGAGATAGCCGCGCAGGTTCCTGGTTTTCATGACCATCGGATCGCCGCCGGTCATCAGCAGATCGGAGATCGCCGGGTGCTGGCGCAAGTACTGGTGCAGCAGATCGGCATCGGTAGAAGCGATACGCAGTTCCTTGTCCCCCACGAACTGGGCCCAGCGGAAGCAGAAGGTGCAGTACGAATGGCAGGTCTGCCCCTGACTGGGGAAGAACAGCACCGTCTCGCGATACTTGTGCTGCAGGCCGTTCATGACCTCGCCGTCATCCTCGCTGGGCCGATTCAGTTCCATCTGGCCGGCCGGATGCGGGTTCAGCTCATCCCGCAGCTCCTTCGCCAGGGCCGCGATCTCCTTGCGCTCGGCCCCGCGGCGATGCAGCGCAGCCATCCGCTCGTAGGCCTCCGGGGACAGCATCTCCCGCTGCGGGAAGGTCAGCTGGAACATCGGGTCGTCCGGGATATTGTCCCAGTCGATCAGCTCGTCGATCACGTACTCGTTGATACGGAATGGCAGCACGCTGGACACCACGCGCATGTCGAAACGCATGGACTCGGGCACGCGCTCCAGGGCTTCGATCCGGTCCAGATTGCGATCGTTGTAGACCTTGAAGTCACGTGGCTCGATCGAGCCCATCTCCGGGTCCCGGTAGAACTTGAGAACGGAATTCATCCGTGCCTCCTGTCGACGGTCGATGCGCCCGCTCCGGCCCCCGGGCCGTCGCGATCGTGGGAATACAGTTGCTTCGGGACCGAGGCGGTCACACGGCGGGCCTTCGGGGCGAGGGCTGCCGCCTCGGTGGTGAGCGGCGTCAGGGAAACAGCGACGCGTACGTTATCAAGCACCTTGCGGGCGGACAAGAGATTTCGCGTGACTCTCAGGTTACCACCCCTGCGGCAGTGTGGGTTACCCTCGCCGAACCTGAAAGGAGGGCGTCATGCACCCGGAATTCCCCCACGAGGACATCATTCACCTCAACCATGCCGCGGTCGGACCGTGGCCCCGGCGCACCGCCGAAGCGGTCGAGGCCTTCGCCCGCGAGAACCTGTATCACGGCTCGCGGGGTTATGGACGCTGGCTGGAAACCATCGCCGCCACACGGGAGCTGGCGCGGCAACTGATCGGTGCCCCCGAGGCGGAAGACGTGGCGTTCGTGAAGAACACCTCGGAGGCGCTGTCCATGGTGGCCTTCGGTCTGCCCTGGCGATCGGGGCAGAACATCGTGATTCCCGAAGGGGAGTTTCCCTCCAACCGCGTGGTATGGCACGCCGCTGCCGAACGTTACGACCTGGAAGTCCGGGAGGTCGCCATCGGAGAGGAGCCCGAGCTGGATCTGCTAAGGGCCTGCGACCATGCCACGGCCCTGGTGTCCGCGAGTGCGGTGCGCTATGACTCGGGCCTGCGCATGGACGTGCAGTTCCTCGGCAACGAGCTGCACGGGCGCGGCATTCTGTTCTGCGTGGACGCCATCCAGCATCTGGGCGCCCTGCCCTTTGACGCGCCGGGATGCCGTGCCGATTTCGTGATGGCCGACGCGCACAAGTGGATGCTCGCGCCGGAGGGCATCGGTCTGTTCTACGTCAATCCCGAGGTCCGTGATCGCCTGGAGCTGAACGAATACGGCTGGCACATGCTCGAGCACGCCGGGGACTTCGACAATCCCGCGCTGACGCCCTCGCCCGGCGCCCGGCGTTTCGAGCCCGGCAGCCCCAACATGCTGGGCATCCAGGCGCTCCACGGCAGTCTGTCGCTGTTGCTGGAAACCGGCATGGACCGGGTGGACGAAGAGATCCGGGAGCACTGGCTGCATCTCGAGGATCGCCTGCGCGGGCTGGGCTGCGAAATCCTCAGTGCCCGCCACCGCCGCGCCGGCATCCTGACCTTCCGGCCCTCCGCGGGGCTGCTGGGGGACACCCCGCTGGAGACCGTTTACCACCGGCTGCAGGCGGATGGCATCCTGTGCGCCATGCGCGGCGGCGGGATCCGTTTCTCCCCGCATTTCTACCACGAGACCGCGGACCTGGACCGCGCGGTGGAGGGACTGCGCGAGGCCCTGCCGGTCCGGTAAGGCCGTTCAGAAGGTGTGAGTCTTGCGATCCGAATTGAGCATGCCGCCCAGGTGATCCTCGATGCGGCGGCGGGTCTGCCCCTTGTCGGAGGTGTTGAACTGGACTCCGATACCGCGCAGGCGGTTGCCCTGGGCCCGTGGCGGGGTGATCCACACCACCGTACAGGGCGTTGGCAGGCGATCGCCGTCGTCCAGCAGGGACAGCAGCAGGAAGACCTGATCGCCCAGCTTGTACGACTTGTCGGTAGGAATGAACAGCCCGCCGTTGCTCACAAAGGGCATGTACGCCGCATACAGCGCGGGTTTTTCCTTGATTGCCAAGGTCAGCATCCCTTGCCCGGCCATGAGCCCTCCCCGATTTCCACAGTGGTTTTTGCAGCGGCGCTCAGTATGCCCCGGAGCGCCCCCGGGATGCCAGCCGCCCCGCCGTCGTCTGCGCCAGCATGGCCGCCGCCATGTCTTCCAGCCGCAGCTGCGGGTTCAGCTGCGCGCGCGCCTGGCGCTGCCAGCGCCGCGATTCCTGGACCAGCGAGGCCAGTCCCCGCGCCCCGCGCTCGCGGGCAAAGGCCTGCAGCCGGTCCTGCGGGAACTGCGCGCCGAATCGATCCACCTCGCCGCTCGCCAGCCAGCGCTGGGCCGACAACAGCAGGGCCTGCCAGCGCGGCAGCAGGGTCTCCAGGTTGCAGCGCGCCAGCTGCGTGACCGCCGAATGCAGCTCACGAGCCTGCAACAGTTCCGCGAGGGCCTCACGTTCCTGTCGCCAGGCGGCGTGACGCTCGGGATCCGCCAGGAGTTCGGCCGCGACCACCGGGCGTCCGAGGCTGGCCGCCCAGGCCTCGTCCACCGCCGCAGGCTCCGGCGCGCCGGCGGCCAGCCAGTCACGTGCGGCCTCGAGATCCGGCGACGGAAGATGCAGATCCTGGCAGCGGCTGCGAATGGTGGCCGGCAGGGCCGAGGGTCGCGCGCTCTCGAGAACGATCAGCCCGCCCGCCGGGGGCTCTTCCAGTGTCTTGAGCAGCGCATTGGCCGCACTCGCGTTCATGGCGTCCGCCGGATGCAGCCGCAGCACGCGCCAGTCACCGGAGCCGCTGAGCGCCAGGAACTCACCGGCTTCGCGCACGGCATCCACCGGGATGTCCTTGCCCGACTCCGGCGGCATCACGTCGTGCAGCTCCGGATGCACGCCCCCGACAAAACTGCGGCACCCGCCACATTCCCCGCAGGCCGGCTGCGTGCCCGCAGCCCGTTCGCAGAACAGGCGCTGGAGCAGGGCCGTAACCAGCAGGCCCTTGCCCACGCCCTCGGCGCCGGTGACCAGCAGGCCACCGGGCAGATGCCCGGCCGCCGCACGCTGCACCAGCGTCTCCCAGGGCTGCGCGAGCCACGGCGGCACCGCGCCCGGCTCGTTCACGTGGACGCCTCCAGCAGACCGCGGCAGCGCAGCCCCTCGAGCATCCGCTGTGCCACGGTGGCGGCATCCGCCGAGGCATCCACCACCAGGTAGCGCTGCGGTTCTGCATCGGCCCGGCGCCGGTAAGCCGCGCGGGCACGTTCGAAAAATTCCTCTGCCTCGCGCTCGATGCGGTCCCGACGTCCCCGCTGCACGGCCCGCTCCAGCCCGGTTGCCGGGTCGATGTCGAGCAGGATCACCAGATCCGGGCGCAGATCGCCCTGCACCCAGTCCTCCAGTGCTGCAACCCGAGTGTCGCCCAGACCGCGCCCGCCGCCCTGGTAGGCAAAGCTCGCATCGGTAAAACGGTCGCTGACCACCCACTGTCCCGCATCCAGGGCCGGGCGGATCACTTCGGCGAGATGCTGCGCGCGCGCCGCGAACATCAGCAACAGCTCCGCTTCAGGGATCATCTCCGGCAGGTCCGGATCCAGCAACAGGCCGCGCAGGCGTTCGCCCAGCCCGGTGCCCCCGGGCTCGCGGGTCGCGCACACCCGCTGGCCGGCCGCCTCCAGTGCCTCGACCAGGGTTCCCATCTGGGTGGTCTTGCCGGCCCCTTCGATGCCCTCGAGGGTCAGGAATTGCCCCGTCATCAACGTCCCCTTCGGCCGTAGCGGCTCGCGTCGCCATCCAGCTGATAGCGAATCACGGCCTCGCGATGTTCGCGATAGGTCTCGGAAAAATGGTGGCTTCCATCATTGCGCGAGACAAAAAAGAACTCCCGGGTGTCCGCCGGCCGCGCGGCCGCTTCGATGGCGGCCCGGCCCGGCAGTGCGATGGGCGTCGGCGGAAGCCCTGGCCGGGTATAGGTGTTGTACGGATGATCCCGCTCCAGCTCCGCGCCCGTCAGTCGTTGCACGCCGGTCTCCTGCACATACAGCAGCGTGGGATCGGTCTGCAGCCGCATCCCCTCGCGCAGGCGATTCACGAACACGGCCGCCACCCGATCACGCTCGTCGCCGCGCCCGGTCTCGCGTTCCACGATCGAGGCCAGGATCAGCAGCTCGTACGGATCCTCCAGCGGCAGATCCTCGGAACGCCCCGCCCAGGCCGCATCCAGCGTGGCCCGCATTGCCTCGTGGCCACGCCGCAGGACGTCCAGCGAGTCGGTCCCGGAGCCGAAGAAATAGGTATCCGGCAGGAACCAGCCTTCGGGATGCTCGATGTCGTCGAGGCCCAGAACATCCGGCAGATTATGGACCCCTACCGACTCCGCCGGCGGGTCCAGTTCATCATGCCCGCGCACCGCAGCGAGTGCCTGGCGCACGGTCCAGCCTTCCGGCAGTGTCAGACGGTGCCGGACCACGTCGCCACGTGCCATGGCCTGGACCAGTTCCGCCGGGGTCATCCCGGCATCCACCGCGTACTCGCCGGCCTGGAGCCGGCCCGCCACACCCTGTCGCCGCGCATACACCTCGACCACCCGCGCCGACTCCACCCAGCCGCGGCGTTCGAACTCCCGGCTGAGGCTGCGCAACCCGGTCCCCGGCTGCAGCTCGAAGCGCTGCGACTCCTCCAGGGCCAGTGGCCGTTCCAGCTGGCCCCGATACCAGTCGGCCAGCCACAGCGCCCCGGCCGCGACCGCAACGAGCGTCAGTACGCCCGTTACCGCCATGATCTTCCTAATCCGTTTCATGCAGTGCCCTCCTGAGCGCCTGCAGGGCCGCAGGCTCGGTCCTCGCCGCCCCGCCCCCGATCAACACGCCCGCGGCCAGCCCCAGCCGCGCGTTGCTTACATACAGTCCGTCGGCGGCCTCCAGACGCTCGTACGTCGGCCAGGCGACCTCGGTGCTGACGCCGAATGCCTCGGCGTTTTCCAGCACCCAGGCACGCCGCGTGCCGGCGATTCCGGCCTCGTCGACCGGCGGTGTCACGAGGTGAGTCCCCTCGCGCAACCACAGGTTCCCCTGCGTGGCGCAGGTAATCCGGCCGACCGCGTCCTGCAGGATCGCCTCGTCCTCGCCCTCGCGCCAGTGCATGCGCGCCAGCACGTTTTCCAGGCGTCCCAGGTGCTTGATCCCGCCGAGGGCCGGATTGACGCTGGCCGGTATCGTCGAAAACCCGATGCGCAGCGGCGTCGCCTCCGCCGGGTCCGGACGCGACAGCTCCGGCCCGGCACGGACCAGCCGGGTGACCGCCGGCTGCGCCGGAGGCGCATAGCCCCGCGGGCCGCGGCCCCGGGTGAGCGTCAGACGCACCAGCCGTTCCCCCGGCCCCGCCGCCGCTTCGATTTCTTCGCGCAGCCGTTCCGGGTCCTGTGCGGGAAAGCCGAGGCGCTGCAGCCCCAGCTCCAGGCGCGCCCGATGCCAGGGCCACAGGCAGGCATGCCCCCGACGTACCAGCACCGTCTCGAACAGCCCGTCGCCCAGCAGCAGGCCGCGATCGTCGGCCGTCACCTCCGATCCGGAACCACCGTTCGCCCGACTCACCCCGCGCGCTCCACATCGGCACCCAGTGCATCCAGGAGCCCGCGCGCCTTGTGCCGCGTCTCTTCCAGCTCCTGGTCGGGGTCCGAATCGGCGACGATCCCGGCACCGGCGCGAAAACGCAGTTCCCGACCCCGAACCACCAGGGTACGGATCAGGATATTGGTATCCATGCGACCATGATCACTGACATAACCACAGGATCCGGTGTAGGCGCCGCGCGGCACACGGCCTTCCAGTTCCTGGATCACCTGCATGGAGCGGATCTTGGGGCATCCGGTGATCGTCCCGCCGGGGAAGGTCGCGCGCAGCAGTTGTTCCGCGCGCGTCCCCGGCCGCAGCCGGGCCGTGATGCTGGAGACGATGTGATGGACCCGGCGGTAGCTCTCGATGGTCATCAGCTCGGCGACCCGCACGCTGCCAGTGCGTGCCACACGACCCAGATCGTTGCGTTCCAGGTCCACCAGCATGACGTGCTCGGCGCGCTCCTTGAGGTTGACCTCCAGTTCGCCATACAGCTCACGATCGGCCCGCGCATCCGGATCGCGCCTGCGGGTCCCGGCGATCGGCCGGGTTTCGGCCACACCGTCCTGCGCCGACACCAGGCGTTCCGGCGAGGAGCTGATCACCTCCGCTCCCGGCAGCCGCAGCCAGGCCGCGAACGGCGCAGCGTTGGCACCCCGCAGGCGCCGATAGAGCTCGCCGGTATCCAGGGGCCGGTTCGCACGCGCGTGCCATTCGCGTGACAGGTTGGCCTGGAAGGTATCCCCGGCGCGGATGTACTCCAGCGCCCCGCGCACCGCCGCGCGGTAATATTCGGGATCGTCCTCCTCGATCTGCAGCGCCGGCAGGTGGCCGCCACCCGGGCCCGCCGCGGCATCCGCCGCCACCACCGCCAGATCGGCCTCCAGCTGCTCGCGTCGCGCGCGATCATCCCCGGCATCCACCCACCAGGTGACCCCTTCGTGATGATCGCGGATCAGCGCGGCGGGAAACCGCGTCGCAACGGCCGTCGGCAACCACGGATCCGGTGCGCAGTGTCCCAGCGCCGGTTCCAGGTACCAGGCGAATTCGTAGCCCACATACAGGAACCAGCCCCCGAAGAACGGCAGGTGGGCATGTTCGGGGGCCGGCGTGTACGCCGTCGGCGGAGACCCCAGATCGACATCGGCCGCCGACAGCAATGCGTCGCCATCGCCGGCGTCCAGCGTGCGCCCGGGGAACGCAAACAGGATGGAAAAGCGCGCCGGCGCCTGCCCGATCAGGGCCGACTCCAGCAGATGCGGATAACGCTGGGGGAAACGCCCTGCGAGGACCGCCAGATCGATCCCCGAGGGCAGCCTTTCGACGGCCATGCCCGCGCGAGGCCGGCGTCAGATGGCGCGGAACACCAGGGTTCCGTTGGTGCCGCCGAATCCGAAGGAGTTGGACAGGGCCACGCGGGTGTTCATGTCACGGGCCTCGTTGGCGACATAATCCAGATCGCAGCCTTCGCCCGGGTTGTCCAGGTTGATGGTTGGCGGCGAGACTTGATCACGCAGGGCCAGCGCGGTAAACACACCCTCGATCCCGCCCGCGGCACCCAGCAGGTGCCCGGTCATGGACTTGGTCGAATTGACCAGAAGGTTCTTCGCATGATCGCCGAAGGTCCGCTTGAGCCCCTCGGTCTCGGCCAGATCCCCGGCCGGGGTAGAGGTTCCGTGGGCGTTCACGTACCCCACTTCCTCCGGCTCAACGCCCGCGTCTTTCATGGCCCGGACCATGCACTTGGATGCCCCGCTGCCATCCTCGACCGGCTGGGTCATGTGATGGGCATCGGAATTCCAGGCGAAGCCGCCGATCTCGCAGTAGATGTTCGCGCCGCGGGCCTTCGCGTGCTCGTACTCCTCCAGGACCATCACCCCGGCCCCGTCACTGAGTACGAAACCGTCCCGGTCGGCGTCCCATGGCCGCGAGGCGCGGGCGGGATCGTCGTTGCGGGTCGACAGCGCGCGCGCCGCGGCAAAGCCGCCAATGCCCAGCGGCGTGGTGGCCATCTCGGCCCCGCCTGCAACCATCGCGTCGACATCGCCATAGGCGATCATGCGCGCGGCGTCGCCGATGTTGTGGGTGCCGGTGGCGCAGGCGGAGACGATGGAGATGTTCGGCCCCTCCAGTCCCCGCATGATGGAGAGATTCCCCGCCACCATATTGATGATGGCACTGGGCACGAAGAACGGAGAGATCTTGCGGGCCCCGCCCTTCAGGTAGGCACCGTAGGAACGCTCGATGTAGGGCAGTCCCCCGATGCCGGAACCGATCGCGACACCGATCCGCTCCGGATCGGAACTGTCCGCGGACAGACCGGAATCATCCAGGGCCTGGAGCCCCGCCGCCAGACCATAGATGACAAACGTGTCCATCTTCTTCTGGTCCTTGACCGGGACATAGTCATTGGCATTGAAGTCCCGCACCGCGCCGGAAATCTTGACCGGCATGTCCGAGGCATCGAACACGTCGATGGGCGTGATCCCGCTCTTCCCGGCCTTGATGCTGGACCAGGCCTGGTCGATGGTGGATCCGACCGGGGACACGATGCCGAGGCCGGTGACCACAACACGTCGCTTAGCCAATGATGTTCTCCCTCGAAAGACGGCTGCACGCAGACGACGAAAAGGGGGCGCCCGGCGCGGGCGCGCACCCCATCGCCGCGACCATGGACCGGATCAGTCCTTGGCGTGCTCGTTGATGTAGTCGATCGCCTGCTGCACGGTGGTGATCTTTTCGGCCTGCTCGTCGGGGATTTCCGTTTCGAATTCCTCCTCGAGCGCCATCACGAGTTCGACGGTGTCAAGCGAGTCCGCGCCCAGATCGTCGACGAAAGCGGCGGCGTTCGTGACATCCTCTTCCTTGACTCCCAGCTGCTCGACAACGATTTTCTTGACGCGTTCTTCAATGCTGCTCATGGTTGAAACATCCCCTTGGATATGAGGCGGGTCCGGTAAAGGTCCGCCATTCTATTGAAAAGCACCGCCGTGATCCACAACCCCGGCGGAGGGCTCCGCGTAACGGGCCCGCGGCTCAGTGCATGAACATGCCGCCATTGACGTGCAGGGTCTCGCCGGTAATGTACCCGGCCTCGTCGGACGCCAGAAAGCCCACCGCCGCGGCCACTTCTTCGGCATCACCCAGCCGGCCCAGCGGGATCTCGCCCAGCAGCCGTTCGCGCGTCGCCTCGTCCAGCTCGCGCGTCATGTCGGTGTCGATGAACCCGGGGGCCACGGTGTTGACGGTGATGTTGCGGGCGCCCACCTCGCGCGCCAGGGAGCGGGCGAAGCCGGCCAGCCCGGCCTTGGCCGCGGCGTAGTTGGTCTGTCCGGCATTCCCGGCC
The DNA here is from genome assembly GCF_000377325.1 of Thioalkalivibrio sp. ALgr3. Lineage (NCBI taxonomy): Bacteria > Pseudomonadati > Pseudomonadota > Gammaproteobacteria > Chromatiales > Ectothiorhodospiraceae > Thioalkalivibrio > Thioalkalivibrio sp. ALgr3. Next base: position 113,119 of record NZ_KB897977.1, on the reverse strand, counting down.
GTCCCGACCACCGAGCCGATCAGCACCACCCGCCCGCGGCGGGCCTTCATCATGCCCTTGATCACTTTCTGCGTGAGCCGGGCGGCCGCGGTTAGGTTGGTGTCGATCACCGCATCCCAGTCCTCGTCCTTCAGGCGCATGAACAGGTTGTCGCGGGTGATGCCGGCGTTGTTCACCAGTACCTCGATGGCGCCCTCGGTCGCCTGAATGTCCTCCAGCGCGGTCCTGACCGATTCGGCATCGGTGACGTCCATGGCGACCCCGCGGCCACCCCAGGGGGCCAGGGCCTCCGAGATCCGGCCGGCGCCGGCGTCACTGGTGGCGGTGCCCACCACCTGCATGCCCTGTTCCGCCAGACGGCGGGCGATGGCCGCGCCAATGCCGCGGCTCGCCCCGGTCACGAGAGCGATTCGTTGGTTTTCCGACATCAACGGTTTCCTTGCTGTTGGGAAATGGGCGGTCAGCCGGCGGTCAGCCGGTCACGAACGCTTTCCAGCGTGGCCCGATCGGCCACGTCCGGATGATCAATCGAACGGTCGATGCGTTTCGCCAGCCCGGTCAGCACCCGACCGGGACCACATTCCACCTGCACGCCGGCGCCCGCATCGCGCAGCCCCTGCACGGTTTCCACCCAGCGCACCGGGCGGTACAGCTGCTCCGCCAGACGGACCTTGAGGCTGTCCACATCGCTCGCCGGTTCGGCGGTCGCGTTCTGCCACACGGGGATCTGCGGGGCACGGAATTCGGCGGTGTCCAGCGCCGCCTGCAAACGTTCGGCCGCCGGGCGCATCAACGCACAGTGGGAGGGGACCGAGACCGGCAGCTTCAGCGCCCGTTTGGCGCCCGCATCGCGCGCCGCCGACACCGCGCGGTCCACGGCCCCGGCCGTGCCGGCGATCACCACCTGTCCCGGCGCATTGAAGTTCACCGCCTCCAGAGTGTCACCGTCGGCCTGTGCCTCGCACAGGCCGATCACGTCGGCATCCTCCAGGCCGAGGATCGCGGCCATGGCTCCCTCCCCTGCGGGCACGGCGTCCTGCATGGCCCGGGCGCGCTCGGCGACCAGACTCACCGCATCCCGAAACCGCAGGGCCCCGGCCGCGACCAGGGCGCTGTACTCGCCCAGGCTGTGGCCGGCCACCGCCATGGGCTCCGGCACCCCCTGTTCACGCAGCATCCGCCAGCAGGCCACGCCGGCCGCCAGCATCACCGGCTGGGTCCAGCGGGTCTCGTCGAGCTGTTCCGCCGGTCCGTGCTGTACCAGGCTCCACAGGTCGGCATCCAGGCAGTCCGAGGCTTCCTGAAAGGTATCGCGTACCACGGCGAAATCATCGCCGACATCGGCGAGCATGCCCACCGACTGGGACCCCTGTCCCGGAAAAACCGCTGCCCAGGAAACTGTCATGGTTCGTGTCCGAAATTCACTGGATGAGAAAGCGGGCGTAGTTTAGGCGTTGACGCCGCCCCCGGCAAACCCCGAAACGCGACCGGCACCGTATCCGTAAAACGAAAAACAGGGGGTTTCCCTTGAGTTCCGTCCACGCATCCGCATAATGTCGCAACCCTGACTCATTACGCGAGGAACTGCATGGCGAAGGAAGACGAAATCGAGCTCGAAGGAACGGTCGTCGAGACGCTCCCCAACACCACCTTCCGGGTGGAGCTCGAGAACGGGCACACGATCACCGCGCACATCTCCGGGAAGATGCGCAAGCACTATATCCGGATCCTGCGCGGCGACAAGGTCATCGTGCAGATGACGCCCTACGACCTGAGCAAGGGTCGCATCGTCTACCGCAACAAGTAAGCGCGCCACAGTCTCCCCGGCATGCAAAAGGCCGGCGCCCCGAGGGGTGCCGGCCTTTTTCGTGAGGGACACCACAGGCTCGTGGTGTCCCGTTCGTGGTCGGATCAGGAAGAGACGGCGGGTTCGTGGATATCCATCTCGAGACCGTCCTCGCCCAGGCGCACGGTCACTTCGCCACCCTGCGCCAGCTTGCCGAACAGGAGTTCGTCCGCCAGCGGCTTCTTGATGTGCTCCTGGATGGTCCGCCCCATCGGCCGCGCACCCATCTGCGCGTCGTAGCCGTGCTCGGCCAGCCAGGCGCGCGCCTCGGATTCCACCGTCAGGGTCACCTTCTTCTCGTCCAGCTGGGCCTGGAGCTGGGTGAGGAACTTGTCGACCACGTTCAGGATGGTCGCCTCGTCCAGCGGGCCGAACTGGATGGTGGCATCCAGACGGTTGCGGAATTCCGGGGTGAACGTCCGCTTGATGGCCTCCATCGCGTCGGTGGAGTGATCCTTGCGCGTGAAGCCCACCGACGGCCGCGAAGCCGCTTCGGCACCGGCGTTGGTGGTCATCACCAGGATCACGTTGCGGAAATCCACTTCCCGCCCGTTGGCGTCGGTCAGCGTGCCGTGGTCCATCACCTGCAGCAGCACGTTGAACACGTCCGGGTGCGCCTTTTCGATCTCGTCCAGCAACAGCACCGAATGCGGATGCTTGAGGATGGCATCCGTCAGCAGGCCGCCCTCGTCGTAGCCGACATAACCCGGCGGCGCACCGATCAGCCGCGAGACCGTGTGGCGCTCCATGTATTCGGACATGTCGAAGCGGGCCAGATGGATACCCATCTGCTGGGCCAGCTGACGCGTGACCTCGGTCTTGCCGACACCGGTCGGACCGGCGAACAGGAAGGAACCGATCGGCTTGTCCTGGTCACCCAGGCCGGAACGCGACATCTTGATGGCCGTGCTCAGGGTGCCGATCGCCTCGTCCTGACCGAACACCGTCATCTTCAGGTTGCGTTCCAGGTTGCGCAGGGTCTCCTTGTCGGTGCTGGACACCGATTTCGGCGGGATGCGCGCGATCTTGGCCACGATGTTCTCGATGTCCTGCACGCCGATGGTCTTCTTGCGCTGGCTCACCGGCAGCAGCTGGCGACTGGCACCGGCCTCGTCGATCAGGTCGATCGCCTTGTCCGGCAGGAAGCGATCGGTGATGTAGCGGTCCGACAGCTCCGCCGCAGCCTGCAGCGCCGGCTTGGTAAAGCGCACGTTGTGGTGCGACTCGAAACGCGACTTGAGCCCGCGCAGGATCTGGTAGGTCTCGTCCACCGTCGGTTCCGGCACCTCGATCTTCTGGAAGCGCCGCGCCAGCGCGCGGTCCTTCTCGAAGATGCCGCGATACTCCTGATAGGTGGTCGAACCGATGCACTTGAGCTCACCGGAGGCCAGCATCGGCTTGATCAGGTTCGAGGCATCCATTACCCCGCCGGACGCGGCACCGGCCCCGATGATGGTATGGATCTCGTCGATGAACAGGACCGCGGCGGGTTCCTTCTTGAGCTGGGCGAGCACCCCTTTCAGGCGTTTTTCGAAGTCGCCGCGATACTTGGTTCCGGCCACCAGCGCGCCCAGGTCCAGGGCATAGACCGTGGCTTCCTCGATCGCTTCCGGCACCTGGCCATCGACCACACGCCGCGCCAGCCCCTCGGCGATCGCGGTCTTGCCGACCCCGGCCTCGCCCACCAGCAGCGGGTTGTTCTTGCGCCGCCGGCAGAGGATCTGGATGGTGCGCTCGATCTCGTGGTCCCGCCCGATCAGCGGGTCGATCTCGTCATTGCGCGCCTTCTCGTTGAGGTTGGTCGCGTACAGCTGCAGCGCGTTGGTCTTTTCTTCGGTCACCGTCTCGCCCTGCTGCTCGGAGGATTCCTCCGCCTGCTCCTGGTGAATCTGGCCGAGCTCGTCCTCGCCGACCTTCGAGATACCGTGGGAAATGAAGTTGACCACGTCCAGACGCGAGATGTTCTGCTGGCCCAGCACGTACAGCGCCTGACTGTCCTGCTCGCCGAACAGCGCCACCAGGACGTTGGCCCCGGAGACCTCCTTGCGACCACTGGACTGCACGTGGAACACCGCGCGCTGCAGGACCCGCTGAAAACCGAGGGTCGGCTGGGTCTCGCGCGTGTCGTTCGGCGGGATCCGCGGGGTGTTTTCGTCGATGTAGGCCTCCAGTTCGTCGCGGATCCGGTCAAGATCCGCACCGCAGGCACGCAGTACGGTGGCTGCACTGGGGTTCTGGGCCAGGGCCATCAGCAAGTGCTCCACGGTCACGAACTCGTGGCGTTTCTCGCGGGCCTCCTTGAAGACCAGGTTCAGACTGAATTCGAGTTCCTTGTCGAGCATGGGGGTCAGGCCTCCTCCATCGAGCATAGCAGTGGGTGCTGATGGCTCCGGGCGTATTCATTCACCTGGGCCACCTTGGTCTCGGCGACATCGCGGGTATAGATGCCGCACACGCCCTTGCCCCGGGTATGCACCTGCAGCATCACCCGGGTGGCCTTCTCGCGATCCATGCCGAAGAAGGTCTCCAGGACCTCCACCACGAATTCCATCGGCGTGTAGTCGTCGTTGTTCAACACGACCTTGTACTGCCGTGGCGGCTTGAGTTCCGGCCTCGATTCGTCGACCGCAACGGAATCGTCGTGATCGGGTTGGCGGGGCTTGTCGTCACTCATTTCTCGGTCCAGCTCGCACTCGTGGCGCCCTCGGGCACCGCGTGTTCATTTCTGTAGAGTCCTGACATCATCGAACGGTTCCCGGCGCTTGCCAAGTGTCCGCATGGCGCGGGAGGCCTGCCCCTGCGGGAGGCCCTGCCCCTGTGGGAGGCCAGCCCCTTGGCCGATCGGTCATGCCTGATCGCGCAGAGGGCTGCGCTCCCACAGGGGCAGGCCTCCCACCACAGGCTGGCCTCCCACAGGCTGCATCTCCACTGGCTGCCTGCGCCCGGGTCGTTCAGTCGTCCATGTGGCGGATCATCGCCTCGCCGAAGGCGGAGCAGGCGATCGGTTCCACCCCGTCCATCAGCCGCGCAAAGTCATACGTCACCTCGCCGGCGGCGATCGCGCCCTCCATGCCGCGCACCACGAGATCCGCCCCCTCGGTCCAGCCCAGGTGGCGCAGCATCATCTCGGCCGACAGCACCAGCGAGCCCGGATTGACCTTGTCCTGGCCGGCATACTTGGGCGCGGTACCGTGCGTGGCCTCGAACATCGCGGTGGTGTCCGAGATGTTGGCCCCGGGGGCGATGCCGATCCCGCCGACCTGGGCAGCCAGGGCGTCGGAGATATAGTCCCCGTTCAGGTTCAGGGTGGCGATCACCGAGTAGTCCTCCGGGCGCAGCAGGATCTGCTGCAGGAAGGCATCCGCGATGACGTCCTTGATTACGATCTCGCGACCGGTCTTCGGGTTCCGGAACACCTGCCACGGGCCACCGTCGAGGTCCTCGGCACCGAATTCCTCGCGCGCCAGCTCGTAGCCCCAGGCCTTGAAGGAGCCCTCGGTGAATTTCATGATGTTGCCCTTGTGCACCAGGGTCACCGACGGGCGGTCATTGTCGATCGCGTACTGGATGGCCTGGCGCACGAGGCGCTTCGTGCCCTCGCTGGAGACCGGCTTCACGCCAATGCCGGCGGTATCCGGGAAACGGATCTCGCGCACGCCCATCTCGTCCTGCAGGAAGCCGATCAGCTTTTTCGCCTCGGGCGTGCCGGATTCGAACTCGATGCCGGCGTAGATATCCTCCGAGTTCTCGCGGAAGATCACCATGTCGGTCTTTTCCGGCTCCTTCAGCGGGCTGGGCGTGCCCTGGTAGTAGCGCACCGGACGCAGACAGACATACAGATCCAGCTTCTGCCGCAGCGCCACGTTCAGCGAACGGAAGCCGCCGCCCACCGGAGTGGTCAGCGGGCCCTTGATCGAAACCTTGTACTCGCGCACCGCATCCAGCGTCTCATCGGGCAGACCGGAGTCATCGTCGTAGACCTGCGTGGCCTTCTCGCCGGCATAGACTTCCATCCACTCGATCGCCTTCTGGCCGCCATAGGCCTTCTCCACCGCCGCATCCGTCACCCGGCGCATCACCGGGGTGATGTCCACGCCGATGCCGTCCCCCTCGATATAGGGGATCACCGGGTGGTCGGGCACCACCAGGCCGCCGTCCTTGCCCACCTCGATGGGTTGGCCTTTCTCCGGGATGCGAATGTGCTGGTACGCCATGAAGACTCCTTTTGCAGCGCCGTGTCATTGGGATTTGGATTTCGGCGATTATACATGGCCTCCGTGGCCTTCGCCGCCGGGCGGCGGGTATCATTGCGCCATGAATGAACGCCTGCGCTGCCATATCACCGTCGCTGCGGTCATCGAGGATCGAGGCCGCTTCCTGTTTGTCGAGGAAGAGGATGCGGGCCTGCGCGTTCTCAATCAGCCCGCGGGCCACCTGGACCCGGACGAGGACCTGATCGCCGCAGTGCGGCGCGAGGTCCGCGAAGAGACGGCCCTCGAATTCGCCCCGCAGCACTCGCTGGGCTGCGACCTGCTGCGTCTGGCCGACGGCGCGGTCATCCTGCGCGTGGCCTTCACCGGCACGGTGTCGACACCGGCGCAGCCGATCCGCCGCGACCCCGCAATCCTTGCCACCCACTGGCTGGATGCCGCCACCGCGCTGAACGGTCATCGCCTGCGCAGCCCGCTGGTGGCCCGCAGCCTGCGACGCTGGGAATCGGGTCTGCGCCTGCCGCTGGAATCTGCCGGCGAACTCGTCGACAACGTGCGGCCCGCCCCCGCACGCCCCGAGGAATGAGCCGCATGGCCACCAGTGAACGCATCATCGTCGGGCTCTCCGGCGGCGTGGATTCGGCGGTCGCCGCCCTGCGCCTCCTGCAGACGGGACACCGCGTCGAAGGCCTGTTCATGAAGAACTGGGAAGACGATGACGCGGACGGCCACTGTGCCGCGGAAGACGACTACGCGATGGCCCGCGAGGTCGCGGCCACCCTGGAGATCCCGTTGCACAAGGCGAACTTCGCCGAGGATTACCGCCAGCGGGTCTTCGCCCACTTTCTCCACGAGTACCGCGCCGGCCGCACCCCCAACCCGGACATCCTGTGCAACCGCGAGATCAAGTTCCGCGCCTTTCTCGAGCAGGCCCAGGCACTGGGCGCCGACGCCATCGCCACCGGCCACTATGCCCGCGCCTGGCACGGCCCCGACCACAGCGAACTGCGACTCGCCGCGGACGCCAACAAGGACCAGACCTATTTCCTGCACGCCCTGGATCAGGCGCAGCTCCGCCCGGCCCGCTTCCCGCTGGGCGACCTGCCCAAGGAACGGGTGCGCGAGCTGGCATACGAGCACGGCCTGCCCAATCACGCGCGCAAGGATTCCACCGGCATCTGTTTCATCGGCGAACGCCCGTTCCGCGAATTCCTCGCCCGTTATCTCGAGGGCAGCGAGGGCGACATCTGCACCCCGGACGGTCGCGTGGTCGCCCGCCATCACGGCCTGATGTTCTACACCCTGGGGCAGCGTCAGGGACTGGGCATCGGCGGGGTCGAAGGCGCGGCCGATGCCCCCTGGTACGTGGTCGACAAGGACCTCGCGGGCAACCGACTGATCGTGGCGCAGAATTCGGCCCATCCGCTGCTGATGAGCCCGGAGCTGACGACCGAACCCGTGCACTGGATCCACCGTCGCCCGACCCACGGGGAAACCCTGCAGGCGCGTCTGCGTCATCGCCAGCCGCTGCAGGACTGTCGGGTCCACCCGGAGGCGGACGGACGCGCACGCGTGGTCTTCGATCAGCCGCAACGTGCGGCCACGCCCGGCCAGTCCATCGTGTTCTATCGCGACGGCACCTGCCTGGGGGGCGGCGTGATTGCCACACGCCACACCCTGTCCGCGGACACCCCGGCGGCCGCCGGGGCATGAGTCCGGAGGGCGGTTTCCGGTATAGTGCCTCTCCTGATACCCAGACCCGGACGGACACGGCTTGGAGCGCAGCGACCACAACCGCACCCTGGCACTGGCGGCCATCTTTCAGGCCGCGAGCCTGGTCAAGGACCTGGCCTGGCGAGGCTCCTGCGACGAATACGAGCTGGAGGTCCTGATCGGAAGCCTGTTCGCCTTCGACTCGACCACGCCCGAGGAGATCTATCGCGGCGAAGTCAGCCTGCGTACCGGGCTGGAACGCGTACGGACCCAGCTGGAAAGCGGCGGCAAGCCGCCGGACATGGAGATCACCCGCTACGCGGTGGGGCTGATCTTTCTCGAGCGCAAGCTGCAGAAGCGCGGCGACATGATGCAGCAGCTGGCCGACGGCCTGCAGGGCGCCCAGCGGCAGGTGGACTACTTCACCCTGACCCACGAGAGCGTGATCTCGCGGCTGGGCGAGATCTACAAGGAGACCATCTCCGAGCTCGGCCCCCGCATCATCGTCCAGGGCGAACAGAACAATCTATCCAACCCGGATACCGCGGCCCGTATTCGCGCGCTGCTCCTGGCCGGCATCCGCGGCGCCGTACTCTGGCGCCAGGCCGGCGGCTCGCGCTGGAAGCTCCTGTTCGGGCGCAAGCGCCTGATGAACGAGGCCGACCGCATTCTTCAACGTCTCAACACCTGAATCGGATGGACGCATCATGAGCGACGCTATGCCCCGGAACACCCGCACCCTGTCCGCCGGCGGACACGAGTGCCAGTACGTCCCGATCGCCGACGACCCGCGCGCGCAGACCCTGCCCTTCGCGCTCAAGGTGCTGCTGGAAAACCTGATGCGCCACGAAGACGGGCGCACCATCACCCGCGACGACATCGAGGGACTGCTGGACTGGGACCCGGCCGCGGAACCCGCGCGCGAGATCGCGTTCCGCCCGGCGCGCGTGCTGCTGCAGGATTTCACCGGGGTCCCGGCGGTGGTCGATCTGGCCGCGATGCGTGACGCCATGGAAGACCTCGGCGGCGACCCGGCGAAGATTGCGCCGCTGCAGCCGGCGGAACTGGTGATCGACCATTCGGTGCAGGTCGACGCCTACGGCAATCCGGATGCGATGAACCTGAACGCCGAGCTCGAGTACTCGCGCAACCGCGAACGCTACAGCTTCCTCAAATGGGGACAGCAGGCATTCGAGACCTTCAAGGTCGTGCCCCCGGATACCGGCATCGTGCACCAGGTCAACCTGGAATACCTGGCACGCACCGTGTTCCTCGAGGACCGCGCCGACGGCAGCTGCATGGCCTATCCCGACACGCTCGTCGGCACCGACTCCCACACCACCATGATCAACGGCCTGGGCGTGCTGGGCTGGGGCGTGGGCGGGATCGAGGCCGAGGCCGCCATGCTGGGCCAGCCGATCTCCATGCTGATCCCGCAGGTGGTCGGCTTCCGCCTGACCGGCAAGCTGGCCGAGGGCGCGACCGCCACCGACCTGGTGCTGGTGATCGTCGAGCAGCTGCGCAAGCACGGCGTGGTCGGCAAGTTCGTCGAGTTCTTCGGCGACGGCCTGGCCGATCTGCCGCTGGCCGACCGCGCAACCATCGCGAACATGGCTCCGGAATACGGCGCGACCTGCGGGATCTTCCCGATCGACGACGAAACCCTGGAGTACCTGCGCCTGACCGGCCGCGAAGAAGGCCACGTCCGGTTCATCGAGTCCTATGCCCGCGAACAGGGCCTGTGGCGCGACGACAGCGCCCCGGTGGCGCGCTACAGTGACCTGCTGGAACTCGACCTATCCTCGGTGGAACCCAGTCTGGCGGGCCCCAAACGGCCCCAGGACCGCATCCCGCTGGGCCGCGCCGGAGCCATGATCAGCCAGCACCTGGATACCCTGCTGAAGGAACGCGCCTCGGGGGCCGACGAACCGGCCGAAGCCGAGCGCTTTGCGGCCGAGGGCGGTCATACCGCGGTGGGCGTGGAGCATCAGGCGGAGGAACCGCACCACACCGCCATCGAGATGAACGGCGAGACCTTCACCCTGGACCACGGCGACGTGGTGATCGCGGCGATCACCTCCTGCACCAACACCTCCAATCCGTCGGTGATGCTGGGTGCGGGCCTGGTCGCCCGCAAGGCGCGCGAGCGGGGTCTGAAGGTCAAGCCGTGGGTCAAGACCTCGCTCGCCCCCGGGTCGCGCGTGGTCACCGATTATCTGCAGAATGCCGGCCTGCTGGAGGACCTGGAAGACCTGGGCTTCCACGTAGTGGGCTACGGCTGCACCACCTGCATCGGCAATTCCGGCCCGTTGCCCGAAGCGATCAGCGAGGCCATCATCAAGGATGACCTGGTGGTCTCCTCGGTGCTCTCGGGCAACCGGAATTTCGAAGGCCGCATCCATTCCGAGGTGCAGATGAACTTCCTCGCCTCGCCCCCGCTGGTGGTCGCCTATGCCCTGGCGGGCCGCACCAACCTGGACCTCTACAACGATCCGCTGGGCGAGGATGACGCCGGCAATCCGGTCTATCTCAAGGACATCTGGCCCGGTTCGCAGAAAATCCGTGAGCAGGTGGATCGTCACGTCGGTGCCGGCAGCTTTACCAGTGCCTATGGCGACCTCTATACCGGCGAGGACCGCTGGCGCAACCTCGAGGCCCCCGCGGGCGACCGTTTCGAGTGGCAGGAAGACTCCACCTACGTGCGCAAGCCACCCTATTTCGACGGCATGGGCATGACGCCGGCCGAGACCCCGGATATCGAAGGCGCACGGGTCCTGGCCCTGCTGGGGGATTCCGTGACCACCGACCATATTTCGCCGGCCGGCTCCATCGCGCCCGACAGCCCCGCCGCCCGTTACCTCGAAGAACAGGGCGTCAAGCCCGCCGACTTCAACTCCTACGGTTCGCGGCGCGGCAACCACGAGGTGATGATGCGCGGCACCTTCGCCAACGTGCGCCTGCGCAACCTGCTGGCGCCCGGCACTCAGGGCGGCGTCACCCGGCACCTGCCGGATGGCGAACCGATGTCGATCTACGACGCCTCCATGCGTTATCAGGCCGAGGGCACCCCGCTGGTGGTGATCGCCGGCAAGGAATACGGCACCGGTTCCTCGCGCGACTGGGCGGCCAAGGGCACCCTGCTGCTGGGCGTGCGGGCGGTGATCGTGGAGAGCTTCGAACGCATCCACCGCTCCAACCTGGTCGGCATGGGCGTGCTGCCTCTGCAGTTCCACGACGGCGAAAACGCCGAATCGCTGGGCCTGACCGGCGAGGAGACCTATACCATCAGCGGCATCCGGGGTGGCGAGGCGAAGGAAGCGACGGTGACCGCCACCGCCGATGACGGCGCACGCAAGGAATTCCGCGTGCGCGTGCGGCTGGACACCCCGCAGGAGATCGACTACTACCGTCACGGTGGAATATTGCCGTACGTCCTGCGTCAACTGGCGGGCAAAGGCTGAACCGCCATCATGTCGCAAACCGTCCCCACTGCGGAACTGCGTGCCGGAATGACGCTGGCCGCCCCGGTGCACGACCGTTCCGGTCGCCTGCTGATCCCCGCGGGCATGACCCTGCAGGACAAGCATCTGCGGGTCCTGCAGGCCTGGGGCGTCAGCGAGGTGCGGATCCAGGACGGGACCCCGCCCGCGACCGAACCCGTCCCGGATGCGGCCGAGGGTACGCAGCAGACCGCCGGCGAAGAGGATCCGGATGCCGCCGAGGCGCGCCTTGGCGCCACCGCGGACGAAGCGCTGGCGGAACGCTTCCAGCACTGCGACATCGAGCGCTTTCCGATGGACGGGATCTACCGCATCGCGCGACGCGCGATGATCGACGAACTTCGGCAGTCCAGGGGTGCGGGCTCGCGATGACTATGCGGCTGGAAGATTTCCTGCAGGCGGATGACGCGCTGTGCAGCTTCTCCGGTGCGTTCAACGCGATCGTGGAACGCATCAACGATCCGACCGCAAGCGTCGCCGATATCACCGAAGCGATCGAACTGGACCCCACGATCGCGGCCAAGACCCTGCGCCTGGCCAATTCGTCGTTGTACGGGTTCCCGCAGGAGATCGAGACCCTGCACCGGGCAGTGGCCATCATCGGGCTGCAGCAGATCCGGCAGATCGTACTGTCCACCGTGGTGATCGAACATTTTCGCGGCCTGCCGGTGATCGGCGTGGACATGAGTTCGTTCTGGCGACACAGTCTGGCGACTGCGATCATCGCCCGCGGGATCGCCCGTTTCCGACGCGAGGCCAATGTGGACCGGCTGTACCTGTTCGGGCTGCTGCACGACATCGGCCGCCTGGTCCTGTTCCTGCGCCTCGGCCGCGATACCGAGGAGCTGATCAACCTGCGCGAACGCGACGGTGAGCTGTTGTTCGTCACGGAACAGCGTTATCTCGGATTCGACCATGCGACCATCGGCGCCGGTCTGCTGGAGCAATGGGGCATGACGCCCGCCCACGTGGAAGCCACCCGCTATCACCACGACCCGCTGGCCGCCCCCTCCTTCCCGGTCGAGGCCGGGATCGTGCATGTCGCCGATGCAATCGCCAACGCCCTGCGCCTGGGTTCCTCCGGGGAGCGCATGGTGCCGCCGATCCACGCCGAAGCCTTCGAACGGATCGGACTGGAGATGGCTGCCTGTGAAGAAATCGCCGATACGGCACGCGAACAGCTCGAGCAGCTGGCCCGAATCCTCCTGGACTGACCCCGCGATGAGCGGAAAGGCCCTGACGCCATGAGCCCTTCGTACCGGACGCCGGAAGACTTCGAGCAGCTGCAGGAGCGGATCCGCTACCTGGAGCAGAGTCTCGAGGACAATGCCTACGTGATGGACGTACTGTCCTCGACCACGGCGATCTTCGGTGACACCGAGGGCAACCGCTGCCCCGACGTCATCGTTCGCAATACCCTGGAGGCCGTGCGCCGCCTGCTGGCCCTGCCGGAGTCGGCCATCTATCTGCTCGACGGCGACGCCTCGTTCAATCTGGCACAGCACGACGCGGAAGACGACAGCCCCGGTGACCTGCCCGACCGGGTGGAACAGCTGATCCGGCAGGGCACCTTCTCCTGGGCCCTGCATGAAAACCACCCGGTATTCCTGCCCGCCGGCGAAGATGGCGGGATGGTGCTGCTGCATGTCATTTCCACCCGTACCCGGGTGCGCGGGATGTTCGCCGCCCGGCCGGGCCGGGACGAAGCCCCGCGCCACGAGCTGGTCATGTCCGCCCTGACCCTGGTGCTGTTCAACGCGGCCTATGCGCTGGAATCGGCCGATCTCTACCACCTGATGGAACGGCGTCAGCAGGCCCTGCAGCGGATCACCGAGCGACAGTCGCGCGAGCTCCTGCATCACATGTCGCACGACTCGCTGACCAACCTGCCCAACCGCATGCTGTTCAGTGACCGTCTCGCCCGGGCCATGGAACGTCACGCCAACGGCTCCAGCCATGTCGCGCTGATCCTGCTCGATCTGGACAATTTCAAGCGTCTGAACGACGCGCTGGGTCATCGCGCGGGGGACGAACTGATCCGCAAGGTGGCCACCGATCTTTCCGCCCTGCTGGAGACCCCCCGCGGATCGACGGGTGGCCAGGGCGCCAGCCCGACGCTCTCGCGGCTGGGTGGCGACGAATTCGGCATCCTGGTGGAGGGGATCCAGGGGCTGGAGGGTGTCGTCCGGCTGGTGACCGAAATCGTGCGGACCACGGCGGTGGAACGGACGGTGGCCGACCATCCGGTGCTGACCTCCTGCTCGGCCGGGATCGCGGTGTTCCCCTACGACGGCGACGAACCCGACACCCTGCTCAGCAACGCCGACGCCGCGATGTACGATGCCAAGGAACGCGGCCGCAACGGCTTCCGCTTCTACACCCAGGACCTCAATTCGCGAACCTTCCGGCACTTCCGCCTGGAAACCGACCTTGGCGGCGCCATCGAGGATGACCAGCTGCGGCTGCACTATCAGCCCAAGATCGAGCTGGCGACCGGCCGTGTCGTGGGTGCCGAGGCCCTGATCCGCTGGGACCACCCGCGTCTGGGGATGCTGCCCCCCGGTCAGTTCATGGAAATCGCGGAAGACATGACCCTGATCGAACAGATCGGAGAATGGGTTCTGCAACAGGCCTGCCGCGATCTCGCCTCCCTGCCCGGAACCGCGCAGGCGCTTCCGCATATCGCCATCAACGTCTCCGCGCGCCAGCTGCGCCAGCCCAATCTTGCGGAGGAATTCTTCGCGATCACCGAGGAACACGGGATCCCCGCCGACCGCATCGAGCTGGAGCTCACCGAGAGCGTGATCATGGATGACGCCGACACCGCCGCGCGCGTGTTCCAGCGCCTGCGCGAAGTCGGCATGTCACTGGCAGTGGACGACTTCGGTACCGGACATGCATCGCTGACCCAGCTCAAGCAGCTTCCGGCCGACACCCTCAAGATCGACCGCTCCTTCGTGATGGATCTGGAGAAGAGCCACGAGGACGCCAAGATCGTGCGTGCGATCGTGGTCATGGCGCGCAGCCTGGACATGCAGCTGGTGGCCGAAGGAGTGGAAACCGACGCGCAGATCCACTTGCTGCGGGAATTCGGCTGCGATTACGCCCAGGGGTTTCGCTATTCCCGGCCGGTCCCCTTCGACGAATTGCGGGAGATGATCGTCAACGACGTGCGCATGCTGCCCGAGCCCGAATGACGCGAACGCCGAACGGTACCGGACGGGTGCCTCAGGCGCCGTTGTCCGTACCCCCGGTCAGACGCAGCGGGTCCAGCAGGCCGCGCAGGCGGTCGCGGTCCATGCCGGTGTGTTCCGCAGCCACCTCGATGATCGGCCGGCCCGAGGCGTAGGCCTCCTTGGCGATGCGGGCCCCCGCCTCGTAACCGATCTCGTCGTTGAGCGCGGTCACCAGGATCGGGTTGCGATCCAGGGCCGCGCGCATCACCTCCTCGTTGACGCTGAAGCCCGCCACCGCGCGCTCGCCCAGATGGTCGGCGGCGCGCGCCAGCAGGCCCGTCATCTGCAACAGGTTGTCGGCGATCAGTGGCAGGCCCACGTTGAGCTGGAAATTGCCGGCGGCCCCGGCGGCGGTGACCGCGGCATCCAGCCCGATGACCTGGCGCGCCGCCATCAGCACCGCTTCGGGAATGACCGGATTCACCTTGCCGGGCATGATCGAACTGCCCGGCTGCAACGCCGGCAGGGCAATCTCGCCGAGTCCCGCGAGCGGGCCCGAGTTCATCCAGCGCAGGTCCTCGGCGATCTTGATCAGCGCAGTGGCCACGGTCCGCAGCTGCCCCGAATACTCCACTGCGGTGTCCTGGCTGGCCAGTGCGGCGAAGCCGTTCGGCTCGCGCCGAAATGCCAGCCCGGTGCGTTCGGACAGGCGCTCCGCCACCCGCTCGCCGAACCCTTCCGGGGCATTGACCCCGGTACCCACCGCGGTCGCGCCGATCGCCAGCCGCCCCAGCCGGCCGCGGGTCGCCTCGAGGCGCTCCACCGCCTGCTCCAGCTGAGTACGCCAGCCGGACAGTTCCTGATCCAGGCGTACCGGCATGGCATCCATCAGATGAGTACGACCGGTCTTGACCAGGGTCTTTGCCCCCGCCTCGCGCCGTGCGATGGTCGCGATCAGGCGCCGCATCGCCGGCAGAAGCTCGTGTTCCAGCTGGTTGAGCGCGGCCACGTGCAGCGCCGTGGGGATCACATCGTTCGAGCTCTGCGAGCGGTTCACGTGATCATTGGGATGAACCGCCCCGGCGGCGCCGGTCGAGGCCAGATGCGCCAGCACCTCGTTCATGTTCATGTTGCTGCTGGTGCCCGAGCCGGTCTGGTACACGTCCACCGGGAAGGCATCGGCATGCTCGCCCAGCGCCACCGCCTCGGCCGCCTGCACGATGGCCTGCGCGGTCTCTCCGTCCAGCTGGCCCAGGCCGTGATTGGCCTCGGCACAGGCCGCCTTGACCTGCGCCAGGGCACGGATGAAGGCAGCCGGCAAGGGGCGCCCGGCGATGGCGAAGTTGTCGATGGCGCGCTGGGTCTGCGCGCCCCACAGGGCATGTTCGGGCACCTCCACGGTGCCGAGGCTGTCGTGTTCCTGGCGATGGCCTGATCGGGTCATTCCTGGCTCCGGCGGTCGACTTGATCGTTGTATTATACTGCGCCGCACAAGCAAGCCCCATCACAAGGCCGACCATGTCCCTGAACGCCCTCACCGCCATCGCCCCGGTCGATGGCCGTTATGCCCGTCACACCCGCGACCTTGCTCCCTGGTTCAGCGAGCAGGGCCTGATGCAGGCCCGCGTGCGCGTCGAGATCGCCTGGCTCAAGGCGCTGGCCGCCGAGCCCGCGATCGCCGAGGTCCCCGCGCTCTCCGCCGAAGGCACCGCCGCGCTGGAGCGCATCGCGGCCGATTTCGACAACGCCGCCGGCGAACGCGTGAAGGCCATCGAGGCGACCACCAATCATGACGTCAAGGCGATCGAGTACTACATCAAGGAGCAGATGCAGGAGCATCCCGAACTCGCCGCGCGCATGGAGTTCGTGCATTTCGCCTGCACCTCCGAGGACATCAACAACCTCGCCTACGGGGTGATGGTGCGCGAGGCGCGCAACGAGGTGATGCTGCCGGCGCTGGACGGCATCGTGGACACCCTGCGCCGGTTGAGCGGGGAGTTCGCCGACCAGCCGATGCTCTCGCGCACCCACGGTCAGCCCGCCTCGCCCAGCACCATGGGCAAGGAATTCGCCAATGTGGTGCATCGCCTGCAGGCCCAGCGCGAGCAGCTGGCCGGCGTGGTCTGCCGCGGCAAGATCAACGGCGCGGTGGGCAACTTTAATGCCCACGTGGTGGCCTACCCCGAGGTCGACTGGCCGGCACTGGCGCGGCGCGTGGTCAGTGACCTGGGCCTCGAGCCCAGTTCGCACACCACCCAGATCGAGCCGCACGACTACCTCGCCGAGATGTTCCATGCCTTCATGCGCGCCAACACCATCCTGCTGGATGCCTCGCGCGACATCTGGGGCTACATCTCGCTGGGCTATTTCAAGCAGAAGGTCGTGGCCGGCGAAGTCGGCTCCTCGACCATGCCGCACAAGGTCAACCCGATCGACTTCGAGAACGCCGAGGGCAACCTCGGCCTGGCCAACGCAGTGTTCGATCACCTCGCCGGCAAACTGCCGGTCTCGCGCTTCCAGCGCGACCTCACCGACTCCACCGTGCTGCGCAACATCGGCATGGGTTTCGCGTGGTCGCTGATCGCGTGGAAATCGTTCGCCCGCGGGCTGGGCAAGCTGGAGATCGAAACCGCTCGCATGGACGAGGACCTGGATGCCAACTGGGAAGTCCTCGGCGAGGCGGTGCAGACGGTGATGCGCCGCTACGGCATCGATTCGCCCTACGAAAAGCTCAAGGACTTCACCCGTGGCCGCCGGATCACCCCCGAGGCCCTGCACGAGTTCATCGACGCGCAGGACATCCCCGAGGAGGCCCGCGCGCGCCTGCGCGAGCTGACCCCCGGGCGTTACACCGGTCTGGCGGACCGCCTGGCCCGCGACGTCTGAGTCGACCATGGCAGCGCCCGATCCGGATACCCCGCTGACCCTGCTGGGCGGACTCACGCCGGCCGCGTTCCTGCGGGATTACTGGCAGCAGAAACCCCTGCTGATCCGCGGCGCGATCCCGGGGTTCGAGAACCCGATCGAAGCCGACGACCTGGCCGGTCTGGCAACCGATCCCGAGGCCGGCAGCCGGCTGGTCCTCGGCCACCGCGAGCGCAACGACTGGGACGTGGAATACGGCCCGTTCGAGCCGGACCGCCTGGCCCGGCTGCCGGAACGCGACTGGACCCTGCTGGTCAGTGATATCGAACGGTTCTGGCCCGATGGCCCCGGATTCCTCGCGCAGTTCGATTTCATCCCGCGCTGGCGGCGCGACGACTTGATGATCTCGTACGCCCCGCCCGGCGGCTCGGTGGGCCCGCACGTGGATCAGTACGACGTCTTCCTGTTCCAGGCCGCTGGCCGGCGGCGCTGGCAGATCCAGGACCCGCCCGGGAACCCGGAATGCTTCGAGGATCTGCCGCTGGCGATCCTGCGCGAATTCCGGCCGACCGATTCGTGGGAGCTGGAGCCCGGAGACATGCTGTACCTGCCGCCGGGCGTCCCGCATTACGGTGAATCCCTGGATCGCGAATGCATGACCTGGTCCGTCGGCTTCCGCGCCCCGGCCATCCTCGACGTGCTCACCGGGTTCCTGGAAGAACGCGCGAACGTGATCGGGGATCAGGCCCGCTTCGAGGACCCGGGGCGCCCCGCCGACCAGTGGCCGGGGGAGCTTCCGGCCGGCGACCGGCGCGAACTGCGCGACGCCCTGCGGGCCCTGCTGGCCGCGGACGACGCCGATCTGGACGCCTACCTCGGCCGCTTCCTGACCCGTCCCACGGCAGGCACCGGGCTCGCTGCCCCGGACGAGGACGCCCCGCCCCCGGCCCCGCAGCCGGGTGTGCGTTACCGCATCCATCCGGGCATCCGTCGGGCCTGGTTCCACGGTCCGGACGGCCCGGTGCTGTGCATCGCGGGCCATGACCACCCCGCCCCGGCACTGGAAGCGGAACAGCTGGAGATCTTCTGCACGGTGGAGACCCTCGCTGCGGCAGACTGGGAAGCCGGCTTTCCGTCGATCCATCAGGTGCTGGAAGATGGCCTGCGCGAGGGGTGGCTGGAGCCCGACGACTGAGGGAAACACTGAGCGGCGGTACCGCCCGGGGCCAGCACTGCAGCGGCCTTCAGCCGGCCGGGGCCACCGCGTCGACCTGCGCCGCCGGACAGGCGGCCGCCGCCCGTTCGATCAGTTCGGGGCCGGCATCCGGTCGATGGGCCCCCTCGGTCAGGATCCGCCGCCACTGCCTCGCCCCGGGTTCGCCGTGGAACAGCCCCAGTACGTGGCGGGTCAGCCGCGCCAGCGGCACGCCCTCGCGCCGCATCCCTTCGGCCATGTCCTGCAGCTCGCGGACCACCTCGGCACGCTCGGGCCGCCAGGCCTCACCGAAATACAGCCGGTCGACCTCCGCCAGACTCCAGGGATGATGATAGGCATGGCGGCCGAACATGACCCCGTCCAGGGTGGTCAGGTGGTCGCGCGCGGCGGCCACGTCATCCAGCCCCCCGTTCAGCACGATCACACACCCCGGGAATTCGGCCTTCAGCCGGTGGACCCGCGCGTAGTCCAGCGGCGGGACATCGCGGTTGTCCTTCGGACTCAGCCCCTGCAGCCACGCCTTGCGTGCATGCACGATGAAATGCCGGCAACCGGCATCCGACACGGTACGCACGAAGGCATGCAAATCCGCATCCGAATCCTGCTCGTCGATACCGATGCGATGCTTGACCGTCACCGGGATGTCGACCGCCGCCTGCATGGCCTCCACCGCGCGCGCGACCCGGTCGGGTGTCGCCATCAGGCTGGCTCCGAAATCACCCGACTGTACCCGGTCCGACGGACAGCCCACGTTGAGATTGATCTCGTCGTAGCCGAAGTCCTCGCCAATGCGCGCGGCCTCCGCCAGCGTGTCGGGCTCGGATCCCCCCAGCTGCAGCGCCAGCGGATGCTCGACCTCCGCGTAGCCGAGGAGATGCGCGCGATCGCCCCGCACCACCGCGTTGGCATGCAGCATTTCGGTGTACAGCAGCGCATGCCGCGTCAGAAGCCGGTGGAAGCGTCGGCACCAGCGGTCCGTCCAGTCCATCATCGGCGCGACGGAAAAGCGCTCCGGCCCGCCCGCGAGCGAGGACGTGCAGGCCGTCGGCGAGCCGGATTGCGGCGCGCACACGATGGGATTGGCAGAAGGCGGATCGGACATTCCGGGCTGAACCATAAATGGGCCGCCCATGGTGTCCCGGCGCGCCCCCGACGTCCAGCAACGCCCGACTCTGCCTGTGCCAATGCGACACGGGTCAGCCTGACCCGCTGTGTCCGACCGACTCGACCGCCCGCCGCCCGGCTATCTCTGGAACCATTTCACAGCATCTACCGTAACCCACTGATCCTTCGGGCTTCCAGACACCCTCTCCCTCACCTGGCACGATCCCTGCTTTCCTTTCGGGTGCAGACGCCGGCTTCGCCGTTATTTTCGGCCTCCGGAGTCTGCGAGAACTTTCTACAGCCTCCAAGGAGCGCAGATCCATGAAATATCGCAAGACTGCCATCGCTTTTGCCCTCTCCTCCCTGTTCACCATTGGCTCCATGGCTACCGCCGGCGCCATGGGCGGCGGCGGTGCCGAACAGGGCGGTGCCCCGCCGGCCGAGGAAGGGGCACCGGAAGCGGGGGCTCCCCCGGAGGCCGGTGGTGCGCCTGACGCCGGAGGGGCTCAGGGCGGTGCGCCGCCGGCAGACGAGGGAGCTGCCGGGGGTGCCGATGCCGGTGGCGCGCCCATGGGTGCAGAAGAAGACGAAGACGACGACGAAGACGACGGCGCCCCGGACTGGTAACGCGCCCTCCCCTGCCCACGCCGAAGCGGTCCTGAGGGGCCCTTCGGCGTCTTTTTGCCTGCATGCGGGCCTGCGCATGTACAATCCGCTGCGAATTCAGTCACGGAATCGCCGGATGACGCCTCCTGCAACCCCGCAGACCAACGATTTCCAGCAGAACGTTTCGCGCATGGTGGAACGCGCGATGCGCTACCTCGAGATCCCGGACGGGGCGTGCGAGGCGCTGCAAACCTGCGATTCGGTCATCCAGGTGTCCTTCCCCATCCAGTTCCGGGACCGCGTGGAGGTCTTTCATGGCTGGCGAGCCGTGCATTCCGCGCACCGGCTTCCGGTCAAGGGCGGCATGCGTTTCGCACCCAACATGGACCAGGCCCACGCCGAGGCTCTGGCGGCACTGATGTCCTACAAGTGCGCAATCATCGACATCCCGTTCGGCGGTTCCAAGGGCGGTCTGCGCATCGACCCGCGCCAGTACAATGAATGGGAACTGGAACGCATCACCCGCCGGTTCGCCCACGAACTGATCCAGCGCGATTACATCTCGCCGGCGCAGAACGTCCCGGCCCCGGACGTCGGCACTTCCCAGCGGGAAATGGCCTGGATTGCGGACACCTATCGCCAGCACCGTCCGGACGACATCAACCACGTCGCCGCGGTGACCGGCAAACCGGTGGATCTGGGCGGCATGCGTGGCCGGCTGGAAGCCACCGGCCGCGGCGTGCAGTACGCCCTGCAGGCCTTCTTCCGTTCGAAGGCGGCCGTCGCGGAGGCGGGCCTCGGGGGCGGCCTGAGTCAGCAGCGGGTCATCGTCCAGGGCTTCGGCAACGTGGGCTATCACCTCGCCCATTTCCTGCAGCAGGACGACAACGTCCGCATCGTCGGGATCATCAAGAGCGACGGCGGCATCTACTCCGAACAGGGCCTGGATGTCGACGCGGTACATGACTACATGAACCGCACCGGCACCCTGGAAGGCTACCCGGGCGTGCGTTTCGAACGCGACGGCAACCGCCTGATGGAAGAAGACTGCGACGTGCTGGTCCCGGCCGCGCTGGAAGGCGCCATCCACGAGGAGAACGCGCCACGCATCCGCGCCCGCCTGGTGGTCGAGGCCGCCAACGGCCCCTGCACATTCGAGGGCGACCGCATCCTGCAGCAGCGCGGAATCACGGTGCTGCCCGACGTGTTCGTCAATGCCGGCGGCGTGGTGGTCTCCTATTTCGAATGGGTGCGTAACATCCAGCACATCCGCTTCGGCCGCATGGAGCGCCGCTACGACCAGGCCCAGGGCCAGCACATCGTCAGCGCCATCGAGATGATGACCAACCAGGATGTGCCCGAGTGGCTGCGCGAATCCATCGTGCGCGGTGCCGAGGAGATCGATCTGGTGCGCTCGGGCCTGGACGACACCATGCGCGAGGCCTTCAGCGAGATGCAGGAAGTGCGCGAGGTGGAAAGCAATGGCGAGGTCCTCGACTACCGTACCGCGGCATACCTGATCGCGCTGCGCAAGATCATCCGCGCCCGTCCCGACCTGAAGGTCATCTGACCCGACCGAAACGGGCCTCCAGGGCCGCGAACACCGCCCGCAGGCCCATCGCCTCGCCACCCTTCGGCCGGCCCGGGCGTGCGCGGGTGTTGAAGGCCATGATGTCGAAATGCAGCCAGGGCGTTTCGGCCGGCACGAAATCCTGCAGGAACAGCGCCGCGGTGATCGCCCCGGCCTGCCCGCCCGAACTGGCGTTAACCACGTCGGCCACATCGCTCTCCAGCATGTGCCGATACGGCGCATGCAACGGCAGCCGCCAGACCGGATCGTCCCACGCGCGCGCCGGCTCGTCCAGGGCGGCCGCCCAGGCGTCGTCGCTGGCGAAGAACGCGGCGATCTCGTGCCCCACGGCCACTCGCGCCGCACCGGTCAGGGTCGCAAAATCCACCACCAGGGCCGGCTCCAGTTCACCCGCACGGTCCAGCAGATCGGCCAGCACCAGGCGGCCCTCGGCATCGGTATTGTCGATTTCCACGGTACGCCCGCTGCGCGTGGTCAGGACATCGCCGGGACGGAAGGAACGCGAGCCCACGGCGTTCTCTACCGCTCCGACCAGGACCGTCAGGCGCACTGCAAGCCCGGCCCGCATGATCAGGCCGGCCAGCCCCAGCGCCGTGGCCGCACCGCCCATGTCCTTCTTCATCTGCCGCATGGCACTGTCGGGCTTGATGTTCAGACCGCCCGAATCGAAACAGACTCCCTTGCCCACCAGTACCACCGGCGGGGCATCCTCCGGCCCCCAGGTCAGCTCGATCACCCGCGGGTGGTGTTCACTGGCGCGCCCCACGGCATGGATGCACGGCCAGTCCCGGGCCACCTCGTCGGGATCCGCCACCACCCTGGCGGTTCCGCCGTGACGTTCGGCCAGACCCTCGGCCTCCGCCGCCAGTTCGTCCGGCATCAGATCGGCCGGGGCCGTATTGATCAGATCCCGGGTGTGGCCGACCGCCGCCACCATGGACGTGACACGCTCCCGATCCACCCTGTCCGGCCAGATCAGCCGCACCGGCGTGTCGTCGGTCGGTGGCTCGCTGCGATACCGGCGAAAGCGATACCTGCCCAGCCCCCAGCCGACCGCCGCCCGTTCGATTGCCTCCGCTGTCAGGCCCGCCTCATGCAGGCGATAATCTCCCCCCGGCAGGGACTCCGCCGCCGCAGCCAGCATCCACAGGGGCTGGCCCACGTCGTAGCCGACCAGGGCCGCTTCCAGCTCGCCCTGGTCCCCGGCGATCTGCAGGATACCCCCGGCCTCGCCGGTAAAGCCGGTCGCTTGCGCCCAGCGCGCATAGCGTGCGGGCCGCCCCTCCAGCGCGGCATGCAGCGACTCCGGCGTCACGGGTATCAGTTCAACGGCGGCGGACGACTCATCAACAAAAACGGATTCCACTGGGGGCTTCCTCATCTGCACGGCAAAGCCCCCATAATAACGCCACCTGCGGCCGGGACGCCCGGCCCCCACCGACCGACAGGGAACGTGCCATGACGCCAGCACTGGAAATCCGCGGGCTGCGCAAGACCTACAACAACGGCTTCGAAGCCCTCAAGGGAATCGACCTCGAGGTCTCCCCCGGCAGCTTTTTCGCCCTGCTCGGGCCCAATGGCGCCGGCAAGTCGACCACCATCGGCATCATCACCTCGCTGGTGAACAAGACGGCCGGGGAAGTCCGGGTGTTCGGCCACGACCTCGACCGGGATCCCCGGGGCGTCAAGCGCTCGATCGGCCTGGTCCCGCAGGAGTTCAATTTCAACCAGTTCGAACCGGTGGGCGAGATCGTCGTCAACCAGGCCGGCTACTACGGCATTCCCCGCCGCGAGGCCTGGGACCGCGCCGGCCACTATCTCAACGAACTGGGCCTGTGGGACAAGCGCGAGAACATGGCCCGCATGCTCTCCGGCGGCATGAAACGCCGCCTGATGATCGCCCGCGCCCTGGTGCACGAACCGCGGCTGCTGATCCTCGACGAACCCACCGCCGGGGTCGACATCGAGTTGCGGCGCTCCATGTGGGACTTCCTGCAGAAGATCAACGATGACGGCCGCAGCATCATCCTGACCACCCACTATCTCGAGGAAGCCGAATCGCTCTGCCGCAACATCGCGATCATCGACGACGGCCGCATCATCGAGAACACCACGATGAAGCAGCTCCTGGCCAAGCTCGAGACCGAGACCATGGTGCTGGACCTGGTGGAACCCCCGCTGGCGGTACCGGAGGGCGGCCCCATCCCGCTGCGACGCATCGACGAGCTGACCCTGGAGGCCGACATACACTCCAACCAGAACCTGAATGATCTCTTCCAGATTCTTGATAATCAGGGGATCCGGGTCCAGAGCATGCGGAACAAGGCGAATCGACTGGAAGAGCTCTTTGTCCGCATGACCCAGAACGAGACCACCCGCAGCCCGCTGACCCCCGGCGGCGACGGAGCCACCGAGCAGCAGGAGGGCCAGGCATGACCCGCGCGGATCTCCGGTTGTGGGGCACCGCCCTGCGCACCATCGCAATCAAGGAAATACTGCGCTTTGCCAGAATCTGGGTGCAGACCGTCCTGCCCCCGGTCGTCACCACCGCGCTGTACTTCATCATCTTTGGCGGCCTGATCGGCGACCGCATCGGCGAAATGGAAGGCTTTCGCTACATGGACTTCATCGTTCCCGGGCTGATCATGCTGGCGGTAATCACCAACAGCTATTCCAACGTCGTATCATCATTCTTCGGTTCAAAGTTTCAGCGTCATATCGAGGAACTACTGGTCTCGCCGATCCCCAACAGCGTCATCATCCTGGGGTTCATATTCGGCGGGGTCGCACGCGGGCTCACCGTGGGCGTGGCCGTTCTGATCGTCTCGCTGTTCTTTTCGCCCCTGAGCGTGCACAACCCGATCGTGATGCTGCTGGTCGTCCTTTTGACTTCCATCCTGTTCGCACTGGCCGGACTGATCAATGGAGTATTCGCACGAACTTTCGACGATATCGCATTGATTCCCACATTCGTTCTTACCCCGCTGACCTACCTCGGAGGCGTTTTCTATTCCATCAGCCTGCTGCCCGATTTCTGGCAGGGCGCGTCCATGCTGAACCCGATCTTTTACATGGTGGATGCCTTTCGTTACGGGAGCCTTGGAACCAGTGACTTTCCAGTGATCGCATCCTTTGCCATCATCGCGTTGTTCATCATTGTGCTCTATGGTCTGGCACTGTGGCTTCTGAATCGAGGAACGGGCATCCGCTCATGAAGACCTTCAAGCGACGGCACGGCGAGAATCGGCGCATCCGCGGGGGTGGTTCACATCGCGGCCAAACGTGGTATAAAACGGCATCGCCCAACGGAACCATGTTCATGAACGGTCAGCGCAGGATCACGTCTTCGGTCATCGTGGGAACCGCCGGCCTCGCCCTCGCTGTGGGTTCCGGCCTGGTCCTCGCCTCCAAGCCACAGGAAACGGAACAGCCCCTGCAGATCGCGCCCCTCTCCAGCGCGGATCCCGAATCGGCGGACAACGGCTCCGGCGCCCGCGGCACGGAGATCCGTGCTGACTGGAGCCGGGCCTCGGTGGCCGAACCGGTGCCCGCGGTGGGCGGCTCGGTCCCGCCGGGCGACACTCACACGGTGGCATTCGCATTCGATCCCGACCAGGATGCCGGAGAGCCGCCGACGGCCAGCGAGCCGACGACCGGGGCCACGTCGTACGAAACCTTTGACCTGGACGACGACGAGCCCTCCGCAACGGCCGAACTCGGCCACTCCGACTGGAATTCGCACACTCTGGATCGCAACGAGCGCCTCTCCGGGCTGTGGGAACAGGAGTGGGATCTGCCGCTGGCCACGCTTTATCGCCTGCTGGACGACGACGAAAATGCCGACATCCTGAACCGCGTCCGGCCCGGCCAGGAGATCGAATGGCAGGTGGACGACGAAGGCTACCTGACCCGCATGCGGCTGTGGACCGACAGCGCCTCGGGCTACGAATGGGTCCGGGAGGAGGATGGCTGGGACTTTGACCGTCATGAGGTCGAGAATGCCCGCGAGACCTCGCACCTGATCATCAGCGCGGAGATCGACGGCTCGATCTCCGCGGCCCTGTCCCGCCAGACCGAACTCTCCTCGCGGGCGGCAGCGGCGATCGCCGTGCTGATGGATCGCCACTTGCCGGTGCGCCTGAACGCACGCGCCGGCGATGAATTCACCCTGCTGGTGGAGCAGGAAACCGTCGTCGGCGAGGACACGCCGCAGAATCTGCGACTGCTGGCGTTCGAATACAACGGCGAGCGGATACAGGAGGAAGCCGCGCGCAACGTCAACGGGCGCTTCTATCGCCCGGATGGCGAAAGCCTGCTGCCGCCGTTCGACCGCCGTCCCTTCTCCGGCAACTACCGCATCAGCTCGGGCTTCGATCCGCAGCGACGGCATCCGGTCACCGGCCGGGTCGCGCCGCACCACGGTACGGACTTCGCCATGCCGGTGGGGACCCCCATTAGGGCACCGGCGGATGGTCGGGTCACGCGCGTCGAGCACGACCGGTATGCCGGTCGCTTCATCGTGATCGAACACGGACAGGGCTACTCCACGCGCTATCTCCATCTGGACCGTGCCCTGGTCAGCCCGGGGGATGATGTCGAGCGGGGGGATCGCATCGCCCTGTCGGGCAACACCGGACGCAGTACCGGTCCGCACCTGCACTACGAGGTGCACGTGAAGGGGCGGCCGAAGGATCCGATGCGGGTAGCGTTGCCCGAAAGCGACTCGCTGGAAGGCGAAGACCTCGAGCAGTTCCGCGAGATTGGCAAAGTCCTGTTCGCGCAGCTGGAGAACGGGCAGCGCGGCGAACAGGTCGCTCTGCGGCCGTTCAGCGAACTCGCCGCGCAGTAGGAACCGGCCCGCCGCCCCGCCGTTGCCCGAAGCACTGGCCTTTGCGCGTCTCGAATGGAGGGATGGACAGCCCGTCTCTCCCGAGTTCGGCGACGGTTATTTCGGCTCGGACGCCCCGCTCGAGGAAGCGCACGAAGTCTTTCTTGAGGCCAACGACCTGCCCCGGCGCTTCGCCCGCCCCGGTACCCGGATGACCATCGCCGAGACCGGCTTCGGCACCGGACTCAACACCCTCCTGACGCTTCGCGAGTGGCGCGCCCGGGCCCCGGACGACGGCTTCCTGTCGCTGATCGGCTTCGAATCGCGGCCGCTGCATCCCGACGACCTCGCCCGCGCCCATCAGCAGCTGGGCCTTGACGGCCCGGACGCCGAACGCCTGCGCGACGGGTATCCCCCACCGGTCAGCGGCCTTCACCGGATCCCTTTCCCTCGGGCACGCGCGGTGCTGACCCTGGTCTTCGGCGACGCGGCGATCACCCTCCCGCAGCTGAATGCCGCGGTGGATGCCTGGTATCTGGACGGATTCGCACCCCGCCGCAATCCGGGCCTGTGGAATATCGGTGTCTTCCGGCAGATGGCCCGTATCTCCCGGCCCGGCACCACCTTCGGAACCTACGCCGCGGCCGGTCAGGTGCGCCGCGACCTGGAGGCGGCCGGCTTCGTGGTCCGGCGCAAACCCGGGCACGGACGCAAGCGTGAACGCCTGTGCGGCCATTTCCATGACCCGGCTCCCCCCGCCCTGCCCGAGACTCGCGAACGTCCGCGACGCGTAGCAGTCATCGGGGCGGGCATTGCCGGACTGTCGGCCGCCCTGGCCCTGCAGGACCGCGGCTGCCACCTCACCCTGTTCGATCCCGCGGGCCCGGGCGGGGGGGCGTCCGGCAACCCGGCGGCGGTGCTGCTGCCTCACCTGCTCCCCGATGACCCGGGGCTCAATGCCCTGGCGCTCACCGGCATGCGCCACACCCATGCCCTGATCGAACGCGCCGCCGAGGGCCTGGAAGAGGGCCGATCGACGCTCCTGCTGGGTGACAGCGTCGCCTTCCACGGCATCTCCGCGCACGCACGCAAGCGCGTACAGCGACTTCGCGCGCGCGATCCGGCGGAGAGCGGCTACCTTTTCGACCCGGCCGCCACCGCCCCCGCCGGCACTCCCGGGCCGATGCTGGAATACCCCGGCGGGCGGGCGGTGGACATGGGGGCCCTGTGCCGCGGACTGGCCGCCGCACTGCCCGCGGTGGAGCGCACCGGGGTCAGCGCGATCGAGCCGCACGCCACCGAAGTCCGGGTGACGTTCGACGGCGACCACCCCGCGCGGGGCTTCGACGCGGTCGTGATCGCCACTGCCGGCGCGCCCCTGTGCCCGGAACAGGCGCGCCTCGGGACCGTGGGAGGCCAGATGACCCGGGTGCAGCACCCCCTTCCCGGCCCCGATTTCCGCGTGCGCACCGGTCAGGGCTACTGGATTCAACGGGACACGGATGATCACTGGATCGGCGCCACCTACCGCCACGACGGGCTCCCGGCGGATCCGGCAGCGCCCCCCGAACCGACCGCCGAAGACGACCGCCACAACCTGGAGCATCTGGCATGGGTTCCGGGCATGCCCGCCCCCGAGGATGCGCGGATCACGCAGCGCTGGACCGGCATGCGCGCCGTCTTTCGCGACCGCCTTCCGCTGGTGGGCGCTTCGCGCATGGACCGCCGGGGCCGGGTCATGCTCACCCTCGGGCACGGCTCACGAGGCCTGCTCTATGCACCGATCAGCGGCGAGCTGGTAGCCGACCGCCTGCTGGACCTGCCGGAGCCCCTGGAGCAGAACGTGGCCCGACGCCTGTCGCCGCAACGCGTCGCCTAGTCCGCCCAGGCCACCGCATTGCGGCCCTGTCCCTTGACGCGGTACATCGCCTGGTCGGCCGCCGCGATCAGGTCGGCCAGGGTCTCCCCGTGTTCCGGATAGAACGCCACGCCGATACTCGCGGTCACCACCACCGAAATACGCTCCCCGTCGTCCAGGGTCATCTCCCAATGGGTATCGAAGACGCTGCGGATCCGCTCGATCAGCGGATGCACCTCGTCGCGAGAAGTCAGCGTCCCGGTCAGCACCAGGAATTCGTCACCGCCCAGCCGGACCAGCAGATCCTCGGCACGCAGGTGCGCCGCCAGATCCGCGGACATGCGGCGCAGCAGCTGATCACCGACGGCATGGCCGTGTTCGTCGTTGACCGGCTTGAAGCGATCCAGGTCGATGAACACCATGGCCAGCTGCCCCCCGTCGCGGCGGGCTCGGGACGTCATGCGGGGAAACGCCCGTTCCATCGCCGCGCGGTTCGCAGCCGCCGTCAAAGGGTCCTGCCAGGCCAGGGTGTGCAGACGCTCCTCGAGCTTGCGCCGCGCGGTCACGTCCAGCGCATGCCAGACGACCGCGGCACGTCCCTCGAAATGCGCGGCAATGGGGCGCACGCGGGCCTCGAACCAGCGCTGCCCGTTTTCGCAGCCATCCCCGGCGAGTTCCGGCTCCGACCGTCGCGCCGGATGCAACACACCGGGATCGAGGAGGTATTCGGTCTCCTGCAGGGCCCCCTCGTCCAGCGCCCGCCGCACGACTGCCAGGAACTGGCGGGCCACCGCCTCGGGCAGGAACTCCTCGATGCCGTGCCCCACGATCGACCCCGCCCCCTCCGCCCCGACGCGTCCGCCTCCTTCGCCCCCCCGACTATCCCCAAAGGCCCGGTAGATCATCCCGTCCTCCCCCAGCACCAGGGCATGACCGGGCATGGCTTCGAACAGCGCCTCCTGAAGGTCGCGGGCCTGGGCGAGCGCCTCGAACAGCATCCGGTTGTCGTGCACGTCCACCAGGATCAGCAGCATGGCCCGATCCTGCTCCCACGGGATCGGCACCCAGCGCAGCAGATGAAAGCGCCAGTGGCCGTCCGCCATGCGCACGCGCACCTGGCGCCCGGCCGGATCCGGATCTTCCCTGGAAAATACCAGCCCGTTGGGCAGCAACGGGATATCGTCCGGATGGAACAGTTCGAGGTCTTTCACGGAGGTACCGTCGACCGGGGATTGTCCGGTCGTGCGGCGAAACGCGGGGTTGGTCCAGAGGACCCGGGTGTCCCGGACCACCAGAGTGGCGTCCTCCAGATTGGCGACCAGCGTGTGGTACTGGCTCAGCAGGCGCGCGCGATCGCGCACATGCCCGCTCACGCGCCAGGTCAGTCCGCCCAGTGCAAGGGTGCCAAGGATCCCGAAGGCCCACCAGGCCGGCGGCCTGGAGGTCGGCATGGCCTCGGACACCGGGCGCGCCAGCAGTACCCATTCGCCGCCGGAAAAGCTGACCGTCTTGCGCCACTCCACGGGCCCTTCGGCGATTCCGTCCGGATCATGGAACACCTCGCCGCGGCGCCCGGTCCCGTCTCGTCCCTGCAGCGCAAACTGGAGCGCGCCGCGCGTGCGGCCGAACCCCGCGCGCGCCAGTACCCGGTCGAAATCCACCGCCACGCTGGCCATGGTAAACCCGGGATCCATTTGCCGGGCCTCGACCAGCGGGTCGCCGGTTTCTTCCAGACCGACAGGACTGCGGACCAGAAGGCCCGTCCCGCCCTGTGCCAGCTCCCAGGGCCCGGCGACGACGGTCTCTCCGGTTTCCATGACCCGACGGAAGGACGCCGCCTGCTCCGGATGGCTGGCCACGTCGAGACCCAGGGCATCCACATTGCCCTCGCGCGGGTAGACAAAATCGATGCGGGATCCCGCCAGTAACGTGAGCGAGCGAATGACTTCCGGGTCCCGACTGTACAGCCGGTCGGCCATGCGCTCGAACTCGTCGCCATCCAGGTGCGGGCGTGCCTCGACATAGGCGGAGAGACCAACGGTGGCGTGCACCAGGCTGTTGATCACGCTTTCCAGGCGCGTACGCTTGCTGGCCACCTCGCTCGCCAGGTTCGCCTGATGCCGCTCGGCCAGCTGATGCTCCCAGGCACGGTCGGCCAGCAGAAACATCCCGGCGAAGATCAGCATCGCGAGCAGCCCCGACACCACCGACGTGGCGGCAAAACCGCCCGTCCGACCTTGTGCTGTCCCGTCCGTCCCGGCGGTCGGGGCCTCTCCTGCGGCGCTGTCGCCCGGTATCCCGCGCATGTCCGCCCCCTTCGATCCGAACCCCACACCCCCACTATGCCCATTCACCCGGGGGCGCGTAATCCCCGGAGGATGAAAATGGTCATGGGAGGCTGAGAAAGCTCGTCCGCGACAGGCGGAAAAGACGACAATGGTGGGGACGGCCGGACTCGAACCGGCACGGCCTTGCGGCCGGCAGATTTTAAGTCTGCTGCGTCTACCTGTTTCGCCACGCCCCCGCAGACGCGGCGGATGATACCGCGTCAATCGGCGGAGGGCATTCCTTCCTCACCGGCGGCGAATTCCGCCAGCGGCAGCGGGACGTGCATCGACGCCGCCATGGCCCGCAGCAGTTCCACTTCGGCGGTCCGTACCTGCCCCCCGTGCGTCACGGTCGTCAGCATGGCCCGCACCAGGCGTTCCTTGTCCGCCATGCGCAGCGCATCGAGGGTATCCAGCACCTGGTCGAGGACTCCCGCCCATGCCCGGCTCCCCTCGGATTCGGTCCAGGCTTCGGGGAAATCCACCGCGGCCGGCGCCTGTCCCTCGATGCGCTCGATCCCCGCCGTCAGTGCGGCGCGTCCGGCGTCCGGGTCCCCGGGGTGGCCATGACGCGCGAGCACGGCCAGCAGGAACCGGGCCTCTTCGTGGTGCCGATCGAGTCGCCCATGTCCACCGGCACCGTCGTCACCAGGCTTTCCGGCATCCATCAGATGCCGGTTGAGCAGACGCCCCAGGGCATATTCAAATGCCGAAACCCGGCCATCCGCATGGATCAGGCGTTCCACCAGTTCCTCCAGCTGCTCGCGTTCCTCGCGCGGGTGCCGGCGCAACACCGGGAAGGCCATTTCCAGCAGCGGAATCCGCAGGTCGTCGCGCAGTTGCGGCACCATCTCGAGCAGCTGGCCGACCCTGCGCTCGCTGTCGCCGCCGCGTTTCTCCGCGACCATCAGGCGCTGTTGCTCGCGCACTTCGGGGTCGGCATTCATCAGGAGATACAGGATCACCTCGGCCGCCCAGCCATCGCTGTGGGCGGCCTGTTCCAGCGGCCCCGGCATCGAGGCCATCAGAATCCCGGCACCCAGTATCTGCGCCAGCCCGGGATCGGCAATGCCGTCCACCAGGCGGTCGGCATCCAGGGGCAGCCCCCCGGGGCCCCGCCGGTCTTCCTTTTCCTGCTGCTCGGCGGCTGCCTCGGCCGCGGCCTGCCCCGATTCGGCTTCTTCACGCATGCGCCGGGCGACCTGCTCGAACTCGGACGGATCGAACCCCGGCTCGATCGCCCGAATCCGTTCCTCCAGTGGGGGGTGCGTCGCGAACATGCGCCCGAGGCCTCCACTGGCGAACAGCATGTGCCCCACCTCTTCGGAGTCCGCATCGAGGCGGGCATGACGTGCGCCGATCTTCTTCAGGGCCCCGGCGATGCCGTCCGGCTGCCGGGTGAACTGCACGGCCGAGGCGTCCGCCAGATACTCGCGCTGGCGTGAAACCGAGGCCCGGATCCAGCGGCCGAAGAACAGGCCGATATAGCCCACCACCAGCAGTGCCAGCCCCGCGGCCATCAGGCCGGCGGCATTGCGGCTGTCACGCGAGAAACGCATGGCGATCAGCACGCGCTGCCCCACCAGCGCGAGCACCAGGATCCCGTACAGGATTCCGATCAGACGAATGTTCAGGCGCATGTCGCCATTGAGGATGTGTCCGAATTCATGGGCCACGACGCCCTGGAGCTCGTTGCGGTTGAGGGTTTCCAGGGCTCCCCGGGTCACCGCGATGGCCGCGTCACCCGGCGCATGCCCCGCGGCAAAGGCATTGATGCCGCTTTCTTCCTCCAGCACGTAGATCTCCGGTACCGGCACCCCGGAGGCGATCGCGATTTCTTCGACCACGTTGACCAGGCGTCGGCGCAGCGGATCCCGGGTGTCCGGCTCGACCCGCGTGCCACCCAGCTCCCGGGCGACCTGGCCACCCCCGCCCCGCAGTGACGACGCCCGGTAAAGGCTGGCGCCACCGATCAGGACGATCGTGAACAGGGTCACCCAGAACAGGAGATCGAGATTGTTCCGGACCAGCTTGTCCAGCTGCAGGGGCTCGCCCGGCTGTGCCGATGGATCGTGGCCCAGAAACAGCAGGGCGATCGCGTTCATCGCCACCACGATGGCCAGGACGGCCAGGGAAAACAGGACCAGCAGGACCCGGGTGCGGCGATGCGCCCGGTCCTGGTGTTCGAAAAAGTTCATGGTCGGGCTCGCTTACTGGAAGTTGACCTCGACCGCCTCCCGGCGCTGCGGATCCTCGATTTCCAGCAGCTCGGCGCGACGGAAACCGAAGTTGTTCGCGATCAGGCTGTTGGGGAACATCTCGCGCAGGATGTTGTAACTCATCACCGCGTCGTTGAATGCCTGCCGCGCGTAGGCGATGCGGTTCTCGGTGCTGCTGAGCTCCTCGGAGAGCTGCATCATGTTTTCGTTCGCCTTGAGGTCGGGATAGGCCTCGGACAGTGCGAACAGACGCCCGAGCGCGCCGGACAGACCCTGTTCGGACTGCGACAGCTCGCGCATGGCCTCGGGGTTGGATGGATCGGCCGCCGCCTTCTGCAGGCTGCTCTGGGCCTGATTGCGGGCCTCGATCACCGCTTCCAGGGTGTCCTTTTCGTGGGCCATGTAGCGAGCCGCGACCTTCACCAGATTGGGGATCAGGTCATACCGGCGGTTGAGCTGCACATCGATCTGCGCGAACGCGTTCTGATAGCGATTGCGCGACGTCACCAGGCGGTTGTACGTCCACACCCCCCAGATCACCAGGAGGATCACGATCCCGAGCAGGACCCATTCCATGTCGCTTCTCCCATGCTTGTAACGAGGTCTTGGCAGTGTACGCGTTACGCCGCCCACTCGCGAGCGCGACGCGCGGACGCGGGACGTTTATCCTTGGCGGACATACACTCACTCCGGCGGCGGCTCTCATGAATCTTTCGTCCCTGCTGGGCATGATCGGCGGCGTCGTGCTGTTCGTCAGCATCATCGCCTTTACCAGCCAGGACCTGCTGGTGTTCCTCAACCTTCCCGGCCTCGGCATCGTGCTCGGAGGGACCCTGGCGGCCACCCTGCTCAGCTACCCCCTGCACGAGCTGGTGCGGGTGTTCCGTCTCGCGGCCACGGTCATCCGCGACGAGCGCTACGACGTCACTCAGGACATGGAGGAGATCGTCGAGGTCTCGCGCCTGTGGTTCGCACAGAACCTGGCCCGGGTGCAGGAACGGCTGGAGACCCTGCGCAACCCCTTCCTGAAAACCGGGGTGCAGCTGGTGATCGACGACACCCCGATGGAAGACGTGTCCGACCTGCTGCACTGGCGCCTGGCGCGGCTGCGCGCACGCGAACTCGCCGAGGCCCAGGTCTATCGCACCATGGCCACCTACGCGCCGGCCTTCGGCATGCTGGGGACCCTGCTGGGCCTGATCAACCTGCTGCTGACCACCGACACCGACGACTTCGCGGTGATCGCGGTGAACCTCGGCATTGCCCTGATCACCACCTTCTACGGCATTCTGCTGGCCAACCTGGTGTTCCGGCCGATCGCCATCAAGCTGGAACGGCGTACCGAGGAACGGGTGGTGGTCATGACCATGGTGCTGGAGGGCATCATGCTGATGCGCAAGGGCCGCACCCCCGGCTACATCCGCGAGACCCTGCGTTCGTTCGCCGAGAACCACCACGATGAAATCCGGCAGGCACCGTCCGTCGCGGAAGACGAAGCGGAGAGCGGCGGACGCTGAACCATGGCCACCCACGGCGAGCCGCAATCAACCCCGTCGGCCCGGGAGCCCGCCCGCGAGGGAGACCATGTCCTCCCGCGGGAGACGCTCGCAGTGGAGACCGGACGCAGCGGGGAAAGCCTGCGCGAGGACGAACACGCCTGGATCCTGACCTACCTCGACGTCCTGACCCTGGTGATCGTGGTCTTCGTGATCATGCTGACCTTCGCCGAACCGCGGGACGAAAGCATCCGTGCCGCCGATGACGACCCGGTGGAGCTGGTCTATCGCGACCTCTCCAACCTGGTCGATCCGCGCCTGTTCCGGCTGTCACCCGAGGCCCCGGAAGTGCCCCCCGGGCCGGTCGAAGACCCGCCGCTGGCCGCCGATCCGCCCTCGCCCGTGGCGACCCCGGCGGACGACCCGCCACCGGAGGCCGACCCCGAGGCGGTGCGCGACATGCGCGACCGCGCGCCGGAGGGCGTCGAGGTCATCGAACAGCCCGGCAGCATCGAGCTGCGGATCCAGGACGACATCCTGTTCGCCACCGCGCAGGCCGACCTGGCCGCCGACGGGCAGGCACTGCTGGACGACCTCCTTCCGCTGCTGGAAGAACATGAGGGTCGCGTGACCATCGAGGGCCATACGGACAACGTGCCCATTGCGACCCCGCGCTTCCCGTCGAACTGGGAACTCTCCTCGGCGCGCGCCAGCGGTGTGGTGCGTTATCTCGTCGACCGCGGCATCGACCCCGGCATCCTGCAGGCGGTCGGCCACGCGGACACCCGCCCGGTGGCCGACAACGACACCCCGGAAGGGCGTGCGGAGAACCGCCGCGTTTCCATCGTGCTCGAAACCCCTGCCGATTCCTGAGGCCCGGATCAGGCGACCTCGCCGGCAGCGTGACCGGAGGCCCAGGCCCACTGGAAATTGTGGCCCCCGAGATGCCCGGTGACATCCACCACCTCGCCGATGAAATAGAGCCCCGGGCATCCCTTTGCCTCGCAGGTGCGCGACGACAGGGCGCGGGTGTCCACGCCCCCGGCCATGACCTCCGCACGGGCATAGCCCTCGGTCCCCGACGGCGTGAACACCCAGGGCTGAAAACGACCGGCCAGCGCGGCCAGCTCGGCGTCGGAGAAACGCTCCAGCGGCCGCTCCGCCACCTGCGGATCCAGCCAGTGCCGGGCGACCCGCCGGGTGAGCCATTCGCCCAGCACCCGACGCAGCTGGCGCTTCGGCGTCTCTTCGCGCGCTGCGCGCAGCCCCTGTTCCAGGGACTCGCCGGGGAAGAAATCCACCGTCACCGATTGCCCCGGCTGCCAGTACGAGGAAACCTGGAGGATCGCCGGACCGCTCACGCCCCGGTGGGTGAACAGCACATTCTCGCGAAAGCCCGCATCGCCCGCCTCGGCCACCGCGTCCAGCGCAATGCCGGACAGCGCCTCGACCGCCGCGCGTGCGTCACCGTCCAGGGTCAGCGGAACCAGCGCGGGCCGCGTCGGCTCCAGCGGGATATCCAGCCGTTGCGCCAGGTCCAGGCCGAAGCCCGTGGCGCCCATCCGCGGGATCGGATAGCCGCCGGTCGCGATCACCAGGGACTCGGCCTCGATGACCGCGGACGGCGTGCGCAGGCGCCACGGCGCCTGATCGGATACAACCTCCACGGGCGTGGACGTCCGCAGGGTCACCCCGGCCGTGGCGCATTCGTCCAGCAGCATGCGCACGATGTCCTTCGACGAATGGTCGCAGAACAGCTGACCGAGCTTCTTCTCGTGATACGGGATCCCGTGCGCCGCCACCAGGGCCACGAAATCCCAGGGCGTGTAGCGCGCCAGGGCCGATTTCACGAAGTGCGGATTCGCGGACAGGAAGTTCTCCGGCCCGCAATCCATGTTCGTGAAGTTGCAGCGGCCGCCCCCGGACATCAGGATCTTCTTGCCGGCCCGGTCCGCGTGATCCAGAAGGACCACGCGGCGCCCGCGGGCTCCCGCTACCGCCGCGCACATCATGCCCGCGGCCCCGGCCCCGATCACCGCGACATCGAAGATTTCCGTCGTTTCATTCATGGGGCGGCATTCTACCGGAGCCGCGCGCGGGTGACCGGCGGCACGCTGCCCCTTGATTGTTCTATACTGGAAAAGGAGCACGTAGCAGGCGCCCGGCTGTATCCATGCGCCCGACCGGGCACCGACCCGGGCCCGGCCTCCCCGCATGGACCGGCCGACGGCCAACCTCGACAGGAGCGACCCATGATCAACGGGATCGGACCCAATCCGGCCGCGATGGCCAGCCAGGCGGCGGCCGTGAATGCCAGCCAGAACACGGACCAGAACCGCGCCCCGGGGGCCCAGCAGCCGGGCTCGGCCCAGGCGAACCAGGCTACGCCCGGGGCACAACAGACCCAGCCGGGGCAGGCCGCGGCGATCGGCGCCAACCAGGGCGGAGCCGGCCCGTCGGCTCAGGCCGCCGACAACCCCTCGGCCGCGCGTGGCATCGCTCAGGTCAGCGGCACCCAGGAAACGAACGCCGCGGGCGGGGCCACGGCCGCCGGTGCCATCAACGGGCCCGAGGGCGGTAACGCCGTCAGCGCCACCGACGAGGCAAGCAGCGTCGACGGTGCTTCCGACAACGGTGACGCCCGATCCGCCGAACTCGCAGCCCGCGAAGAGGAGCAGGCGGCCGAGAACAACCTGGCCGCCACCCTGATGCCCGACGGAACCATGGACAACCGCGGCATCAACACTGCGGGCTCCACTCTGGACATCCAGGTCTGACCGCCCGGCCCAGCTGATCGCGCCCGCCCTGCCGCGGCGGGTCGCCCGCATCACCCTCCACCACCGGACGGGTGACAAACCTCATACGCGGAAGCGCCGGGTCATCTCCTGCAGCTCGCGCGCCAGGCGCATCAGTTCCGCTGCCGAATCGCTGGCCTGGCTCGCCCCCTCGGCGTTCTGCTCGGCCTCCTCGGTCACCGTGGTGACATTGCGGTTGATGGTCTCGGCGACCTGGCTCTGCTGCTCGGCCGCGCTGGCGATCTGGTCAATCATCTCGGTGATCGACTGCACCGCCTCGCGGATGTCCTCCAGCGCCGAACCGGCCTCGCCGGCCTGATCCACGGTCGCGCGTGCCCGTTCCTCGCCGGCCTGCATCACCTCCACGGCATTGCGCGTGCCCCCCTGCAGGGTCTCGACCGTGCGCCGGATCTCCTCCGTGGATTCATGCGTACGCGACGCGAGGGCCCGTACTTCGTCGGCCACCACCGCGAACCCACGTCCCGCCTCTCCGGCACGCGCGGCCTCGATCGCGGCATTCAGCGCCAGCAGATTGGTCTGTTCGGCGATCTCCTGGATCACCTGCAGTACCTTGCCGATGCTCTCCGAATCCTGCTCGACCCGCTGGATTGCCTCCGCGGCGCGATGCACCTCGGAGGCCAGCTGCTCGATCCCGGTTACGGTCCGCTGCACGACCTCCTGGCCACTGCGCGTGGATTCCAGCGAGCGGTGCGCCGCCTCGGTCGCCGATTGCGAGTTGCGGGCCACGTCCTGGGCCGTGGCGCTCATCTCGTTCATCGACGTGGCCACCTGCTCGATCTCCCGACGCTGACGATCCCCGCCTTCGCGCGTGCGGTCGGACACGTTCGAGACCTCTTCGGCCGCCGAAGTCAGCTGCCCGCTGGAACCGACCACCGCGCCGATCAGGGAACGGAACTGTTCCATCACGTCGTTGAACGCCCGGGCCGCGCGCCCGACCTCGTCATCGCCGTGCACGTCCAGCCGCCGGGTCAGATCGCCCCCGCCCCCGGCGATGTCACGCAACCCTTCCGTCATCTCGGCCAGGGGCTGCGTGACGAAACGCCGGATGAACAGAAAGATCGCACCCAGCAGCGGCAGGCTGACCAGGATCGCGAAGCCGAACAGCTGGATCCCGAAATTCGTCGCCCCCTCGTGCACCTCGGTCATGTCGAGACGCATGGACGTGGCTCCGAGAACCTCGTCTTCTTCCGCAGCACCGTGACACGCCATGCAGTTGCGTCCCAGGTATTCGCGATGATTGCGGATCGGTTTCACCACGCGCAGCTCGTCGCGCTCGCGATCCACCTCGACAAAGGGTTCTCCGGTATCCAGGACCTCGCGCTCGACCGCATCACGAGGTTCGCTGTCGGCCGTCCCTTCACCCCACTGCTCGGTGACCGACGCGGCGCGGATCGCGCGCAGGTCGCGAACATCACCCATTTCCTGGATCTGATCCATGAATTCGTGGCGCGAGTCCATGGTGCCGGTGATCATCAGGGTCGTCAGTCCGGCCCAGGTCATCTCGTGCAGACTGCCGGCAAAATGCCCGGCCTGCTCCTGGGCGGTGTCACGCTGCTCCAGCACCGCCCATCCGATCATGCCGGACCAGACGAAGACCAGGATCAGCCAGATGACGCCGAGCAGCCTCAGCCAGATGGGAAGGTCGTACAGGCGACGCAGCATGCAGTTACCCCGAGGTCATGGATTGCGGGCGCCCGGATTCACCGGCGCCTCCATCCGGGTTTTCGGCCGTTCGGCCCCAACCTTGAATGCCCGAAGGGACCGGCGAAGACCCGGCAGGCACCCCGCAAACGAAAAGGCCCGCCAGCATAAAGCCGGCGGGCCTGCAATCGAAGATGGAGGCTGGGCCCGGAATCGAACCGAGGTACGCGGATTTGCAGTCCGCTGCATCACCACTCTGCCACCCAGCCGGGGCAAGGCTTGTTCGACGGTCTTGGATGCCGCCGAAACAGAAAGCCCCGGCGGTGCCGGGGCTTCGGGAAATCGTTTGGAGCGGGAAACGAGATTCGAACTCGCGACCCCAACCTTGGCAAGGTTGTGCTCTACCAGCTGAGCTATTCCCGCCCGTCGACAAATGCGTATTCTACAGACAGCGTCGGCTTCGTCAACACCGGATACGAAAAATTCGTTCAGGCGTCCCGGGCCGCGGCCAGCATGTACTGCAC
Source organism: Thioalkalivibrio sp. ALgr3 (assembly GCF_000377325.1). Taxonomy (NCBI): domain Bacteria; kingdom Pseudomonadati; phylum Pseudomonadota; class Gammaproteobacteria; order Chromatiales; family Ectothiorhodospiraceae; genus Thioalkalivibrio; species Thioalkalivibrio sp. ALgr3. The sequence continues at coordinate 73,582 of NZ_KB897977.1, read as the reverse complement.
CATGGACACCAGCGTCAGCACCGCCGCCAGATACAGCAGCCATTCCCCGATCAGGAACAGCGACAGTCCCGCCACCGGCTCGGCCCACAGAAGCAGAAAGATGGCCACCATCTGGGCACTGGTCTTGAACTTGCCGATCCAGGAAACCGCCACCTTCGCGCTGGTCCCGACTTCGGCCATCCATTCCCGCAGTGCCGAGATCGCGATCTCGCGACCGATGATCACGATCGCGGCCAGCGCCAGCCCCACACCGGGGTTGTGGTCCACCACAAGCACCAGCGCGGCAGCGACGATCAGCTTGTCCGCCACCGGATCGAGAAAGGCGCCGAAGCGGCTGGTCACCGACCAGCGCCGGGCCAGATAACCGTCCAGCCAGTCGGTCACCGCGGCCAGCGCAAAGATGATGGCCGCCACGATCCCCGCCGCCGGCATCGGCAGCGCATAGAAGGCCCCGATCATCAGCGGGATCATCACGATGCGCGACCAGGTCAGCCAGGTGGGGAGTCGTGGAAACATGTCGGATCAGGCCTCGTGGAACTGGTCGTAGATCGCCTGCGCCAGGCGACGATTGATGCCGGGCACCTTGGCCAGCTCGTCGACCCCCGCGCGGGATACCCCGCGCAGCCCGCCAAAGTGCTTGAGCAACGCAGTGCGACGCTTGGGCCCCAGCCCGCGAATCGACTCGAGGGTGGACTCCTTGCGCGCCTTCGCCCGCCGCGCCCGATGACCGCTGATCGCGAAACGATGGGCCTCGTCACGGATCTGCTGAATCAGGTGCAGTGCACTCGAATGGGGCGGCAGTATAGAAGGCGCCTCCACCCCGCTCAACACCAGGGTTTCCATGCCGGGCCGGCGTTCTTCGCCCTTGGCCACCCCGACCACCCGGATGTGATCCAGCCCCAGATCGGCCAGCACGTTCAGGGCCTGGGTGACCTGCCCCTTGCCCCCGTCGATGAACAGGATGTCCGGTTCCCGGCCCTCGCCCTTTTTCAGGCGCGCGAAACGGCGACTGAGCGCCTGGTGCATCGCGGCATAGTCATCGCCCGGCTCGATCCCTTCAATGTTGAAGCGCCGGTAATCGGACTTGATCGGCCCTTCCGGCCCGAACACCACGCAGGACGCCACGGTGCCCTCGCCGCGGGTGTGCGAGATGTCGAAGCATTCCATGCGCCGCGGCGGCGCCTCCAGTTCGAGCTCTGCGGTGAGCGCATCCAGGCGCGCGGTCTGCCCGGCCTGACTGGCCAACCGGGTCTTCAGGGCCTGCTCGGCATTGCGCTGCGCCATGTCGACCCAGCGTGCGCGTTCGCCCCGCAGCGACCACGCCAGCCGCACGCGTGCCCCGCGGCGCTCGCCAAGCAGGGTTTCGAGGGCCTCGGCCCCCTCGGGTTCATGCGACAGCAGCACCTGCGGCGGGGGCTCGCGTTCGGCATAGTACTGCGCCAGCACGGCCGCCATGATCTCGTCGTGGCCGGCCGCCTCCGGCACGTCCGGGAACAGCTCGCTGTTGCCCAGGTTCTGGCCATTGCGTACGAAGAACACCTCCACCGCGAAACTCCCGCCCGACTGCGCCAGGGCGATCACGTCGGCATTGCCCTCGCCGCCGGCGACAAACTGCTGCTGCGAGATCTCGCGCAGCCGGCCGATCTGATCGCGCAGGCGCGCCGCCTTCTCGAACTCGAGTGCGGCCGAGGCGGACTCCATGCGTTCCATCAGATCACCGATCACCGCCTCGCTGTCACCCTCCAGGAAACGCACGCTGGCCTCGACGTCGCGGGCATACTCCTCCGGTGAAATATAGTCCACGCAGGGGGCGGTACAGCGACCGATCTGGTACTGCAGGCAGGGCCGACTGCGATGCGCGAACACGCTGTCCTCGCACTGGCGCACCTGAAACAGCTTCTGCAGCAGTGCGAGACTTTCGCGCACCGCCCCGGCCGATGGATAGGGCCCGAAATAGCGCACACCCTTTTTCTTCGCCCCGCGATGAAACCCCAGACGCGGATACTCGTGGCCGGAAACAAAGATATAGGGATAGCTCTTGTCATCGCGCAGCAGCACGTTGTAGCGCGGCCGGTGCTGCTTGATGAGATTGGCCTCCAGCAGCAGCGCCTCGGATTCGGTGTGCGTGACCGCGATGCGGATGTCCGCGATCTGCCGCACCATCGAACGGATGCGCGGACCGCGGTCATCCCCGCCGCGGAAATAGCTGGTGACGCGGCTGCGGAGGTTGCGGGCCTTGCCCACATAGAGCACCTTCCCGTCCACGTCCAGCATCTGGTACACGCCGGGCGAACGGGTCAGGTTCTCGAGGAAGGGTTCGGGGTCGAATCCGGTCTCTGGCGCGCTCATGGCGCTGTCAGGATACCTGTTCACGGATGCGGGCGAACAGCGTCCGGAACATCGCCGGGGTCAGGCGCCCGGTCTGGGTGTTGTAGCGCGAGCAGTGATAGGAGTCCACCAGCACGATGTCGTCATCCAGCCGGTGCTCCGCGGCGTGGGCAAACGGGTGCCGGGCAAGTGCCAGCCCGCGCGTGCGCAGCACCGCATCGTGGGCGACCTTGCCCAGCGCCAGGATCACGCGCGGACGAACCCCGGCGATCTCCGCCGCCAGGTAGCCGTTGCATTCGCGGATCTCGGCGGTGGTCGGACGGTTCTGCGGTGGCAGGCATTTCACCGCATTGGTGATGCGGCAGTCGAGCAGCATCAGGCCGTCATCGGCCCGTTCGCTCTCGGGCGCGCTGGCAAAACCGTATTCGTGCAGGGTGGCGTACAGCAGGATGCCGGCATAATCGCCGGTGAACGGCCGCCCCGTCGCGTTGGCGCCGTGCATTCCGGGGGCGAGGCCGACGATCAGCAGGCTTGCATCGGCCGGTCCGAACGACGGCACCGGAGCCGCATGGTAGCCGGGGTGCTCCGCACGCACCTCGTCGAGGAACTGTGCCAGGCGGGAACAGCGTCGACAGTCGGGGGCGAACCCCCCGGGCGGTTCCGGGGATGGCGCCCCCTCCGCCGGGTTACTCACCCCGCTCCCACTCGCTGTAGGGGTGGCGCGCCAGTTCGGTGTTGTAATAGCGCGGATCGTGCGAGACCTCGTCGCCGAGCCAATCCGGACGCGGAAATTCGGCGTCCGCATCGTCGAGTTCCAGCTCGGCGACGATCAGCCCCGCATTCGCGCCGTGGAATTCGTCCACCTCGAACACCCAGCCGTGGTGATCGACCCAGTGGCGGGTCTTCTCCACCTGCGCTCCGGCAAGGGTATCCAGCATTGTGTGTGCTTCGGCTTCCGGAACCGGGTACTGGTATTCGTCGCGCTCCACACCCAGGGTCGCGCTCTTGATGTTGAGATTGGCGGCCCCCGACTCCACCCGAACGCGGATGGACGCCCGGTCGTTGCCGCACAGGTAGCCCTGGCGCATGTAACAGGAACGGTGCGCCTGTTCGCGCCAGCCGTCCCCTGTCAGCAGGAACTTGCGTTCGATTTCGCGTCCCATGTCGGTGTTTCCCCTACATGCGGATCAGGGCCGAGCCCCAGGTGAAGCCGCCGCCGAAGGCCTCGGTCAGGATCAGGTCCCCGCGCTTGATGCGTCCGTCGCGTACCGCCGTGTCCAGCGCCAGTGGCACCGAGGCCGCCGAGGTGTTTCCGTGTCGATCCACGGTGACCACCACGTCATCCATGGACATGTTCAGCTTCTTCGCGGTGGCCTGGATGATGCGGATGTTGGCCTGATGCGGGACCAGCCAGTCCAGTTCCGACTTGTCGATCCCGTTGTGCTCCAGGGTCTCGTCGACGATCTGGTCCAGGGTATTGACCGCCACGCGGAACACCGCCCGGCCTTCCATGCGGATAAAGTCCAGATCGGGGTTGTCACCGGGCTGCGAAATCCCCCCCGGGACTTCCAGCAGGGACCGGTGCTGGCCGTCGGCATGCAGATGGGTGGAGATGATGCCGGGATCCGTGGACCGCGAGAGAACCACCGCGCCGGCACCATCGCCCCACAGGATGCAGTTCGAGCGGTCGGTGTAATCGGTGATGCGCGACAGCGTCTCGGCCCCCACCACCAGCACGTGCCGTGGCCCGCCATTGCGCATGAAACGGTCGGCAGTCGCCAGGGCGTACACGAAGCCGCTGCACACCGCCTGGATATCGAACGCCGGGCAGCCACCGATGCCCAGCTTGGCCTGCAGGATACAGGCGGTGCTGGGGAAGATCTGGTCGGGCGTCGTGGTCGCCACCAGGATCAGGTCCAGGTCGGAGGCCTTCAGGCCGGCTGCATCCAGAGCACGCTGCGACGCCTGCAGCGCCAGATCCGAGGTCAGCTCCTCTTCCGCGGCGATGTGCCGCTCGCGGATCCCCGTGCGCTCGCGGATCCAGGCGTCGGAGGTCTCGACCATGGATTCCAGTTCCTCGTTGGTGAGGATGCGCTCGGGGAGGTAGCTCCCGGTTCCGGCAATACGGGCGTGGTTCACTCCGGCGTCTCCTGCCGCAGCAGCCGCTCCAGCTGCTTGTCGATGCGGGTCGCGATATTGGCCTCGGCCTCGATCCGCGCGATGCGGATAGCATTGGCGAAGGCCAGCGAATCCGCGCTCCCATGACTCTTGATGACGATGCCCTGCAGCCCCAGCAGCGAGGCACCGTTATAGCGCCGGTGATCGAACCGCTGGCGCAGTCGGCGCAGCACCGGCAGGGCCATCAACCCGGCCAGACGCGAGTACAGCGAGCTGCGGAACTCGGCCTTCATGTTGCTGGTGATCATTTTCGCCACGCCTTCGCTGGTCTTCAGCGCGACGTTGCCGACGAAGCCGTCGCAGACCACCACGTCGACGTCACCGCAGTAGACATCGTTGCCCTCGACAAAACCGACGTAGTTCAGTGAGGACTCCTCGAGCATGCGCCCGGCTTCGCGCACGCGGTCGTTGCCCTTGATCGCCTCCGAACCGATGTTCAGCAGACCGACCCGCGGGCTGTCCAGGCCGTCCACGGCCTTCGCCAGCACCGACCCCATCACCGCGAACTGATACAGGTGCTCGGCCTCGACATCGACGTTGGCGCCCAGATCCAGCATGTGGGTATGGGCGTTCATCGACGGCAGGGCGGTGGCGATCGCCGGCCGGTCGATCCCGGGCAGGGTCTTGAGCACGTAACGCGCGGTGGCCATCAGCCCGCCGGTGTTACCGGCGCTCACGCAGGCCTGGGCCTCGCCCTTGCGCACCTGGTCGATGGCGACCCGCATGGAGGAGTCGCGCTTGGTCCGCAGGGCGACGGCCGGCAGTTCCTCCATGCCGACCACCTGGGACGCATGGACGATCTCCACCCGATCGCGCTCGGACGCGTTCCAGTCCTCCAGTTCCGGCTCGATGACCTCCCGGTCACCGACCAGCTGAAGCCGGAAATCGCCCTGCCCCTTGAGGGCCCGTCGCGCTGCCGGAAGCACCACGGACACGCCGTGATCGCCGCCCATCACGTCCAGGGCGATGGTGTAGCTGCTGCTCATGCCGAGTACCGTTGTGGCTGCCGGAACCGGGGCTCCCCGGAAACAACGGGGCCACGAGGCCCGTTACCCCGTGGCCCCCGCATGTCCTGCAATTCAGTCTTCGTCGTCGTCGACTTCGACCGGCTGCTGCACGACCTGACGGCCGCGGTAGAAACCATCCGGCGTCACGTGATGCCGGCGATGGATCTCGCCCGTGGTCGGATCGGTGGACAGGGTCGCGCCCTTGAGCCCGTCGTGGGAACGGCGCATGTCGCGCTTGGAACGGGTCTTGCGGCGTTGCTGAACGGCCATGATGAATCTCCAGATTGAAGCCAGTTGGTACGGATAGCCCGTAAAACGGGCGGCAGTATAGCGTTTCACCGCGGCGAATGCCCGCCCCGGTACCTGCGGTCGGGTCAGGAGTCGTCCCCGCGGCCGGCGAGGTCGTCCTTCAGCCCGGCCAGCACCGCAAACGGATTCTCGCGTCCCTCGCCCTCGGCGAATTCGTCCGTCCGACCGGTGTTGCAGTCCTCGTGGCGCGGCACCAGCGGCCAGGCCAGCAGGACCTCTTCCTCCACCCAGTCGCGCGGGCGCAGCAGGCCCTCGGCATCCAGCTCGATGAAGTCGTCACCGGCGTCGAGGCCCTCGATGGATCCCTCCAGCGGCACCAGCACCGCGTCCGGCGTCAGGCGGAAATGCCAGGCCATCGGCTGCAGACAGCGCTGACACTCGTGCCACAGCTCGCCCTCGATGGTCCCGGAGAGCCGCAACTCGCCCAGCGCCCCCCGCCGGATCTCGAAACGCGCCGCTACATGCAGCGGATGGCCCTCCAGCGACTCGGCACGCAGACGCGGCAGATCGCCGGCCACGAGCGCGTCCATGACGAACTCGCGTTGCTGGACGCGGGGCTGCTGCGGATCAAGTGAGGCGGGGACGCGGCTCATACAAACGGGACCGTGTACAAGGGCGCGGATTATGCGCGCGCGCGAACAGGGCGTCAAACCGAAACAGAAACTTGCGAGCACCCCCCGGGCGTGTCGATACTGCGGTTTCCAGGGTCGCCCGGAGAGCGATGTTGATCCGCAAACTCCTGATCGCCAACCGCGGCGAGATCGCCGTCCGGATCATCCGCGCCTGCCGCGAGCTGGGCGTCACGCCGGTGGCCGTGCATACGGACGCCGACCGCCACGCCCTGCATGTCCATCGCGCGGCGGAAGCGGTCGACCTCGGCCCCGACACCGAGTCCGGTTACCTCGATATCGCCCGACTGGTGGAAGCCGCCCGGGCGCGGGGTTGCGACGCCGTGCATCCGGGCTACGGCTTTCTGTCGGAAAACGCCGATTTTGCCGAGGCCGTCACGCAGGCCGGCCTGATCTGGGTGGGTCCGCCGGCCGGGGTCATCCGGCGCATGGGCGACAAGGTCGCCGCGCGGGCGACCATGCAGGCGGCCGGTGTCCCGGTTACGCCCGGGTCCGACGGCAACCTCGCCGATGCCGAGGAAGCCCGCGTGGTGGCCGACCGCATCGGCTACCCGGTGATGCTCAAGGCGACCAGCGGGGGCGGCGGACGCGGGATTCGCCTGTGCGAGGACGCCGCCACGGTGGAGCGGCAGTTCGAACGCGTGCGTTCGGAGGCCACGCGGGCCTTCGGGCGTACCGAGATCTTCCTCGAGAAGGCGGTGCTCAATCCACGCCACATCGAAGTCCAGATCCTCGCCGATGCCGCCGGCCGCGCCGTCCACCTGTACGAGCGCGACTGCTCCATCCAGCGGCGTCACCAGAAACTCCTGGAGATCGCCCCGTCGCCGGCCCTGACGAGGGACCAGCGGGAACACCTCGGCGCCCTGGCGGTGCGCGCCGCCGAGGCGGCGGGCTACCGCAACGCGGGGACGGTCGAGTTCCTCCTGGACCATGAAGGGTCCTTTCATTTCATGGAGATGAACACGCGTCTTCAGGTGGAACATCCGGTCACCGAAATGATCACCGGCATCGATCTGGTCCAGGCACAGCTGCGCGTGGCGGCCGGTGAACCACCGGGATTCACCCAGGCCGACATCCATCCGCGCGGGATGGCGATCGAATTCCGCATCAATGCCGAAGACCCGGCGAACGACTTCCGCCCCGACACGGGCCGGATCACGCGTTTCGTGCCGCCCGGGGGCCCGGGGGTGCGCACCGACAGCGCGCTGTACGACGGTTACGTGATCCCGTCGAATTTCGACTCGATGTGCGCCAAGCTGATCGTTCACGCCGATACCTGGCCCGCCCTGCTGGCCCGTTGCCAGCGTGCGCTGAACGACCTCGAACTGCGCGGCGTACACAGCACCGTGCCTTACCACCTGGCCATTCTGGACGATCCGGATTTCCGCAGCGGCCACTTCGACACCGGATTCATCGAAGCCCGACCCGGGCTGGCACACCTCCGGCCGCGGCCCGATCCGCGCCGCCGGGCGGCACTGGTGGCGGCCGCGATCGCCGCCCATCACGGCCTGCACACATGGGCATGATGAGCCGACCATCCCTTTCCCACCTGCCAATGGACCGCCCATGGACCGCGTTCGCCTGACCGACGTGACCCTGCGCGACGGGCACCAGTGCCTGATCGCGACCCGCCTGCGGACCGAGGACATGCTGCCGGCCTGTGCGCAGCTGGATGCCATCGGTTTCCACTCACTGGAGGTCTGGGGCGGCGCCACCTTCGACGCCTGCCTGCGCTACCTGGGCGAGGACCCGTGGGAACGGCTGCATCGCCTGAAGGCCGCCCTGCCCCGCACCCCGCTGCAGATGCTGCTGCGTGGCCAGAATCTGCTGGGCTATCGCCATTATGCCGACGACGTGGTGCGCGCCTTCGTGGATCGCGCGGTGGCAGGCGGGATCGACATCATCCGCATCTTCGACGCGATGAACGATGCGCGAAACCTTCGGGTGGCGATCGAGGCGACCCGCGAGGCCGGGGCCCACGCCCAGGGCACGCTCTGCTACACCACCGGGCCGGTGCATGACAGCGGCCAGTTCGTGGCGCTGGCGCGCGAACTCACGGCCATGGGGGCGCAGAGCATCGCGATCAAGGATATGGCCGGCCTGCTGACACCTTCGGCCACGCGCGAACTGGTCACCGAACTGGTCGACGCCCTGGACGTACCCGTGCATCTGCATGCCCACGCGACCTCGGGCCTGTCCGAGCTGTGCCACTGGGAGGCGATCCGTGCCGGCTGCCGGCACATCGAAACCGCGCTGACGCCATTCGCCGGCGGTACCAGCCACCCGCCGACCGAGAGCATGGTGGCCGCACTGGCCGGCACGGAACACGACACCGGCCTTGACCTGGAAGCCCTGCAGACCGTCGCCCGCCATTTCCACGACGTGCGGCCGAAGTACCACCGCTTCGAGAGCCGCTTCACCGGAGTGGACACCCGGGTTCAGGTCAACCAGGTGCCCGGCGGCATGGTGTCGAATCTCGCCAGCCAGCTGCGCGAACAGGGTGCCCTGGACAGTTTCGACGCGGTGCTGGAGGAAGTGCCGCGGGTCCGCGAGGATCTCGGATACCCGCCGCTGGTCACCCCGACCTCGCAGATCGTGGGCACCCAGGCGGTGATGAACGTACTCGGTGGAGAGCGCTACGCCCATGTCAGCAACGAAGTGAAGCGCTATCTCGGCGGGCACTATGGCCGGGCCCCGGGACCGGTGAATGCCGAAGTGCGCCGCAGGGCGATCGGCGACGAGCCGGTGCTGGAAGAACGGCCCGCCGATCACCTGGAACCCGAGATGGAGCGTCTCACTGCCGAGGCCGGGGATCTGGCCGAATCGCCGGAGGACGTCCTGACCTGCGCGCTGTTCCCCGAGATCGGCCGACGCTTCCTCGAGGACCGGCGTGCCGGGACCCTCGCCCCGGAACCCCTGGACCTGCCCGGCGATGACCGCCCCGGCTGCCCCGCGCCGCGGCGTTTCATCCTGCAGCTCGACGGCGAAGACCACGAGATCGAGATCCGCGGCAGCGGACCCCGCGACGATGGCCACCGGACCCTGTTCCTCAGCGTGGACGGCCTGCCCGAAGAGGTTGGCGTGCACACCCTGGATACCCTGGACACCCGCCCCTCGGGCACGTCCGCACCGGACCCCGCGGCGCCATCCGCCGGCGGCGCCGCGGGGCCGGCGGCCGGTCCCGGGGATGTCACCACTACCCTGCCCGGTACCGTGGTGGACATCCTGGTGGCCCCGGGCGACCCGGTGGAGGCCGGGCAGGCGGTGGTGGTGGTCGAGGCCATGAAGATGGAATCCGAACTCGTCGCCCCCGCCGGAGGCACCGTGACCGCAGTACATGTGGAACGCGGCGCCGCGGTGACCGCCGGGTGCGTGCTGGTGACGGTCGAAACCGCCGTCGCCACGGGAGACTGAGCCATGCCATCACCGGAACGCAGCGTCATCCTCGCCTCGACCTCGCCCTATCGCGCACAGCTGCTGCAGCGTCTGGCGCTGCCGTTCGGCACCGATGCCCCCACCGTTGACGAACGGCCGTACCCCGGCGAAGCACCGGCGGATCTGGTCCGCCGCCTGGCCGAAGCCAAGGCTCGCGCGGTCAGCGGGCGCCACGGCGGCGCCCTGATCATCGGTTCCGACCAGAACGCCGCCCATGCCGGGCGCATCCTCGGCAAACCCGGAGACGAAACAAGCGCCCGCGAGCAACTGGCAATGCTTTCGGGGGGCACGGTCACCTTCCACACCGGGCTTTGTCTGCTGGACACCGCAACCGGCGAGGCACAAGTGGAAGAGATCCCCTGCCGGGTGACCTTCCGCGATCTGGACGCCGCCGAGATCGCCGCGTACGTACGCCAGGACCAGCCGCTGGACTGCGCCGGCAGTTTCCGTTCGGAGGGTCTTGGCATCAGCCTGTTCGAACGCATTGACACCGAGGACCCCACCGCACTGGTCGGCCTGCCCCTGATCCGGCTGGCCGCCCTGCTGCGCGCGGCGGGCGTGAGCGTTCCCCCGCGTACCTGAATCCGGGACATTGGTCCGGCAGCGGTTTGCGGGTATGATTCGCGCGACTGACTGCAGCCATTGCCCGGTGATCCCCTGATGAATTCGTCGCAGGAGCTGCTCGACCATCTGAGCCGCAACAGCGCGCCCTACGAGGATCCGCTCCTGCGAGTGGAATGGGAGGCGTTGTCCCTGGACGATTTCTGGATCCCGGAGCCGGCCATCTCGCTGTACGGCACGCCGGAATACGACCGCCTGTCCGATGCGCTCAAACGGCGCCTGTCGCAATACGAATTCATCTACTTCATCAGCGGGGCCCTGTGGCTGGAGGGGCTGTTCATGGAGCGCATCGCACGCATCTCGATGCACTCCGCCGACCGCCTCGACCGGCTCAATTACCGTCTGCACGAACTGCGCGAAGAAGCCGGTCACAGCCTGATGTTCATCGAGTTCATGCGGCGCAGCGGTCTGGAACTGCCGCTCCGGCGGTTCCCCAAGCCGCGCATGGCCACGCTGGTCGGACGCTTCGCCCCGTTCGAATCGGCGGTGTTCTGGATTGCGGTGATGATCGGCGAAGAGGTCCCCGACCGCATGAACCGGCTGATCCGCCGCCACCGCGAGACCATCAGCCCCACGGTGCACGACGTGGTCACCACGCACATGATCGACGAGGCGCGGCACATGGCCCACGCCCGGGATACGCTGGAACAGCACATGGAAACCCTGCCGAACTGGCAGAAGATGCTGTACCGGCCGCTGATGCGCCGGGTGTTCCGCCAGTTCGTGCACGCGTTCTATTACCCCACGCAGGACATCTATCAGCTGGCCGGGCTGCCCGAGGGCCCCGACTACTGCCGTGTCGCCCGCAACAACCCGCAGCGCGCCGCGTTCATCGACGACTGCGTGGATCCCGCCCTGCAGCTCCTGCGCGAACAGGGCCTGGTGCTGCACTGGCGCTGACCCGAACCGGCCGCTGATCCGGATCACGGATCCCGAGCGGCACGATGCGCTACCCTTCGGCCCATGCGCCCGACCCGCCGCCTCCGCCCCGCACTCTCCACGCGCCACCAGATCGAACTGGGCGTGTTCGTCGTGGTGCTGGTCGCCATAGCACTGCGGGTATGGCTGCAGCCCGCGCCGGTCACCGAGCAGATCCAGTTCCGCGAGGAACTGCGGGTGGCATTCGTGGAACATGCCCTGGGCCGCTCCGACCTGGCGGACTACGGGGGGCGCGAACAACTGGAACTGGAGCTCCTCGACCGCCTCGCCGAGCGTCTGGGCGTTTCCCTGGAGGTCCGGCGCGTGGAACGCCCCGCGGATGTCCACGCCCTGCTCCGGGCCGGTCGCGTCGATCTGGGAGCCGGTCTTCTCGTGCCGCCGGGCGACGATGCCGGACTGCGACGGGGCCCCGAGATTCTCGAGGTTCAGCGTATCCTGGCCTACTGGCAGGGGGCCGAGAACGGCGGCCCCCTGCTGTCGCCCATGGACATCCCCGCAGGCAGCCGGATCGGCGTCCCCGCCGGGGCATCGCTGCCGCCCATGCTGCATCGCCCGCACCGGGAGGATGGCCAAGATGATGTCGCCACCACGGCCCCGCATGAAGTCCTGCCCCTGCCCGGGCCGGAGCGGATGCGCGACGCCCTGGAGCGCGGCGAGATCGACTTTGCCCTGATGACATCGCTGGAATACCGGCGCCTGCAGCGGCTGCATCCCGAACTGCGCGCCGGCTACGAACTGGCCGGCACCACCCCGCTGGTCTGGCTGTTTCCCGATCGTGGCGACACCAGCCTGGAACGTGAAGCCGGACGCTTCCTGCAGTCCCTGCGGGACACCGGTGAACTGGAACGGCTACTGGATCGTTACCTCGGCCACCTGGAGACCCACGACCTGGTGGACACCCTGACCTTCGAGCGACGCGTCCATGACCGTCTGGAACGTTTTCGCGATCTGTTCGAGGCCGCCGGCGAGAAATACAACCTCGACTGGCGCTTCATTGCCGCCGTGGCCTATCAGGAATCGCACTGGAACCCCGACGCGGTCTCGCCCACGGGGGTGCGGGGCCTGATGATGCTGACCCGGGCCACCGCGCAGGATCTGGGGATCCCCGACCGCACCGATCCACAGGCCTCGGTGGACGGGGGCACGCGCTACCTGCTGCAGATGCGCGAACGCCTCCCCGAAAGCATCCCCGAACCGGACCGCACCTGGATGACCCTGGCCGCCTACAACGTGGGCCTGGGGCATGTGAACGACGCACGTGCGCTGGCCGCCAACAACGGCGACGATCCGGACCGCTGGGTCGACGTGAAGGAATGGCTGCCGCGACTGGCCGAATCCCGCTGGTACGAACAGACCCGGCACGGCTACGCCCGCGGCTGGGAGCCGGTCAGCTACACCCGCAATATCCGCAGTTACTACGACAAGCTGATGCAGCGCTTCCCCGAACCCGGCGATCGCATGCAGCCCCCCGCCCCCGGTTACCGCAACACCCCCCTGGCACTGTAGCCGGGTTATTCGGCACGCCCGCCCGACGATCCGGCACAGTAGCGTGCCAGCAGGGACACGTCGGCGTCACCGCGCCCGTCCGCGCAGGCGGCGTCCACGGCAGCGCCGATCCGCCGGACCCCGTCCAGTTCCAGACCCGTGCGCCGGGCCAGCTCGGCCACGATCCCGGCGTCCTTCTGGTAGAGTCCCAGCTGGAACCCGGGCTCGAAGTCGCCGTCCAGCAGCCGCTGGCCGTGCACCTCGAGGATCCGCGATCCGGCAAAACCGCCCAGCAGCGCCTCGCGGATGCGTGCGGGATCCACGCCCTGCCCCTCGGCCAGCGCAAAGGCCTCGCCGATCGCCGCCAGGGTTTCGCCGACCACCAGCTGGTTGCAGGCCTTGGCGATCTGCCCGGCACCGCTGTCACCGACATGGGTGAGCGTGGAGCCCACGGCCTCCAGCAGGGGCCGGATCTGCTCGACCGCGTCCGCGGGCCCGCCGATCATCAGGCTCAGGGTACCGGCGCGGGCACCGGGCTCGCCCCCCGAAACCGGGGCGTCGATGAACACCATGTCACGCTCCGCCGCGGCGCGTGCGAGCTCGCGGGAACGTACCGGCTCGATGGTGCTGTGGTCGATGATGATCAGGCCCGGACGACCGTGTTCGAGCACCCCGCCGGGCCCCTCCATCAGGGCCGCGACGTCGGGCGTGTCCGAAACGTTGAGCACCAGGACGCAGACCTGCGCGAGCAGCCCGGCCAGATCCCCGTGCACCCGGGCACCGTCCGGTTCGAGGGCCCGCGCCTGTTCCGGACGTCGGGCCCAGACATGCACCTCGGCCCCCGCAGCAAGCAGGTTGCGGGTCATGGGCGCGCCCATGATGCCCAGGCCCACGCAGCCGACCGGCTGCAACGCGGCGGGGATCGTCGCTGACGACATGGAAAACTCCTCGGACTGGAAATCCGGCCAACGTAGCAGAAAAGGAGCCCGCATTGATTCGCAACCTCAGTCCGCACGCCACCGGTGCCCTGTTCGCGTTCATCGGAGTCATGGCGATCAGCTTCGACGGCCTGCTGGTGCGCCTCGCCGATGCCAGCGCGCCGGACATCCTGTTCTGGCGCGGCCTGTTCATGGCGATCACCCTCACCGTCGTGCTGCGGCTGATGAACGGGCGCTGGAGCTGGGCCTGCATGCGGCGCGGCGGCATGGACGCGTGGTGGACCGCGACCGGATTCGCTGCCACCAACTATCTGTTCGTCCTCGCGGTTTTGCATACTACCGTCGCGAATGCCGTGGTCATCCTCGCCGCCTCGCCGCTGTTCGCGGCCCTGTTTTCGGGCCTGATCCTGCGCGAATGGATCCCGCTGCGGACCTGGGTCGCGATCCTGCTCAGCCTGGTCGGCATCGTCGGCGTGTTCGCCGGCTCGCTGGAAACCGGCGGCTGGCTGGGGGACCTGTTCGCGCTGGGCGCGGCGATGGTGGTCGGCCTCAAGCTGACCCTGCTGCGCCGTTCGCCGCAAATCGACCGGCTCGCGGTGATCGCCACCGGCGGCCTGCTGGGCGCGGTGATTGCGCTCTTCTTTGCCGCGCCGCTGGCTGTGTCGGCCACCAGCCTGGCCACGCTGCTGCTGATGGGCGCGGTCCAGCTGCCACTGGCGCTGGTGATGATCGCCCTGGCCACCCGTCACCTCCCGGCCGGCGAGGTCGCCCTGTTCCTGGTCCTCGAAGCGGTGTTCGGTACCCTGTGGGTCTGGCTGTTCCTGGCCGAAGCGCCGCCGCTGATGACGCTCGTTGCGGGGACGGCCGTTCTCGTGACCCTGGCCCTGCACGCGCTCGCCAGCTGGCGCGACGAGGCACACTGAAAGCCGGTTATACTCGGCGACAGGGAACAGCACGGGGAGCCCCATGCCGGGAAGGCACGATCCACCCGCGAAGGACCACGGACATCCGGCACGGATGTTCGCGGGACTGGCCTGGATACTGATGGGCTTCCTGCTGCTCTCGCTCGCCGGGGGCACCGCCCAGGCCCAGACTCCGGGTGGGCAATCCGACGACGCCGACGAGGCCGCCCCCACCATCACCCTGCATTTCTTCTGGACCCGCGAGTGTCCGCGCTGTCTGGACGCGCTGCCGGTGGTCCATCAGCTGGCGCAGGACTACCCCTGGCTGGCCGTGCGCAGCTACGACCTCACCGCACACCCGCAACTGGGCTCGCTCTACCGCCAGATGGCCACCGAACGTGGCGAACAGGCCCGGGCGGTGCCCGGTTTCCTGTTCTGCGGGGCGATGCTGGAGGGGTTCGACACGCGCGGACGTCAGGAGGCCCGGCTGCGCGAATTGCTGGAGACCTGTCACCGGCGGGTTCAGGCCGGCGAACCGCCCGAGCTGGAACGCGCGCTGTGGACCGGGGCCGAGCCGCTGCGCCTGCCCCTGTTCGGCGAGCTGCACCCCGACCGGCTGTCCCTGCCGGCGCTGACGCTGCTTCTCGCGGGCTTCGACGCGTTCAACCCCTGCGCCTTCTTCGTCCTCTTGTTCCTGCTGAGCGTGGTGGTGCACAGCCGCAGCCGGGGCCGCATCCTGCTGATCGGAGGGGTCTTCGTGACCATCTCGGGGGTCATCTACTTCACCTTCATGACCGCCTGGCTGAACGCCTTCCTGGTACTCGGCGAGATGCCTCTGATCACGCGCATCGCCGGGGCCGTGGCGCTGGCAATGGCGCTGATCAATATCAAGGACTACTTCCTGTTCAAGCGCGGGGTATCGCTGAGCATCCCGGATTCGGCCCGGCCGGGCCTGTTCCGCCGCATGCGCGAGCTGACCCAGGCCGACAGCCTGCCCTGGGTGCTGGGCGCCACCGTGGTCCTGGCGGTGGTGGTCAACCTCTACGAGATCCTGTGCACCCTGGGCTTCCCGATGATCTACACCCGGATCCTGACCACCCACGATCCCGGCGCGGTGAGCTATTACGGCTATCTGGTCGCGTACAACCTGATCTACGTGCTGCCGATGCTGGCGATCGTCGCCCTGTTCGCCTTCACCCTGGGCAACCGCAAGCTGCAGGAACACGAGGGGCGTCTGCTCAAACTGCTGTCCGGGATGATGATGCTGGCGCTGGGCCTGTTACTGCTGCTGCGCCCGGACCTGCTCTCCAGCCCGGTGTTCGCGATCGGGGCGATCGGCGTGGCCATCCTGCTGACGCTGATCGTGCGCCGGCTCACCCGAGCACGCGCCTCGAACTGAGGAGGTTCCTGTCACACCCGGGCCGTCGGCTCGAACGGGACGACCAGGGCCTGCTCCTCCTCCTGCATCCGCTCGCGCTCCTCCTCGGCCGCATCCTGCAACCCGAAGAACCACACCACGAACAGCAGCGTGAACACCACGAAGAACGCCATGCCCGCCCACGAGAGCACGTGCAGCACCGGTCCCGGGCGATCCTTTTCCGGCACCTCGGGACGCTGGATGGCGCGATAGTTGAGCCAGGCGAACACCGGCGAGGTCAGGAACGACACCACCATCGCGAACTGCAGCATCGCCAGCAGATCGGTCAGCAGGAACTGAATGATCACGATGCAGGCCACCACCGTGAACAGCAGCCATGCGACCAGAGTGCGCCGCAGCCCCGTCTCCGGGCGGTCGAACAGCAGCAGGGTGCTCATCGCCAGCGAGCGCGGCCATCCGTCCATGCAGGTCAGGGTGGTACTGAACATCGCGGAAAACGCCGCCAGCACGATCAGCCAGTGCGCCCAGTCGCCGATGGTCGAGGTGTACATCTCGATGAAGCGAGCGGAGAACTCGCCGGCCGTCATGTCGGCCAGCTCGATCCCTGCGCCGGCGCGATACATCACCAGCGCACCCAGGGCGAGGAAGAACACCGCCAGGACCACGGTCACGATGTAGCCGATGTGGAAATCGGCGGTCGACTCGCCCACCGTGGCGCGGTGGCCGGTCTCGATCTCGCGCGAAGTCCGCCACAGCGACGGCCACGCCGCGATGTCGATGGGCGCCGGCATCCAGCCCATGAACATGATGATGAAGCCGATGGAGGCAAGGTCCCACGGGTCGCGCCCGACGAACCCCTCGGGGATCTCCGCGCTCTGCCAGATCGCCACGATCACCGCGGTCAGGGTGGACACCGCCAGCAGGAACACCACCACCTTGGCGATCTTGTCCAGCAGCTGATAATGCCCGGCGATGATGATCGCGGCACACAGCAACAGGATGCCGATGGCGATCCCGGTCACGTAATCGGCGGCGTCCACGAACGGGAACGCCAGAAACAGACTGGCGGAGATGAACGCGACCCCCGCGGTATTGAGGAAGGCATTGACCAGATTCAGGCCAAAGAAGGCCGCGAGAAAGCCCTTCCCCATGCGCCGGTAGCCATGCAGGATCGTGTCGCCGGTGGCCGCGCGGTACTTCACCGCGTACAGGAAGAACGGGTACTTGAACAGGTTGGCCAGCAGCAACAATCCCAGCAGGGACCAGCCGTAGAGTGCACCGGCCTGGGTCGAGGACACCAGATGGGAACCGCCGATCGCGGCGCCGGCCATCAGGATGCCCGGCCCGATCGCCTTGCCCAGATCCGTCCGGGGCTGCCAGAACAACTGCATGGATCACCTCGCGTTGGCCGGAACAGTCTGCCGCAGAGCTGCTGCCTTTGCAGGAGCGCGCCTGCGCGCAAACGCGGCGAAGGGTAGCGCATTGCCCCGGCGACGACCATGGGCACCGGAAATCCCCGCGCGGTCCTGCCCCCTTCGCGGCACCCGGCGGGAACACCTTACACTGTGCGGGATCCCGACTACTCGTTTTGCGAAAAGGACACCCCTTGACCGCCATCCGCATCCAGGACCTGCGCAAGTGGTACGACGGCACGCCGGTGGTGGACGGCGTCAACCTGGACATCCCGGAGGGCGAGTTCTTCGGCCTGCTGGGCCCCAACGGGGCGGGCAAGACCACCACCCTGCGCATGCTGCTGGGCCTCACGCCCATTGATGCCGGTCACATCGAGGTCCTCGGCCGGAGCATGCCCGAGGGCGAGCGGGCGGTCCGCCACCGACTGGGCGTGGTGCCGCAGTTCGACACCCTGGATCCCGATTTCACCGTCAGCGAGAACATGAGCACCTATGCCTCGTATTTCGGCCTGTCCGGCCCCTCGCTGCACACGCACATCGACCGGCTGCTGGAACGGGTGAACCTGAGCGACAAGCGCGACGCGCCGATCCAGTCACTGTCCGGGGGCATGAAGCGCCGCCTGACCCTCGCCCGCGCGCTGATCAACGACCCGGCCGCGGTGATCCTCGACGAACCCACGACCGGACTCGATCCCCAGGCCCGTCACCACCTCTGGCGACAGCTGCGCGAGCTGCGTGCCTCGGGTGTCACCCTGGTGCTGACCACGCATTACATGGAAGAAGCTGAAGAACTGTGCGATCGCATCGCGATCATCGACCATGGCCGCATCATCGCCTGTGACTCCCCCGCCCGGCTGATCCGCGAACACGTCGAGCCCTGGGTGGCCACGGTCGCCGGCCGCGGCGCCGCCGCATCCATCGAAAACGAACTGGGGCCGCGCGACCGCGCCCACCAGGTCGCCGACACCTGGCTGATCTACACCCCCGACCCGGAAGGCCTGCGCGGCCGGCTGGAGGCACGCGGGGAACGCATGGGCCTGCGCGAGGCCAACCTCGAAGACGTCTTCCTCAAGCTCACCGGCCACGACCTGCGGGACTGAATGCCCATGCGCCAGCGCACCCACCCCCTGCTCCCCCGCCCCGGCCCGCGCCTGTTCACGGTGTGGCGCCGCAATCTGCGGGTGTGGCGCAAACTGATGCTGCCGGCGGTGGTCGGCAATTTCGGCGAGCCGATCCTCTACCTGCTCGCGTTCGGGGTCGGCTTTGGCGCCATGGTGGGCGAGGTCGACGGCATGCGCTACATGGTGTTCATCGCCTCCGGCATCGTCGCCTCCAGCGCGATGATGACCGCCAGCTTCGAGGGCATGTACTCGGCCTATACGCGCATGGCGGAACAGAACACCTGGCTCGGCATGCTGGCGACCCCGCTCACGCTGGACGACATCGTGTTCGGCGAGGCCGTGTGGGCCGCCACCAAGGGCCTGATCTCCGCGATCACCGTACTGATCGTGGCCAGCCTGCTGGGGCTGGTGGCCGACGCGCGCGCCCTGCTGGCGCTGCCGGTGATCTTCCTCGCCGCCTTCACCTTCGGCGCGCTGGCGCTGGTCGTCACCTCGCTGGCGCGCAGCTACGATTTCTTCCTCTACTACTTCACCCTGGCGGTCACCCCCATGCTGCTGCTGTCCGGGGTTTTCTTCCCCCTGGAACAGCTCCCCGGCTGGGTGCAGACCCTGGCCTGGATGCTGCCGCTGGCCCACGTAATCGAACTGGTGCGGCCATTGATGACCGGCGAATGGCCGATCCGCTGGCTGCCCCATCTTGCGGTCATCACTGGCTACGGCGTCCTGGCCATCAGCGTGGCCAGCTACCGCATCCGCCGCCGGCTGCTGCGCTGACCACAGGGAATGTTCCCGGGGCTCCGACAGTCTCTGCAATCATCATCCTTTTCACGATCGACAGGTACGAACCGATGAAATACTGGCTCGCCGCCATGCTCCTGATCCTGCCCGCCACCGCGCTGGCGGAAAACGTCCAGGTCCGCGACCTCGAAAAAGGCGAAGGCGCCGAGGTCGTGCGTCATGACACCGTGACCGTGCATTACACCGGCTGGGTCCACGAGGACGGCGAGGATCAGGGAGAGCCCTTCGATTCCAGTCGCGACCGCGGCCAGCCGTTCACCCTGACCCTGGGCGCCGGCGAAGTCATTCCGGGCTGGGAGAAGGGCCTGGAGGGCATGCGCGAGGGCGGCGAGCGCGAAATCATCATCCCGCCGGAACTGGGCTACGGTTCGCGCGGCGCCGGTGACGTGATCCCGCCGGATGCCACCCTGCGCTTCGAGGTGGAGATCCTGGAGGTGGAACCGGCCCCGTTCGGCGGGCTCGACAATGACGAGCTGGCCGGGATGCTGGAACGCGATGACGTGACCGTGGTCGACATCCGCCGCCCCGACGAATGGGCCGAGACCGGGGTGGTCGAAGGCAGCCTGCGCATGACCGCCTTCGACGAACGCGGCCAGTTCATTCCGCAATTCGGTCAGGCGTTCACCGATGCGGTAGACCCGGATGACACCGTGGTCCTGATCTGCCGCACCGGCAGCCGCACCGGCGTACTGGCCCGCGCGCTGGCCGACGGTCTGGGGTACGAGGACGTCCATAACGTCACCGACGGCATCAAGCACTGGCTGGAAGAAGACCGCGTGGTGCAGCACGACTGCCCCGATACCGAGGAGACGGCGGTTTGCTGATGCGGCGACATGGCGGACCCGGGGCCCTCGGTCTGGTCCTGCTGCTGCTCGCGGCCCCGGCCACGGGCGAAGGGGACGAACACGAGGAACTGCCGGCAGTGCTCCCCGAACCGGTGACCACCACGCATTCGCTGGAAACGGTGGACGACGAACGGCTTGAATACCGCGCGACGGTCGGCTACACTCCGCTGGGCGAGGATCGCGAACACCCCGAGGCACGGGTCTTCAGCGTGGCCTACACGGTGGAGGATGAAGACACCGACCGCCCGGTGACCTTCCTGTTCAACGGCGGCCCGGGGGCGGCCTCGGCCTATCTCAACGTCGGCGGACTGGGACCGCGGGTCCTGGACACCGACGACCGGGGCCTGTCGGCCGCCACGCCACCGCGGCTGACGGACAACCCGAAGACCTGGCTGGCGTTTACCGACCTCGTGTTCGTCGATCCGCCGGGCACCGGCTTCAGCCGGGTGATGGAGGCCGGCGATCCCGAAGACTTCTTCGAGCCGGAGGGCGACCTGGCCGCGCTGGAGGAGATGCTGGAACGCTGGCTGGACGACCACGGACGGCGCGGCGACCCGGTGTACCTCGGCGGGGAAAGCTATGGCGGCTATCGCGCCGGTGCCCTGCCCGCGCGGCTGATGCGCAACTCCGGTATCAGCGTCTCGGGCACGGTGCTGGTCTCCCCCGCGCTGGATTTCGGCATGCTCGAGGGCGGCACCGGCCGCCCGCTCCCGCACGCCCTGATGCTGCCGGCGCTGACCGCCTCGGCACGCGCGCATGACCGCCTGGGCGATGACCCGCCGAGCCTCGAGCAGGCGGAGGCATTCGCGCTGGGGGACTATCTCGAGGGGCTGCTGCACCCGGGGCGGATCGACGCCGACTGGATCGATGAAGTGGTCCGCTTCACCGGGATGGAGCGCGACCACCTGCGCGCGACCGGCGGCCGCATCACCCTGAACATGGCGCAGCGTGGCCTGCTGCGGGACGAGGGCCGGCTGGTCAGCCTGTACGATGGCGGGATCGATTCGCCGGATCCGGTCCCGACCCGCACGCGGCCGCGGGCCGATGCCATCCTCGACGGTCTGGTGGCCCCGCTGTCCACCGCCATGCTGGACCACCTGCGCAACACCCTGGACTGGTCGCACGGGCATCAGTATCGCCTGCTCAGCCGCGAAGTCTTCGGTGCCTGGGACTGGGACAGCTCGCAGCGGACCGGCCCGGCCTCGGCGATGGACGACCTGGCCACCGCCCTGGCACTGGATCCCCGCTTTCGCATCTTCAGCGTGCACGGCGAGGCCGACCTGATCACCCCCTATTTCGCCACCGAATGGCTGCTGGGGCAGATCGCGCATGCCGCGGACCCGGGCGACGACGAGCGCATCGTCACCGGCCGCTATCCCGGCGGGCACATGCTGTACATGCGTGCCGACACCAACGCCGAGCTGTTCGACGACGCCCGGCGCTTCTACACCGGACACGCAGCGGACCCCGACTGACCGCTTGCCGACCCGGGCGCCCTCCAGTTACTGTAATTACGAACAGTATCCGGAGCCGCCCCGTGTCGTCCGTCCCGTCGCTCACCCCGCGCCAGCAGGCCATCCTCGACTACATCACCGAGGTGATGACCACCCAGGGCACCGCACCCACGCGCAACGAGATCGCCGCGGCCTTCGGCTTCCGCTCGCCGCATGCGGCGGAATGCCACCTCAAGGCCCTGGCGCGCAAGGGCGCGATCGAACTGGTGGGCGGGGCGGCCCGCGGGATCCGCCTGTCCCCCGAGGCCCGCCCGTCTCCCGGCACGCCCCCGGAAGCGGACGGCATTCCCCTGATCGGCCGGGTCGCGGCCGGCTCGCCGCTGCTGGCCACCGAACACATCGAGGGGCACTACCAACTCGGCGACGCCCTGTTCCGCGCCCGCCCCGACTACCTGCTGCGGGTACACGGCGAAAGCATGCGTGATGCCGGCATCCTCGACGGCGACCTGCTCGCCGTGCGCCGCACGCCGGAGGCCCGGGATGGCCAGATCGTGGTCGCGCGCATCGAGGACGAGGTCACGGTCAAGCGCTTCCACCACGATGGTTCGCGGATCCGCCTGCTGCCCGAAAACCCCGATTTCGCCCCCATCGATATCGACCCCGAGCGCCGCGAACTCGCGATCGAGGGGATCGGCGTGGGCGTGCTGCGCGATCTGGAAAGGGAATGAGCCGCGCCCTGGACTCACTGCTGGAACACCCGTCCCTGTGGCGCGGCCGCCAGGGCGCCCCCGCCAGCGGCGACGCGGTCTGGCCAGCGGGGACACCCGAACTGGAAACGGCCCTGGGCGGCGGCTGGCCGCGCGGCCAGCTGGTGGAACTGCTGGGCGCGCCCTTCGGCAGCGGCGAGACCCGCCTGCTGGTCCCGATGCTCGCCGCCTGCGGGCGCGCGCGTCTGTGGATCGCCCTGATCGGCCCGCCGGCCACCCCCTGGCTCCCCGGCTGGCAACAGCTGGGCATTCCCCCGGAGCGGGTCCTGCTGGTGCGGGCCGACCAGGACGGCGAACGCCTGTGGAGTGCGGAACAGTGCCTGCGCGACCCCGCCTTTGGCGTGTTGCTGATCTGGATCCACGGCCCCGCGGAGACCGCACGACTGCGGCGTCTGCGCCTGGCGGCCGGCGAAAGCCGCGCCTGTGCCGTGCTCCATCGTCCACCACAGGCCGCGGAACAGCCCTCACCCGCACATCAGCGCCTGCAATGGCAGCCCCATGGCCGGGGCCTGCGCCTGCACTTCATCAAGGGCAGCGGCGCCCGGTACCGGCGCGGCCGGCCGCTGGATCTCTCCGTGGCGCACCCGCCTCCCGCGGAGGGCACCCCGTGATCCCGGACACACGTCCTGCACGACCGGCACCCGACACGGAGCAGGCCCACCCGGGGCCGACCCTGCAACTGCTCCCGGGGCTCCCGGAGCCGGCGCGGGAACCTGACCCCGCTCCCGTCCCCGCGCCGGAGGCCCGGGAATGCTGGCTGGCCGTGCAGCTTCCGCATCTGGCCCTGGATCTTCAGGCCCGCCGCCGCGCGGATGCCGCCCGTCTCGCGCAGCATCCCCTGCTGATCGTGGAACGCGGGGAACGACCCCGGGTGCATGCCGCCAACCGTGCCGCGCGCCGCGCCGGCGCCCGCCCGGGCATGCCCCTGGGCGATGCCCTGGCCCTTCTGGACACCCCGGAACTGATCGAGGACGACCCGGCGGCCCGCGCGCGCGAAATTCACCAACTCGCCGCCGCCCTGCTGCAGTTCAGCGACCACGTGCATCCCGAACCCGAAGAGCAGCGCATCCTGCTCGAGGTCGGGCGCAGCCGGCGCCTGTTCGGCGGGCTGCCGGCCCTGCGCGAACGGGCAGAGGCGGTGCTGCGCGAACTGGGTTTCCAGCCGCGCACCGGCATGGCCCGCAGCCCGGCTGCTGCACGGCTGTTCGCCGCGCACCGGCACCCGGAGATCCCCGAGGACCGCGACGCCCTGCGCCGCAACCTGGCACGCTTCCCGCTGAACACCCTGCCGTTGCCCGCGGGCACCCGCGAGGCTCTGCAGGCCACCGGCCTGCGGATGTTCGGTGACCTGCTGCGTCTGCCGCGCACGGAACTGGCACGACGCCACGAACCGGAACTGCTGCAGACCATCGACCGCCTGCTGGGTGACGCCCGCGAGGCCCTGCCGCGCTTTTGCCCCCCGGCCACCCTGGAACTCGCCCTGCGCCTGGATCACGAGATCCGCGCGAGCACCGCGCTGGTGTTCCCCCTGCGCCGCCTGCTGCAGCAGGCCGAGCAGCAACTGCGCGGGCGGGCCCTGAGCCTGCAGCGCATGCAGCTGGAACTGCGGCATCGCGAGACCACCACCCGCCTGAGCCTGGAACGCGGCCAGCCGGGCATCCGCGCGGCGGACTGGCTGAGCCTGTGGCAGACCCGACTGGAGCGCGAGACCCTGCAGGCCCCGGTCATCGGCCTGCGCCTGCACGCGGCCGACCTGCTGGACCCGCCCGCCACCGATGACGGCCTGCTGACCGGAGATCCCGCCGGCGAGAACAACCCGGGCATGCACCTGCCCGCCGTGCTTGCCCGCCTGCGGGCGCGCCTGGGGGCACAGAAGGTCGGCGGCCTGAGCAACCGGGGAACCCCGGCCCCGGAAGACGCGCAGGAGCCCGTCGGCTCCACCCTGCAACGGCTCCGATCCACGCCCGCGCCCGGCCCCGCGCAGCAGGCCTGCGGCACGGCCCTGTGGGTGCACGCGCCGGTGCCGGCAGCGGCCACGGATCTGCAGGGGCTGCAGCCCCTGGGACGCATGGAAAACGGCTGGTGGGACCGGGGAAACGATCAGCGCCGCGACTATGCCCTGGCGCGCGACCCGCGCGGTCGCGGGGTCTGGGTGTTCCGCTGCCTGCGCAGCGGGCAATGGTATCGCCAGGGCTACTGGGGATAGACCCCGCGGTTACCGGTGGTGTTCGCCCGCCCGCTCCGGCTGAAACAGCACCTTGTCGATGCGCACGTGCATCACGCCCCCGCCCGGACGAGGCCACTCGATCTCCTCGCCCTCCGAGAGTCCGAGCAGGGCACTGCCCACCGGCGCCATGATCGACAGCGTCTGCCCGCTGTCATCCATGTCACGCGGGTAGACCAGGGTCATGGTGAATTCCTCCCCGGATTCCACCACCCGGAAGCGCACGCTGGAGTTCATGGTTACCACCGACGCCGGCATCTCGTGCGAGTCCACTACCCGCGCACGATCCAGTTCGGCCTCCAGCCCGGACTTGCCGGGCCAGTCTTCCGCCGAAGCGGATTCCAGCAGCTTGTCCAGCCGTTCCATGTCGGTTGCCGAAACAACGATCTCGGGCTTGTCCACAACTCCACCTCTCAGGGCCGGTCACCGATTCCGGGGTGACCGGACGAACATGCAGGGAAAGGCCGCCGCGGCAACGACGGACACTACAAAGCCGGGCACGCGGACGCCGGTGCCTCTGTCCCATCGATTCTGGGGGCGAATGACACAAAAGACAAACCCTCCGCACGATGTGATCCGCATCAAGGCCACACGGTCACCGAACTGCTACACAGGGGGCAGATGTGCATCCCGAGGCCCGCATGAATCTCCAGATGAACGAACCGTTGCCCGGCTTCGATCGCCCCCTCGAAGTCCTGCGTGCCTGTCATCGTCGCCTGAAGGGCTGTCTGGAGACGCTCGACCGCCTGCAGGCACATGTCCCCGATCATGGTGCGGATGCCGAGGCCCAGGCCGCCGCCCAGCGGCTGCTGAAATATTTCCATGCCTCCGCACCGCACCACCATGCCGACGAGGACGAAGATCTGTTCCCGCGGCTCAAGGGCCTCGGCCATCATCCCGACTGCCATCCCCAGCTGCCCGACTGGCTGGACCGTCTTACCGCGGAGCACGAAACCCTGGAAAACGGCTGGTCCCGGCTGGAGCCGGCCCTGCTCGACATCGCCGAAGGACGCGATGCCTCGCTGGACGGCGCGGCGGAATGGATCGACCAGTACCGGCGCCATCTGGCCCTCGAGGAAGAAGCCGTGCTGCCGCTGGCCGAACACCTGCTGGACGCCGATCAATGCCGCGCCATCGGCGAATCCATGGCCCGCCGGCGCGACCTGGAACCGGAACCCCATGGCTGATTTCACTCTCGACCTGCGCGGGCTGGGCGACCATGCCCATACCCGCGCCTATTACACCCTGCGCGAACTCGGCGCCGGTCAGACCTTCGACGTGCTTGTGGAGGAAGAGCCCGAACTGCTGATGGCCGCGGTCGCACAGCAACTGCGTCATGCCATCCACTGGGAAACCGTCGAGGCCGGCCCGCCGCTGTGGACCCTGCGGGTCCGCCGGCGCGACGACACCGAGCCCGTCGACCTGGTCGATCTCCTCACCCGCGACCACCTGCGTATCGACCGCCTGTTCGCCAGCGCCCTGCACCGGGTCAATGCCGGCGACGCCGAGGGCGCAGCACCGGCGTTTCATGCCTACGTCGCCGGACTGCGACGCCACGTACACGTGGAGAACGAACTGATCGTCCCGCTGCTCGATCTGCCGCGCCATCCCCGCGGCGATGACCCGACCTCGATCATGCTGCGCGAACACGAGGAGCTGCTGGACCAGACCGCGATGCTGGAACACGAATTCACCGAGGGCGTGGACGAACCCTGGGCCATCGCACCGTTCTTCGCCCTGATCTCGGGTGGTCTGGCCAAACACGAAGGACGCGAGGAACAGAACCTGTTTCCCCACTGGAGCCGGCATTTGCGCGAACAACCCGATGTCGCGCGCGAACTCTTCGGCAAGGCCCGGAGCATGCTCATCGTCCCCGGCGAGACGGACGAAACGGAGGATTCGCCGGAAACGGATCGTTCCCGGGGGCCTGCCCGCTAAGGATCGTCGATGCCGGGCGTCAGGGTCTCCAGCCGGCCGTCCGGATACAGGCCGACCACCCCGGCCCGCCCGACGCCGCGCACCCGCACCCCGTCCGGGGTATGCGCCTCGTAGTCCTGGTGATGGTGCCCGTGAACGATCAGCCCGGCCCCCAGCAGCTCGGCCAGGCCGTCGATGGTGTCGAAGCCGCTGGCATGCGGCGACGGCGCCTCGTGGGTGACCAGGATGTCGGCCTTTAGCCCGCGCAGGCGCTCGATGTCTTCGGGATAGATGGAGGTGCGATGGCGCCGGGGCAGGCCCGGTTCGCGATCCCCGGCGCCCTGCCAGCGATCGCGTTCCGGGAGCTGCGCCACATGTTCGCTTCGGGTGAAGAAGACCGGCGCCTTGCAGCGCGGGCCCCGCGGGTACCAGACGCGGCCACGGAACACCCCGCCGAGACCCGCTACCGGCCGGCCGGCCACTTCCGCGACACGCGCATGCAGATTGCCCGCCACATAGGAACTGCCGAACACATTCGCCCAGGCCGCATCGGTATCACTCTCGTGATTGCCGGGGATCCAGTAGATCGCCGGCATCGTGGCACCCGCCGCCACGGCTTCCCGCAACGGCGCCAGTACGGCATCCAGTGACTGTTCGCGCAGTTCCATGTCCCCCAGCAGGACCACGGCCCGCGGCCGGTACCGTGCCACCGCCTCGATCAGGGGATCGAAGAGACCATGGGGGTCGCCATAGAACAGAATATCGGGTGCCACGCCGCTCCCGGGGGTTCGCGAATGCGCCTACCCTAACGCATCCCCGCCCCCGGGCGCGCGCCTCCCGCGATCAGCGGAGGTAACGCCCGCGCAGCATGTTGTAGTACAGCGGCTTGATCATGTGCACCTTCAGCCGCCACCACATCCAGCTCGGCTGCCCCTGGTCGATGAAGCCGAAGGTCGGGACCTCCTCCAGGGTGTAGTCGAACTCGACCAGGGCCGCCTTGCCCACCTCGGTGATCAGCGGGCAGGAGGTGTAGCCGTCGAAACGCTGTTGCGGTTCGCGATCCTGCAGCACCGACACCAGGTTGTCCGGGGTCACCGACCCGTGGGCCCGGACCGTGGAGGCCGTCTTGCCAATCGCCGTGTCCACCACGTCACCCGCGCCGAACACGTTCGGGTAGCGGGCATGCTGCAGAGTCTGGTCGTCCACGGCCAGCCAGCCGCCTTCCGCCAGACTGCCGTCTTCCACCGCCAGACCGGCCTCGCGCACCCAGTCGTGGGCGCGCATGGGCGGCACCACGTGCAGGTAGTCGTAGTCCACCGTCTCGCGATTACCGTCGCCGTCCACGAAGGTCGCACGGCGCAGCTCGGGCTCCACGCCCTGCAGCACGGACCCGGATTCGATCCCGACTCCGCGCTCGCGATAGATGTCGCGCACCATCCCGTCAAAACGTTCGACGCTGAACAGCGCGCCTTCCGGGGCGTGATAGTGGAATTCCATGCGATCCCGCTGCCCCGCCTTGCGCAGCAGGTCCTCCGCGATCAGGGTCGCCTTGATCGGTGCACCCGCGCACTTGATCGGCGTATTCGGAATGGTGAAGCGGGCCACCCCGCCCTGCTCGCCCAGGCGCTGCGTCTGTTCGTAGGCATGCCGCGCCTGCTCGGGGCCGGCATAGATACTGGTCAGGCCGTTCTGCCCGATATCCGCGCGCTCCAGGCCTTCGATCGCCTCGTAATCCAGATGGATCCCGGTGGCCACGACCAGGAAGTCATAATCCAGACGATCGCCGCCGGCGGTCTCGACCACCTGGCTCTCCGGATCCACTGCGGCCACGTAGTCCTTCTTCCAGTCGACGCCGCGCGGGATGTAATGCTCGTTGCGCGCGGTCACGTCGCTGACCGAATAGGTCCCGGCCGCGACCAGGGTCCAGCCCGGCTGGTAGTGATGGGTCTCGCTCGGCTCCACCACGGTGATGCGCGCCCCGTCCAGCAGGTCGCGCAACCGCGCCGCCACGGTCAGCCCGGCGGCGCCGCCGCCCAGCACAACGATCCGCGCGCGGGTCTGCACTCCGGCCTGCGCCGCCGCGGGCGCGGACCCCACGGCCGCCGCCGCGGTCAGCCCGCCGGTCAGTTTCAGGAAATCCCGCCGCGAAAGTCCGTCCCGCAATACCAGCGGTGCCTTCGACGAACCTGCCTTATTGCGATCTGTCATGTGTATGCCTCCTCGCGACCCCGTCATCCCGCGGGGCGTCTTTTTCCGGAGCGGTCGCCGATGGCGCCGCGCTTCAACCCTTCTGACATACAGATTTCGTGCCAGTGCCACAAAACTCGCAAAAACCGCTTTCCGCGCGCCTCGGCCGCCCGACTCCGGACGCTTTGTCTGCCGTGACTGTCATTTCCATGTTCCAGACTGTCATGTGCGGCATGTACAACACCCCGGGACCACGAGGCTCGTCCCGGACCGATGCCGCAAACCGCGTCGCAGCGCGAACACGCACGCCAGAGCGAGAACTGGCACGCAACTTGATTGTCATCCGGGCGGAACGCACCACGCGTCCTCTCTCAATCGTTCACGGAGGCAATGCCATGGAGCTTGACCCCTTACTCCTGTCACGACTGCAGTTCGCATTCGTCGTGTCATTTCACGCACTGTTCCCGGTATTCACCATCGGGCTCGCCTCGTTCATCGCCTTCCTGGAGTTCCGGGCCTGGCAGACCGGTGATGCCCTGTACACCCGGATCTCGAAGTTCTGGATCAAGATCTTCGCGGTCGTGTTCGGCATGGGGGTGGTCTCCGGGATCGTGATGTCCTTCCAGTTCGGCACGAACTGGAGCGTGTTCTCGTATGCCACGGCCAATTTCCTCGGGCCGGTGCTGTCCTACGAGGTCATCACCGCGTTCTTCCTGGAGGCGGCCTTCCTCGGCGTACTGCTGTTCGGTCGCGACCGTGTGCCGCAGGGCGTGCACGTTTTCGCGGCGATGATGGTGGCACTGGGCACCTTCATCTCCTCGTTCTGGATCCTGGTGGCCAACAGCTGGATGCAGACGCCCGGCGGTGTGGAGCTGGTTGACGGAGTTTTCCAGGTGACTTCCTGGGGTCAGGCCATCTTCAACGACAGCTTCTGGCCGCGTTTCTTCCACATGGGGCTGGCCTCGCTGCTGACCGCCGGCTTCGTGGTGGCGGGGGTCTCCGCCTACTACCTGCTGCGCAACAAGCACGTCGAGATGAACCGCAAGGCGCTGGGCGTGACCATGTGGATCCTGCTGTTCGCCGCCCCGGCTCAGCTGGTGGTGGGTGACATCCACGGCCTCAACACCTTCGAGCATCAGCCGACCAAGGTGGCGGCGATGGAAGGCGTCTGGGAGACTGAACGCGGGGCCCCGTTCCTGCTGTTCGCCATCCCCGACTCGGCCAACGAGACCAACCACTTCGAGATCGGCCTGCCCAACATGGCTTCGCTGGTGCTGACCCACGAGCTGGACGGCGAGGTGCCCGGACTGAACGAAGTGCCCGCCGAAGAGCGTCCCCCGGTCGGCATCACCTTCTGGTCGTTCCGCATCATGCTGGCCATTGGGTTCGTGATGATCGGCTTCGCCCTGTGGAGCGCCTGGCTGCGCTTCCGTGGCGACCTGTACCAGTCCGAGCGCTTCCTCAAGGGCCTGACCTGGATGATCCCGACGCCGTTCGTCGCGGTGCTGGCGGGCTGGTTCGTGACCGAAACGGGCCGTGCGCCCTGGCTGGTCTACGAAATCATGGACCACGCGACCGGCCTCACGCCGTCGCTGACCGGTGGCATGGCGCTGTTCAGTCTGCTGGGTTACATCGCGGTGTATGCCGTGGTGTTCACCGCCGGCGTCTATTACATCGTGCGCATCGTGCGCAAGGGTCCGGAGCCGGACCAACCGGTGCAGGAGCCGCAGCACGCCAAGCGCCCGCTGTCGGCGGCCGATACGCCGTTCAACGACAACCCTGCCGCTGACGCAAGGAGCTGAAACCATGGTCGATATCACACTGGTATGGGTCGTGATCATCGCCGTCGGGCTGGTCAGCTACGTCCTGATGGACGGGTTTGACCTGGGCGTGGGGATCCTCTTCCCCTTCGCCCCCGGCGAGCAGTCGCGCGACATCATGATGAACTCGGTCGCCCCGGTCTGGGACGGCAACGAGACCTGGCTGATCCTCGGGGGCGCCGGCCTGCTGGCAGCCTTCCCGCTGGTCTACTCGGTGTTCCTGCCGGCTCTGTACATCGGGGTGTTCCTGATGCTGGCCGGGCTGATCTTCCGCGGCGTCGCCTTCGAGTTCCGTTTCAAGGCGAGTTCGGCGAAGTCGCGGCGCGGCTGGAACGCCTCCTTCGCGATCGGCTCGATGGTGGCGGCCTTCGCCCAGGGCGCGGTCGTCGGGGCCTATATCCAGGGCTTCCAGATGGACGGGCTGAACTACGCCGGCACCGCGCTGGACTGGCTGACCCCGTTCACGGTGCTCACCGGTCTGGGTCTGATGGCGGGCTACGCTCTGCTGGGCGCGACCTGGATGATTCTCAAGACCGAGGGTGAAACCCAGGCGTTTGCCTATCGCGTGACCCCGTGGCTGCTGGGTGCCGTGCTGGTGGTGTTCGGGCTGGTCAGTGCGATCACGCCGTTCATCGATGCCAAGGTCATGGAACGCTGGATGGGCACCTTCGAGATCCTGTGGGTCCTTCCGGCCCTGGCGCTGCTGGCGGCCTGGCAGATCCTGCGCTCGGTGCGCCGGCGCCACGAGGGGCTGCCCTTCGTGTCCACGATCGCCCTGTTCATCTTCACCTTCCTGGGGCTGATCGTGAGCAAGTGGCCGTACGTGGTCCCGCCGGACTACACCTTCTGGGACGCCGCATCTTCCCCGGATGCGCAGCTGTTCATCCTGATCGGGGCGCTGTTCATCATCCCGATCATCCTCGGCTACACCGCGTGGACCTACTGGGTCTTCCGCGGCAAGGTCACGGCGGACGCGGGTTACCACTAGCGCCGCTGCCTGACCGTTCAGGGTTTGCGACCGGGTCTTTCTCTCTCTCTCCGGACCCGGCTCGCAGGCAACCGCCCGCTGCGGGGCGTAAGGGAGACACTGCCCCGTATACGGGGCAGTGTCTCCCTGGGCGCCACGGACCTTCGGGTTCGTGGCGTTTTTTGTTTGCGGAGCACCGGAACACGATGCGGGAACATGACTCCAACCGGGAACACGGGAGATACTGCATCGCGCAGGGACCCATTCCCGGACACCGGAGCCGTCAGCATCGTGAACGAAAAGTTGCCCACAGAATCCGTGCCTCAATGGACACGCGGCCTGGACCGCGACGAGGTGGTCAGCATCCTCGACGTGTTTCAGGAGCCCGCCATCCTGCTGTCGCCAGACTACGACATCCTGGGCGCCAATCAGGCCTATCGGCATCTGTACGAGGTAGATGCCGGGGGCAACGGGCAACGCTGCTACGAAGCCTCGCACGACTTCCGGCGGCCCTGTGACGAAGCGGGCGAGACCTGCCCTCTGCGGGATACCCTCGCCACCGGCAAGCCCAACCGCACGCTGCACGTCCACCATACGGCCCGCGGCAAGGAACACGTGGACGTGGAGATGTTCCCGATCTACGGTTCCGACGGCAAGCTGCGCTACCTGATCGAGGTCCTGCACCACCTTCCGGTCTCGTCGCCGCAGGCCGGGGAACAGGGGCTGGTCGGACAGTCCGCCGCCTTCAACGAGATGCTGGGGCTGGTCAGCCGGGTCGCACCCAGTGAGGCATCGGTGCTGCTGCAGGGCGAGTCGGGCACCGGCAAGGAGCTGGTGGCCCGTGCCGTGCACGACCAGAGCCGCCGCGCGGAAGGCCCGTTCGTGCCGGTGGAATGCTCCGGCCTGACCGAGACCCTGTTCGAAAGCGAGCTGTTCGGCCATGAACGCGGGGCCTTCACCGGGGCCACCCATGCCAAGGCCGGGCTGGTGGAATCCGCCGCCGGTGGCACACTGTTCCTCGACGAGATCGGCGACGTGCCCCACGGGCTGCAGGTCAAGCTGCTGCGCCTGCTGGAGACCCGGACCTTCCGGCGGGTGGGCAGCACCGAACCGCGGCGCGCCGATTTCCGCCTGGTCTGTGCCTCGCACCGTGATCTCCGCCAGCTGGTCCGCGAAGGGGAGTTTCGCGAGGACCTCTATTACCGGCTGAGCACCTTTCCCATCCGCGTACCGCCGCTGCGCGAACGCAGGGCCGACATCCCGATCCTGTCCCAGGCCCTGTTCGAGCGCCTCGAACTGCCGGCCCGCCCGTATCTCAGTCAGGGCGCGCGCGAGGTGCTGGAACGCTATCCCTTCCCCGGCAACATCCGCGAGCTGCGCAATATCCTGGAACGCGCCGCGCTGCTCAGCGACGGCGAGGAGATCCGTGCGGAACACCTGGGCACCGAGGTGACCGAAGGCGTCGATGACCGCGATCTGCCGCCGCCGCGCGCGCTGGCCGGTGGCGAGATCCGCCCGCTGGAGGAAGTGGAACGCGAATACCTGCGTTACGCGGCCACCGTTCATCGGGGCGACCGGCGCTCGCTGGCGGCGCGTCTGGGGCTCAGCGAACGCAGCCTGTACCGGCACCTGCAGCGGCTGGATGACGACCTCTGAGCCACACCCGCCGGTGCCGCTCCGCGTGGCGCATCAGCCCGTGACAACCCCGTAACAGCGATCCCCCAGCGGACAGCCGTCGCACAGCGGCCGTGGCCGACAGCGCTGTTTGCCGTGCTCCACGATCAGCGCATGGAGCTCGTTGAACGCCACGGTATCCGCACCGAGCTCGGCCTCCACGGAAGCCCGCAGCGTCTCGTAGCCGTCCCGCGCATGCGGTCGCCCGAGGCGTTCGAACAGTCGCCGGGTGTAGGCATCCACGACGAACACCGGGCGGTGGAAGGCGTACAGCACGATGTCATCGGCCGTTTCCGGACCGATGCCCTTCACCCCCAGCAGGGCCTCGCGCAGTGACCCGGTCTCCAGCGCAGACAGCGACTCGATCCCGCCCGTCCGCTCGAGGAACGCCAGCAGGTGCCGCAGGCGCCCGGCCTTGACGTTGTAATACCCCGACGGGCGGATTCGCTCGGCCAGTTCCTCCGGCTCCAGGGCCGCCATCCCCGCCGGCGTCAGCGCATCCGCCTCGCGCAGGGCCGCAAGTGCGCGCTCCACGTTGCTCCAGGCCGTGTTCTGCGTCAGCACCGCCCCGACCATGACCTCGAACGCGGTCTCGGCCGGCCACCAGTGCAGCGGACCGTAATGCGCGTGCAGCCGCTCCAGCACCGTGCGGCAGTCCGGCACCGCGGTGTCAGCACCGTCGGTCATGGCTCAGCGCCCCGGCCGGCCGCGTCCGCTGCGCGCCCCCCTGCCCCGGCGCGCGCCGGGCTTGCCGGATTTGGCGGATTTGGCGGTCTTCGCCCCGGCACCCGGACGTGACGAACTCCAGCCCTCGCCCTTGTCGCGACCCCTGGCTGCCCCGCCCTTTTTCTTTTTCGGCCGAGTACCGCGACGTTTCTCCGGCGGCTGCAGATTCTCCGGCACATTCAGCCCCGCCTCGCGATACAGCGCGGCCACTTCGCCTACCTCGAGGTCACGCGCAGCGCCCGATTTCAGCCCGCGCCCCAGCACCACCGGCCCGTAGCGCACCCGGATCAGGCGGCTGACCGTGACCCCGACTGCATCCCACAGCCGCCGCACCAGGCGATTACGCCCCTCGCTCACGATCACGTGATACCACTGGTTCGCCCCGTCGCCACCACCGGCCTCCAGCGCATCGAAGCGCGCCGGACCGTCCTCCAGTTCAACGCCCTCCAGCAACATGCGCCGGGTCTCTTCCGGGACTTCCCCCAGCACGCGCACGGCATATTCACGTTCCATCGCACCGGCCGGATGCATCAGGGCGTTGGCCAGCTCGCCGTCGGTGGTGAACAGCAGCAGCCCCGAGGTGTTCAGATCCAGCCGGCCCACCGCGACCCAGCGCTGGCCCTTGAGTTTCGGCAGGCTGGCGAACACCGGACGCCGGCCCTCGGGGTCGGAGCGCGAGCAGATCTCGCCGACCGGCTTGTGATAGGCGATCCAGCGATGCGGATATTCCGGTCGCGTGACCACGCGGCCGCGCACCCGGATCACGTCATCCGGCCCCACGCGATCGCCCAGTCCGGCGGTATGCTGGTTGATCTGCACCTCGCCGCGTTCGATCCACCCCTCGATCTCGCGCCGCGATCCCAGACCGCGCGCCGCGAGGACCTTCTGTACCCGTTCCTGCATCGAGCCCTGCCACTGTTTATGATGACCGCCCACGATACACCAACCGGAAACCGCCATGAGCACGCACACGCCCGAAGCCGGCAATAACGCCGAACATGAGACCGGGGATCCCGTCACCACCCCCCTGAACATCGCCGTGCTGACCGTCTCCGACAGCCGTTCCACCGCCGAAGACCGCTCCGGGGACACGCTGGTGGAACGTCTGGAAAAGGCCGGTCACCGACTCGCGGAGCGCGACATCCGGCCGGATGACATCTACGCCCTGCGCGCGGTGGTTTCGCGCTGGATCGCGGACCCGCAGATCGATGCCATCCTGACCACCGGGGGCACCGGCATCACCGGCCGCGACGGGACACCCGAGGCGGTTTCGGTGCTGCTGGACAAGACGATCGAAGGCTTCGGCGAGCTGTTCCGCATGCTGTCGTGGGAAGAGATCGGCACCTCCAGCCTGCAGTCGCGCGCCCTGTCCGGCGTGGCCAACGGCACCTATATCTTCGTACTGCCCGGTTCCACCGGCGCCTGCCGCACCGCCTGGGATCGCATCATCCGCGCCCAGCTCGACGACCGCACCATGCCCTGCAACCTGACCATGCTGATGCCGCGCCTGAAGGAGAGCTGAGACGCGCAGGAGGTCAGCCCCCTGACCGATCCCCTGCCCGCTCCGGCACGGCATTCAGCCATCCACGTGGACCTGCAGCCAGTACTCCAGCAGCGCCGCGTGCCACAGCTTGGAGCCCTGGATCCGGGTGAAATACTGGTCCGGGGCGTCCAGCAGCTTGTCGATGTAGGCCGGCTGATACAGTCCGCGCTCGCGCGCCGCACGCGAGTTGAGGATGTCGCGCATGAACTCGAGGAACTCGCCGCGCACGTATTTCAGGGCCGGCACCGGGAAATAGCCCTTGGGCCGGTCCAGCACCGCGTCCGGCAGACGGCCGCGGGCGATGCGCCGCAGCACGTCCTTGCCGCCGTCGCCCAGCTTCAGGTGCGGCGGCATCGCCGCGGCGGTCTCCACCAGTTCGTGGTCCAGGAACGGCACCCGCGCCTCCAGACCGAAGGCCATGGTCATGTTGTCCACGCGCTTGACCGGGTCGTCGACGATCAACGTGGTCACGTCCAGCGCCAGTACCGCGTCGATGAACGAATCCGCACGGTCGGTCTCGAGCTGGCGGAACTGCTCGCGCAGCCACTCCCCGGTCACGTCATTCGGCGGCGGATGACGCAGCATCTCGGCCATCTCCGGGTGATCGCGGTCGAAGTAATGCCGGCGGAAGCGTTCCACCCAGTCGCCGTGACGGTCCTCCGCCATCTGCGGGTACCAGAAATAGCCGCCGAAGACCTCGTCCGCCCCCTGCCCCGACTGCACCACCTTCACGTGCTGCGAGACCTGTTCGGAGAGCAGGTAGAACGCGACCGCGTCCTGCCCGAACATCGGTTCGGCCATGGCCTCCACGGCCTCCGGCAGCCGTGCGAGCACCTGGTCGTTGGGGATCAGCGTGGCCTGGTGATCGGTGGCATAACGCTCCGCCACCGGATCGGAATACTCGAACTCGGAGCCCTTTTCCTCGGGCTGATCCTCGAACCCGACGGTAAATGTCCGCAGGTCGCGCGCCCCCTCTTCCATGGCCAGCGCCACCAGCAGCGAGGAATCCAGGCCGCCCGACAGCAGCACCCCCACCGGGACGTCCGCCACTTCCAGTCGGCGGCGCACCGCGCGGCGCAGGCCGTCCTCGATGCGCTCCTGCCATTCCGCATCGCTGACCGCTTCCGCCGGGCGCCGCGCCGACAGTGTCCAGTAGCATTCGCGGCGCTCCTGGCCGCGCGCATCGATGGTGATGTAATGCCCGGGTTCCAGCTTGCGCACGCCCCGCAACACCGTACGCGGCGCCGGCACCACCGCATGCAGCGAGAACAGCATGTGCAGACCCTCGGGATCCAGCTCGGTATCCACACCGCCGCCGGCCAGCAGGGCCGCGGTATTGGAGGCAAACCGGATCCCGTCACCGGTGCGCGCGAGATACAGCGGCTTGATGCCCATGCGATCACGTGCCAGCAGCAGGCGCTGGTGTTCCCCGTCGAACAGTGCGAAGGCAAACATGCCGTGCAGCCGCGCCACCACGCCCTCGCCCCATTCGGCATACCCGCGCAGGATCACCTCCGTATCACCGCTGGAGAAGAACCGGTGACCGCGCCCCTCGAGCTCGCTGCGCAGCGCGCGGAAGTTGTAGATCGCCCCGTTGAACACCAGAGATAGCCCGGTCTCGGGGTCGAACATCGGCTGATGCGCCCGCTGCGACAGGTCCAGGATGGACAGCCGCCGGTGTCCCAGCGCCACCCGGCCCGAGGCCCACAGGCCATCGGCATCCGGGCCGCGGCGTTCCAGACAGGGCAGCATGCGCGCGACCGCATCCGCGTTCGCGCGCCATTCGCCCCAGACAAATTCTCCGGCAATTCCGCACATGGGTTATGGATCCATCCCGGTCGAGGTTGGCGAAGTTTGAAAGGCCGTGCGCAGCGCGTCAGCCAGCGCCCGCCCGGCGACGCCGGCCGCGTCACCATCGGCTAGCGTCAGATAGAACGGGACGCGCACACGCCCGCCCGCCTCCAGCGGCAGTTCCGTCAGGCGCCCGGCGTCCAGATCCGCGGCGACCCGGTCCAGCGGGACCCAGGCAAACCCGACCCCGGAACGCAGCACCTCCAGCACCGTGGACACATGCCCCACGGTCCAGCGCTGATCGGCGTCCAGCCAGCCGCCTTCACCGTTGCCACGGGCACCCGAATCGCGCAGCACCACCTGGCGGTGCGGACGCAGATTGCGACGCGTCAGGGGAGCGCCGGAGGTCGCCAGCGGGTGCCCCGGATGAGCGACACACACCATGGTCTGTTCCCCGATTTCCTGCGCCAGGAAATCCGAGGGCACCTGGGGCGCCAGCAGCATGTCCACCCGCCCCTGCTCCAGACGCTGCGGACCGTCCTCCAGCACCACCTCGTGCAGCTGGATGCGGGTCGCCGGCTGTTCGCGCGAAAACGCCTCCAGGGCGTGGATGACCCGCGCGGCGGGGATGATCTGCTCCACCGCCAGGTGCAGTTCCGATTCCACACCGGTGGCCAGCGCGCCGGCCAGGGCCTCGATATCCGCGGCCTCCTCGAGCAGGTGTTCGGCTCGCCGCAACAGCGCATGGCCCGCCGGCGTCAGTTCCGCCTTGCGGCCCTGCAGCTCGAAGACCTCGACCCCCAGCTGTTCCTCCAGCTTCTGCACCGCGTGATTCACGCTGGAGGCGCTCTTGTGCACCCGCTCGGCGGCGCGGGCGAAACCGCCCGCATCCACCACCGCCTTGAGCATGCGCCACTGCTCGAGGGTTACCCGGGACATCCGCAGTCCGGGCTGTGCGTGCGCGCATGCCATTCCGCACGCATG
The DNA here is from genome assembly GCF_000377325.1 of Thioalkalivibrio sp. ALgr3. Lineage (NCBI taxonomy): Bacteria > Pseudomonadati > Pseudomonadota > Gammaproteobacteria > Chromatiales > Ectothiorhodospiraceae > Thioalkalivibrio > Thioalkalivibrio sp. ALgr3. The sequence goes on along the minus strand of NZ_KB897977.1, from coordinate 35,203 downwards.
CGCTCCACCGCCCGGGCTCCCAGCAGGACCACGTGCACGGTCGACGGATAGATGGTGCCGGCCGCACGCCATTGCTCGGCAAGCTCGGGCTCCTCGCCCCGCCGGATCAGGAAGAAGTCACGCCCCTCTTCCAGCTCACCCTCGCGGGCCCGGAACATGCGGAACGCCGTGCCCTTGGGCTGGCCGTTCCATTCGTCGACCTGACGCAGCGTCAGCACCGGCACATCGCGGTAGACCACCGGCTCGGGTTCCGGCCCGCCGGCATCCTCGCAACCATGAAAACGACCCGGAGCGCGCGGGTCCCAAGCGTCGGAAGCAATCATGGTGGCATTATGGCACGCACAGACGATGCGTCGACCACCCGCCGACCCCGAGGAATCACATGGAACTGCTGCAGGATTACGGACTGTTCTTCGCCAAGGTTGTCACCGCCGTCATGGCGGTGCTGATCCTGATGAGCGCTTTTGTCGGGCTGATCGCCCGCAGCCGCGAGCGCCGGCCCGACCAGCTCAACGTCAAACGCCTGAACGACCGCTATGCACGCATGGAAAAGACCGTGCGCCGCGCGGTGGAAGGCCCGCGCACCCGCCTGCAGCGCCTGCGAGACCGCCTGCGCCGGCGCCGCCAGCCCGGACACCCCTTTGATGGCAATGGCAATAGCAACGGCCAGGGCAACGGGACCCCCGATGGGTCGACGGAATCCGCCGGGGAAAGCGACGCCGACACCGCCGAATCGCCGGCCGACCCGTCCGCTTCTTCCGCACCCGGCGGAAAGCCGGTCAGCGAATCACCCACCGTGATCGAACTCGAACACGAAGAGGCCCCCGCGCCGCGGGTCTTCGTGCTGCGCTTTCAGGGCGACATTCGGGCGTCGGCAGTGGACAACCTGCGCGAAGAAATCACCGCCGTACTCACTCTGGCCGAGCCCGGCCGCGACCAGGCCGTGGTGTGCCTCGAGAGCCCCGGCGGCATGGTGCCGTCCTACGGGCTGGCCGCCTCGCAGCTCGGCCGTCTGCGCGAGGCAGGACTGGATCTCACCGTGGTGGTCGACCGCGTGGCCGCCAGTGGCGGCTACATGATGGCCGCGGTCGGCCATCGCATCGTCGCCGCACCGTTCGCCATCCTCGGCTCCATCGGGGTGGTGGCGCAGATCCCCAACCTCCATCGCTGGCTCGACCGCCACGACATCGACTTCGAACTGCTGACCGCCGGGGACTACAAGCGCACCCTGACCGTGTTCGGCGAGAATACCGACGCCGCCCGGCGCAAGTTCCAGGATCACCTCGACGAAACCCACGAACTGTTCAAGCAGTTCCTGCAGAGATACCGGCCGCAGCTGGAACTGGACCGGGTCGCCACCGGCGAACACTGGTACGGGGACCAGGCCCGCGCCCTGGGGCTGGCCGACGAGATCGGCACCAGCGACGACCTGTTGATGAAACTGGCACGCGAAGCCGAGGTCTTCGAGGTCTCCTATACCCGCGCGCAACCGATCGGCCGCCGGGTCGGCATGGCCGCCGAACAACTGCTGGAACGCGTACTGCACGCCCGCAGCCCCGAAGAACACGCCCGCGGGCCGGGCGAACCGCCACGCTGACGGACACACTGACGGAATGGATCCGGCCCGTCCATGCGTCTTGTTGGTATCTCCAGTCCACATTGCAAGGGAGAACGTGATGTCCGCACATGCAAGCCGTATCGGTCCCCTCGCCAGCCTGGTCGCCGGGGCACTCCTGCTGGGCGCCCCGCTGACCGCCCCGGCACAGGACGACATGCCCTGGGGCTCCGCCGAGGTCAACCAGAAGGAGTACGAACCGGCCCGTGTGGTGTATGACGTGGCCGTGGATACCGCGGACGAGATGGATTTCGTCCTCGACCGCGTCAGCATGCTCAACAACGTCTACGAGGCCGATCCGTTCGATTCACACATCGTGCTGGTGCTGCACGGCCGCGAGGTGCCCTTCTTCACCCGCGATCAGTTCGATGAACACCGTGACCTGATGCGCCGCGCCGAGTCCCTGACCCGCGCCGGCAACATCGACATCCGCATGTGCGAGGCCTCCGCCGCCCTGCGCGGCATCGAGCCCGAGGACGTGCACGGGTTCGTGGAGATCGTCCCCATGGCGGACTCCGAAATCATCCATCTGCAGCAGGAAGGCTATTCCTACATGCAGTAAACCGATCCCGGCCGACGCCGAACCCGTTCGGCGCGCACAAAAAAGGCCGCCGGGGACTCCCCCGGCGGCCTTTTTACTGTCCTGTTTGGTCGGGACGGCAGGATTTGAACCTGCGACCCTCTGCACCCCATGCAGATGCGCTACCAGACTGCGCTACGCCCCGAACGCGACATATGGTAATCGAGAGCGGCCGTTCGCGAAAGGGGGCGAACCACCCCGTCTTCCGCGTGTTTCAGTTCCGCAGCACCTTCAGTACCGATTCCAGTTCCTGAATCGTGTCCTGGATGATCTGCTGGGCCTGCTGGTGATCCTCGCGCGCCTCGTCCCCGGAGAGCTTCTGCCGCGCGCCACTGATGGTATAGCCTTCTTCGTACAGCAGCGCGCGGATCTGACGGATCAGGATGACGTCCTGACGCTGGTAGTACCGGCGGTTGCCGCGCCGCTTGACCGGCTCCAGCATCGGGAATTCCTGCTCCCAGTAACGCAACACGTGCGGCTTGACCAGGCACAGCTCGGCGACTTCCCCGATGGTGAAATACCGCTTGCCCGGGATCGCCGGCAGCTCCTGGTGGTTACTCGCTTCCAGCATAGCTCTCGACCCGTTCGCGCAGTTTCTGGCCCGGGCGGAACGTCACGACCCGGCGCGCGGAGACCGGGATCTCTTCCCCGGTCTTGGGATTGCGCCCCGGGCGCTGGTTCTTGTCGCGCAGCACGAAATTTCCGAACCCCGAGAGTTTTACGCCCTCGCCGTCTTCCAGCGACTGACGCATCTCCTCGAAGAACATTTCGACGAATTCCTTGGCCTCGCGCTTGTTCAGGCCCAGTTCCTCGTTCAGCGTGGCGGCCAGATCCGCCTTGGTCACAGCTGCCATCGATCAGTGCCTCAGGGTCGCATTGAACCGGCTTTCGAGGTGCGCCACCACCGCATCGGTCACGGCGGTCACATCGGAGTCATCAAGCGTGCGATCAAATGCCTGCAAAATCAAGCCCAGAGCGAGACTCTTCTCGTCCGGATTCAAGCCCTTGCCCCGGTAGACATCGAACAGCCGGACGTCACGCAGCAGCTCCAGCTCGAGTTCGCCGATCGCCGCCAGCAGATCCCCGGCAGGCACGTCCTCCTGCACGACCAGGGCCAGATCCCGCCGGATCGAGGGATAAGCCGACAAGGGCCGGAACTGCGCCACCGGGTCGGTACTGACGGTCCGTGCATCCAGGTCGAACAGGAACACCGGGGCTCCGAGGTCGAAGCGCTCCGCCAGCGACGGATGCAGCTTGCCCACCCAGCCGATCGGCTGCTCGCCGGCCAGCACACGGGCACTCTGACCATCGTGCAGCGCGGGATGCTTTTCCGCGCGGAAGCGCAACGGCTCCGCCAGGTTGCCGCAAAGGGTCTCCACCTCGCCCTTCGCGTCAAAGAAGTCCAGCTCGCGGGATGCCGTCTCCCAGTGCTCGGGCATGGCCCGTCCGCTCAGCAGCCCGGCCAGCCGGGATTCCTGGGACAGACCGGAAGGCCCGGGCACGAAGCGCAGGCCGTGTTCGAACAGCCGCAGGTCGTACTGCTGCCGGGCCGTGTTCCATGCGGCCGTGCTCACCAGCCCCGGCCACAGGCCGGGGCGCATCACGCTCATGTCAGAGGCGATGGGGTTGGCCAGCGCCAGCGGCTCCACCTCGGGATAGAAGCGCTGCGAGACCTCGCGGTCGATGAAGCTGAAACTGATCACCTCGTGGAACCCGCGCCGGGTCAGCCCCTCGCGCAGCGCCTTCAGCCCGCCCGGCGGTGTCACCGGCGGCACCGCGCCCGGCAGGGTGCGCGGCAGCCGGTCATACCCGTGCACCCGCGCCAGTTCCTCGATCAGGTCTTCCTCGCGCTCCAGGTCGAAGCGCGCACGCGGGGCCAACACCCGCCACGTGCCAGCGCCACCGGGCTCCACCACGCAGTCCAGCGCCCGCAGGATACGCTCCACCTCGCCGTCGTCCAGGGCAACCCCGAGCAGACGCTCAATGCGTCCGGCGCGCAGGGTGATCGGCCGTTCATCGTGCGTCGACGGGATGTCGCCGGCCGTCTCCACGGGCCCGCAGGCGCCGCCGCAGATCGCCAGCAACAGCTCGGTGGCCCGCTCCATCGCGCGCGGCACCAGAGTGGGATCCACACCCCGCTCGAAACGGTGCGAGGCATCGGTATGCAGCCCGTGTTCGCGCGCCCGGCCCGCCAGCGCACGCGGCGCGAAATGGGCACATTCCAGGACCACCCGAGTCGTCTCGTCATCCACCGCCGAAGCCGCTCCACCCATGATTCCGGCCAGCGCCAGCGGCTGTGTCTCTCCGGCAATCACCAGGTCCCGTGGCGACAGCTCCACCGTCTGCTCGCCGCCCAGCAAGGTCAGGGACTCGCCCTCGCCGCCCCGACGCACGCGAATCACCTCGCCGGCACGGTCGGCATCGAAGGCATGCAGCGGCTGACCCAGCTCCAGCATCACGTAGTTGGTCACGTCGACAATCGCGGAGAGCGGGCGCACGCCGGCCCGGCGCAGGCGTTCGGACATCCACAGCGGCGTGGGCGCTCGGGCATCCAGGCCCTCGAGGATCCGCCCCGAATAGATCGGACAGACCTGCGCATCGTCGACGGTCACGCGCACACGTCGATCCAGCGTCGCCTCCACCGCGGGCGCCGGGCGGGCCTGCAGCGGCCGGTCCAGCAGGGCCGAGCACTCGCGGGCGATCCCGCGCATGCCCAGACAGTCCGCGCGATTGGGCGTCAGGTCGACCTCCAGCACATGATCATCCAGCCCCAGCGCCGTGCGCAGGTCGCTGCCGATTTCCAGATCCGCCGGCAGATCCAGCAGCCCCTCGGCGTCCTCGGCCAGGCCGATCTCGCGTGCGGAACAGAGCATCCCTTCGGAGGTCACGCCGCGCAGCTTCGAGCGCTTGATGCGGAACTCGCCCGGCAGCTCCGCCCCGACCACCGCGACCGGCGCCACCATCCCCGTATAGACATTGGGTGCGCCGCAGACGATGTTCAGCGGTTCCGCCTCGCCCGCCTCCACCTGACACACCCGCAGGCGATCGGCATCCGGGTGCGGCTCCACCGCGGTGACGCGGCCAACCCGCACGCCGTGGAACGCCGGCGCCGCCGCTTCGATGGCGTCCAGCTCCAGCCCCGCCATGGTCAGGCGGTGCCCGAGCTCCTGCGGGGTCTCGTTGATCTGCAGCCAGTCCTGCAGCCATTCGATACTGATGCGCATTAGCCTGCCTGCCCGAATTGCCGAATGAAGCGGATGTCGTTGTCGAAGAACAGCCGGAGGTCATTGACCCCGTGGCGCAGCATGGCCATGCGTTCGACGCCCAGGCCGAACGCGAACCCGGTGTATTCCTCGGGGTCGATCCCGACATGGCCCAGCACGTTGGGGTGCACCATCCCGCAGCCCATCACCTCCAGCCAGCCGGTGTGCTTGCACACCCGGCAACCGTCGCCGCCGCAGTGCACGCACTGGATGTCCACCTCGGCCGAGGGCTCGGTGAACGGGAAATACGACGGCCGGAAGCGTGTGGCCAGATCGTCGCGCTCGAAGAAGCCGCGCAGGAACGCATCCAGGATCCCGCGCAGATCGGCAAAGGTGATGTCCTCGTCCACGCACAGCCCCTCGATCTGATGGAACATCGGACTGTGGGTCAGATCCGAATCGCAGCGGTAGACCCGCCCCGGCGCGATCGCGCGCAGCGGTGGTTTCTGCTGTTCCATCGCGCGGATCTGCACCGGCGAGGTATGCGTCCGCAGCACGCGGTGGGCATCGAAGTAGAACGTGTCGTGCATCGCCCGCGCCGGATGATGCGCCGGGATGTTCAGGGCCTCGAAATTGTGGGTGTCGTCTTCCACCTCCGGGCCCTCCGCCACGCGGAACCCGAGACCGGCGAAGAAATGTTCGATGCGCTCGATGGTCGACGTGATGGGGTGCAGCGCCCCGCCCGCGGACCGGCGCCCCGGCAGGGTTACGTCCACACGTTCGCGCGCCAGCTGTGCCTCCCGCTCGGCCTCGGCCAGTGCGGTCCTGCGCGCCTCGATGGCCTCCGCCACCCGTTCCTTGGCCGCGTTCACCGCCTGTCCCGCGGCCGGACGTTCTTCCGCCGGCAGCCGTCCCAGCTCCTTGAGCTGGGCGGTCAGCACGCCCTTCTTGCCCAGATAATGGACCCGAACGTCATCCAGCGCCTTGAGGTCCGTGGCGGCCTCGACACGCGCCAGCGCCTCGTCGGTCAGCTCCTGCAATTGCTCCACGTACGATCCCCCTTGCAAACAAAAAAGGGAGGGCCTGAACCCTCCCCTTTCGGGATTCCCGCATGATCCGGGATTGCCGGCCGTCCCCTCCTCGCGCGGAGGGCCAGGACGGCGGTGATCCTGCGGGATCTCAGGCCGCCTGGGCGGCTTTCGCCTGTTCGGCCAGCTTGCCGAATGCGGTCAGATCGTGCACCGCCAGATCGGCCAGCGACTTGCGGTCGATCTCGATGCCGGCCTTCTTCAGCCCGCTCATGAAGCGGCTGTAGGACAGGTCGAACTGCCGCGCAGCGGCGTTGATGCGGACGATCCACAGCGAACGGAAGTCGCGCTTTTTCTGGCGACGGTCACGATAGGCGTACTGGCCGGCCTTGATGACCGCCTGGTTGGCAACGCGATAGACGTTCTTGCGTGCCCCGTAGTACCCCTTCGCCTGCTTGAGGACCTTCTTGTGACGGGCGTGAGCGGTTACACCGCGCTTGACTCGTGGCATGTCTCGATTCCTCGGTCAGTTCAACGATGGTTGGGCAGCATCTTGCGCACGGCGGCCGTGTCGGCCTCGTGCACCATCGCCGGGCTGCGCAGGTGACGCTTACGCTTGGTGGACTTCTTGGTCAGGATGTGGCTGCGGTGCGACTGGAACCGCTTGTACTTTCCCGACCCCGTACGGGTGAAGCGCTTGGCCGCACCCCGGTTGGTCTTGATCTTCGGCATTTTCTGCTCCGGCATTTGGGACCGGTTCCCCGCAGGGCCGGTCGTTTGTGAAAAGGGCGATCAGGTATGCGGAGACCCGCCGCCCCTTGTCGATGTCGGCCCTACTGCTTCTTGCGGGGCGACATCACCATGATCATCTGACGTCCTTCCATCTTGGGGCGCTGCTCCACCACCGCGATGTCGGTCACGTCCTCTTCGATTCGATCCAGAAGCTGATTGCCCAGCTCCTGGTGGCGCATCTCGCGCCCGCGAAAACGGATGGTGACCTTGGCCTTGTCACCATTTTCCAGGAAGCGCCGCAGATTGCGCAGCTTGACGTTGTAGTCGCCCTCGTCCGTCCCGGGACGGAACTTCACTTCCTTGATCTGGATCTGCTTCTGCTTCTTCCTGGCTTCCTGCGCCTTTTTCGACTGTTCGAACTTGTACTTGCCGTAATCCATGATCCGGCAGACCGGCGGTTCGGCGTTCGGCGAGATCTCCACCAGGTCCAGCCCCGATTCGCGGGCCATGTCGAGGGCCTCTTCGCTGGTGGTGATCCCCCGGTTCTCGCCTTCGGCGTCGATCAGCCGGATCTTCGAACTCGTAATCTGATCGTTCAGGCGAACGGTTTTCGCTGCGCTAATGGCCTTTTCTCCAGTTCAGGTTCCGGTGCCCCGGCTGGCAACCTCTTTCCCGAGGCGTTCGCTCAGTTCATCCAGGGACATGGTACCGAGGTCTTCGCCGTCGCGGGTACGAACCGCGACCTTGCCCTCTTCCATCTCCCGGTCTCCGAGCACCAGCAGGTACGGCACGCGCTTAAGCGTGTGCTCGCGGATCTTAAAGCCGATCTTTTCGTTTCTCAAGTCGGGCTCGACGCGGAAGCCCTGCTCGCGCAGCCGCCGCGCCACGTCCCGGGCATAGTCGTCCTGGCGTTCGGTGATGGTCAGGACCGAGGCCTGGATCGGCGCCAGCCAGGTCGGGAAGTGCCCGGCATAGTGCTCGATCAGCACACCGAAGAAGCGTTCCACCGATCCCAGCAGGGCGCGATGGATCATGATCGGGCGGCGCCGCTCGTTGTCCTCGGCGACGTACTCCATGTCGAAACGCTCGGGCAGATTGAAGTCGAGCTGAATGGTGGAGCACTGCCACTGGCGGCCGATCGCGTCGTGGATCTTGATATCGATCTTTGGTCCGTAAAAGGCGCCACCGCCCTCGTCCAGGCTGTATTCCAGCCCCTTCTTCTCGATCGCGCCGCGCAGGGCCCGGGTCGCGTGATCCCAGATCTCGTCGGATCCCACCGCGTCATCCGGCCGGGTCGACAGATTCACGTCGAAATCCTCGAAGCCGAAGGTGCGCAGGGTCTCCAGGGTGAGGTCGATCACGCCCATGACCTCGGCCTCGATCTGATCCTCGCGGCAGAAGATGTGGGCATCGTCCTGGGTGAACCCGCGCACGCGCATCAGGCCGTGCAGCGCCCCGGACATCTCGCGCCGGTACACCGTGCCCATCTCGCCCCAGCGGATCGGCAGATCGCGATAGGAATGCAGCCGGTCCTTGTACATCAGCACATGGAACGGGCAGTTCATCGGCTTGAGCTGGAACGCCTGGTGCTCGTCCTGCATCGGCTCGTACATCGAGTCGGCATAGAACTCGGCGTGGCCGGAGGTGTGCCACAGCTCCAGGTTGGCGATGTGCGGGGACACGACGAAGTCGTAGCCGGCCTTCTCGTGCATCTCGTACCAGAAGTTCTCGATCTCGCGGCGGATGCGCGCGCCCTTCGGGTGCCAGAACACCAGACCGCCGCCGGCCTCGTCCTGGATGGAGAACAGGTCCAGCTCCGCGCCGATCTTGCGATGGTCGCGGCGTTCCGCCTCTTTCAGGCGATGAAGATGCTCTTCCAGCTGCTGCTTGTTCGGCCACGCGGTGCCATAGATGCGCTGCAGCATCTCGTTGTCGGAATCGCCGCGCCAGTACGCCCCGGCCACGCTGGTCAGCTTGAAGGCCTTCAGCTTGCCGGTGGACGGGATGTGCGGGCCCCGGCACAGGTCGATGAAATCGCCCTGACGGTACAGCGAGATGGTCTCGCCCTTCGGGATGGATTCGATGATCTCGGCCTTGTATTCCTCCCCCATGTTGCGGAAGTACTCCACCGCTTCGTCGCGGTCCATGGTCGAGCGCTCCACCGGCAGATCCTGCTTCGCCAGCTCCTTCATGCGCTTCTCGATCTTTTCCAGATCTTCCGGCGTGAAGCCGCGGTCATACGCGAAGTCGTAGTAGAACCCGTTCTCGATGGTCGGGCCGATGGTCACCTGGGCATCGGGAAAGAGTTCCTTGACCGCCTGCGCCATCAGATGCGCAGTGGAGTGGCGGATGATCTCCACGCCTTCCGGATCGCGGTCGGTGACGATCGCGACCTCGGCGTCGTCGTCGATCTCGTGGCGCACGTCCACCAGTTCGCCATTCACCTTGCCGGCGACGGCCGCCTTCGCCAGGCCGGTGCCGATATCCTTCGCCACGTCCATGATGGTGACGGGTTGATCGAACTCGCGGCGGCTGCCGTCGGGGAGGGATACTGCAGGCATTGCGAAACTCCTTCGCCGACCCATACGCGGGGTCGAACGTCGCTGATTCAGAAAATGAAATAAATTCGGATAACCTTCATGCAAAGGTTATCACGAACCCTGCCCGCCCCGACACGAATCCCGTGCCGACGGCAGGGCGGCCCCCCCTGTGCCGCGGCTAACCATCCGGCGTTCCGTCGGCCTCGGGCACGGCCTCATCCAGCGGCACCGGCCCATTCGTCCCCCTGTCTCCCTCGATGATGTCGGTCGACCCCCCGCCCGGATCGGCGTCGTCGGCGTCCATCAGCAGCACGTCCACCCGCCGGTTGCGGGCGCGGCTTTCGGCATCCACGTTCGGGCGCAGCGGGCGGGTATCCGCATGGCCGGTGGCACGCATGCGGGCCGGCTCCACCCCGGTGTCCTCCATCACGTGCACCACCGAGACCGCCCGCGCGGTGGACAGATCCCAGTTGGAACGGAAACGTTCGCTGCGGATCGGCAAGTCGTCGGTATGCCCGGCAATCACGATCTGGCCCGGGGTCTCGGCCAGCACTTCGGCCACCCGTTCCAGCACCGGCACGAAGTCCACGTTCAGATCCTTTTCCCCGATCTCGAAGGCGGCCTGCTCCTCGAAGCGCAGCAGGATACCGGCGTCGTCTTCCGCCATGTCGATCAGCCCCTGCTCGAGCTCGTCCTGCAGGGCCTCGCGCAGGGCCTCGGTGATCTCGTCCTGCTCGCGGTATTCCGGTTCGGGTTCCGGCTCCTCGACGGTGCGCGGCTCCGGCGAGCGGCCTTCGAGGTCGATGACGGTCGGCTCCGGAATGGCGGGCACTTCCTCCTGCACCTCGGTGGAACCCAGCACCTCGCGCAGCGAATCGGCCATCTGCTCGTACTTCTCCGCGTCGATGGTGGAGAAGGCGTAAAGCATCACGAAGAACACCACCAGCACCGCCATCAGATCGGCGAAGGTGGTCATCCAGCGCGGTGCGCCGCCCTCGCCTTTCTTGCTCCTGCGCACGGCCATCTACGAAGACGACCCCTGAGGCTGCCCCTCGGCCTGTCCCTGCTTTTCGAGCTCCTCGGCCGCCTTCTCGCGCTGCTTGCTGGGCAGGTACGGCAGCAGCATCTCCTCGATCATGCGCGAGTTGAAGCCCTGGTGGATGCAGTTGACGGCATCCACGATCAGGTTCCGGGTGATGTGTTCGGAGCGCGCCCGCATTTCCAGATTGTCCGCGATGGGCAGGGCCACAAGCTGCGCGAAGATCGCGCCGTAAAGCGTTGTCAGAAGAGCCACCGCCATGCCGGGGCCGACCGCTTCCGGGCTCTCCAGGTTGCCCAGCATCTGCACCAGCCCGACCAGGGTTCCGATCATGCCGAAGGCGGGCGCCTGCTCGCCGATGGACCGGAACACCTTCTGTCCGGTCTCGTGACGCTCCAGCGACAGCTCCAGATCCTCGCGCAGCACGTGCTGGATACGCTCGGGCTCGAAACCGTCCACCGACAGCTGCAGGGCCTTGGCGTAGAACTCGTTGGGGGTCTCCTCGTCCTCCAGTGCCAGCAGCCCCTTCTTGCGCGCGACCTGCGCCAGTTCCTTGGTGCGCTCGATCAGGGCACGGGGGTCATCCTCCTGGTGATAGAGGGTCTTCACCGCCACGCGGAACGAGCTCATCACGTGGCGGAAGGGGAACTTGATGAACGTGGCGGCCATGGTGCCGCCAAACACGATCAGCACCGCCGGAAGATGCCAGAAATCCGCCGCCTGACCGCTCAGGACAATGGCGCCGAAGATCACCGCCAGCCCCAGCACCACGCCGAAAAGAGTTGCCTTGTCCAAGTGGGACTCCGCAGAAAAAGACCTGGATGGAATGGCGTCATCCTAATATATGCGCTCGACCCGTGCGCGGCCGCACGGGTCGCGGCTGTGTCACAATCGCGCCATGAGCAGCCACCCCTACGACGCCCTGACCCCCGAATGCATCCTGGATGCGGTGGAAACCACCGGGCTGCGCTGCGACGGGCGGCTGCTGGAGCTCAATTCCTTCGAGAACCGGGTCTACCAGATCGGCACCGAGGGGGACGACGGCCGCTCGCTCCCGGTGATCGGCAAGTTCTACCGTCCCGGGCGCTGGAGCGATGCCGCCATCCGCGAGGAGCACGCATTCGCCCTCGAGCTGGCGGCGGCGGAGATCCCGGTAGTCGCCCCGCTGGCGGATGCCACCGGTGAGACGTTCCACGAACACGCCGGGTTCCGTTTCGCGCTGTACCCGCAGCGCGGAGGCCGCAGTCCCGATCTGGAACATCCCGAGGTGCTGGAACGCATCGGACGTTTCATCGGCCGCATCCACACCGTCGGCGCCGCCGCCCCCTTCCTGCATCGCGAGATCATGGACCTTGCCGGTCTGGCCACCGCGGCCCGCGAGGATGTCCTGTCCGGCGCGCATCTGCCGCCGGAGCTGGTATCGGTCTACCGCGACCTCAGTGCCGATCTGGTCGAGCGTCTGCGGGACTTCGAGCCGATACTGGGCGAAGTCCCGGCGATCCGCCTGCACGGCGACACACATCGCGGCAACCTGCTGTGGACCGATGCCGGCCCGCATTTCGTCGATCTCGACGACGCCCGCACCGGGCCCGCGGTGCAGGATCTGTGGATGTTCCTGTCCGGCGATACGCCGACCATGACCGGACAGCTGCTGGACCTGCTGGAGGGATACGAGGACTTTCGTCCCTTCGACCGCCGCGAGCTGGCCCTGATCGCGCCGCTGCGGGCCCTGCGCATCCTGCGCCACGCCGCCTGGCTCGCCCGGCGCGCGGACGACCCGGCCTTCGTCCAGGGCTTCCCGGTGTTCTACACCCCGCGTTTCTGGGAGGAGCACATCCTCACGCTGCGCGAGCAGCGCGCCGCCCTCGACGAGCCCCCTCTGAACCTGCCCTGAAGCTCCTCGTACGCCCCGTCAGTAGCGTGCGGGGATGTACTTGCCCGTCAGCAGCGGGCCACGTGCTTCCTGGTCGTGGGCCCAGACGCGCGGTCCCAGCTCCGGTTTCTCGGGCGGATGGTCGCTGTAAGGGATATTCTCCAGGATATCGGCGATGCAGTTGAGCCGCGCGTGGCGCTTGATGTCCGCATCCACCATGCGCCATGGGGCATGCGCGGTATCGGTATGGCGCAGCATGTCGTCCTTGGCCTTCGAGAATTCATGCCACAGCTCACGCGATTTCAGGTCCATGGGCGAGAGCTTCCAGCGCTTGACGGGGTCCTCCACCCGCGCCTGAAAGCGGCGTTCCTGCTCCTGTTCGCTGACCGAAAACCAGTACTTGTACAGCTCGATGCCGTCTTCCACCAGCAGTCGCTCGAACGTCGGACAGGCATGGAGAAAGCGCTGCACCTCTTCTTCCGAGGCGAAGCCCATCACCCGTTCGACCCCGGCGCGGTTGTACCAGGAACGGTCGAACAGCACGATCTCGCCCGCCGTAGGCAGATGCGCGGCATAACGCTGGAAATACCACTGCCCGCGTTCGTGGTCCGAGGGTTTCCCCAGCGCGACGGTACGCACGATGCGCGGGTTGCTCTTCTCCATGATGCGCTTGATCACCCCGCCCTTGCCGGCCGCGTCACGGCCCTCGAACAGGATCACCACGCGGCGGCCCTCGGCCTTCACGCAGCGCTGCAGCTTGATCAGCTCCACCTGCAGCCGCCGCAGCTCGCGTTCATAGACCTTGCGCCGCAGCACGCCTTCCTTGTTGTAGTCCTCGGCATCAAAGCGCCGCAGGCGTTCCCCGTCCGCCATCTGCTGTCTCCGGCCATCAAAACCCGCAGTATGGCAGCCCGTACCGGGCGCGGGCATCCACTCGGGACCGTGACCATGCATTGCAAGCCCGTGCCGAGTCGGGCAGGGTCGAACCACGCAACGGAAGGAACCGAATCATGGCCGACATCGCCTCCTGGGCCGGGGCCCTCGATCCCTGGCAGATCTGGCTGCTCGCCGCCCTGCTGATCCTGATCATCGACCTCGCCATCCTCGGCGGGCTGATGTCGGGCGGTGGCGGCATCACCCTCGTACTGGCCGGCGGCGCCCTCGGTGCCATGGTGGCCGCGGCCTTCGGTGCCGAACTGGCCGGCCAGCTCAGCGCCGGCGTGGTCGGCATGATCCTGGCCGGCGCCCTGGCGTTCTGGGTCGGCCGCCGCTGGGCCGGCCGCCCGCAGCAGGGGCCGCCCGATGACCCCCGGGTGCGCAACGAGATCCTGCACCTCGAACCCTACAATGGAGGGCTCGGCGTGCGCGTGCTGGGCGATGCCTACCCCGCCCGGCCCGAGGATCCGCAGCAGACCCTGCAGGAAGGCGACGCCGTGCGCATCCAGCGTTTCCAGGGCATCACCGCCGTGGTCCGCCCGGCCGGCGACGACCCCGGCACCCACTCCAGCCACACCAACGAAGGGAATCCCGCATGAATACGCTCATCACCCTCATCGCCATCGCCGTCCTCGTGGCGGTCTTCCTCAGCATGGGGATCACCATGATCCCGCAGCGCCGCGCCCAGGTGATCGAACGCCTCGGCAAGTACCACCGCACCCTGGAGCCGGGCCTGAACCTGATCATCCCGTTCATCGACCGTCCCCGGGCGATCACGATCCTCACCTTCAAGAACGACCAGCCGGTGGTCCGCACCGAGGACAAGATCGACATGCGCGAAGTCGTGCTGGACTTCCCCAGCCAGTCGGTGATCACCCAGGACAACGTCGGCGTGCAGATCGACGGCGTGCTCTACTACCAGATCATGGACCCGCAGGCCGCGGTCTACGGCACCGAGAACCTGGTGCTGGCGATCCAGACCCTCGCCCAGACCTCGCTGCGCTCCGAGATCGGCACCATGGAGCTGGACAAGATCTTCGAGTCGCGCCAGGAGATCAATTCGCGCCTGCAGACGGTGATGGACGAGGCCGGCAACAAGTGGGGCCTGAAGGTGAACCGCGTGGAGATCCGCGACATCGACACCCCGCAGGAGATCCGCGAGGCGATGAACCAGCAGATGGTCGCCGAGCGCAACCGCCGCGCCACGGTGCGCGAGGCCGAGGGCTACAAGGAAGCCGAGATCCAGAAGGCCGAGGGTGACAAGCAGGCGGAGATCGCGAAGGCCGAGGGCCAGAAACAGGCCGCCATCCTGGTGGCCCAGGGCGAGAAGGAGGCCATCCAGAACGTCATGGCCGCCCTCGAGGGCAAGGCCGACGACCCGATGGCCGGCGTGCAGTACCTGATCGCGCAGCGCTACATCGAGATGCTGCCCGAACTGGCCAAACAGGGCGACCGCGTGTTCGTGCCGATGGAAGGCACCGCCCTGCTGGGATCACTGGGCGGCATGCGCGACCTGTTCGGTGCCGGAGCCATGTCCAGTGTCGACAGCCCGGCCGCGCCGGTGACCGGCTCCCCGACGCAGGGCAGCTGACGCCGCGCGCCACGGCACGCCCACGGCGGCCGGCCCCGGAAACGGACCGGCCGCCGCAGCCTTTCCTCAGTGCGGTTCGTGGTGGCGGGCTGCCAGAATCGCCGCCGCCACATCCGCAGGTTCAATCCCCGGGGCATCCAGCCCCACTCCGGACATGGCCGTGGCCACCGCATCCTGCAGCACCGGCTCCTCCAGCGGGATCCCCTGCAGGGCCTCCGCAACCCGGTCCATGCCGTCCTCGGGGAACACCGTGAAGTCGCCGGACAGCAGGAGATCGGCGATCTCGTCGTCCTTTTCCATCAGCTGCGCGCGGATCAGCCCGCCGGCCGCCTTGTGCGCGCCCTCGGTGAGATGCGTGCCCGCGGCGATCTTGACCCCCATCTCGACGAACTTGCGGCCCTTGCGATAGGTCCACTCGGGATCCGCCAGGGCCTGCAGCTGTTCATCGATGGCGGCGACCTCCTCGGCCGTCGGCTCGCTCAGCTCGACGTCCACGTCCAGCTCCTCGCCCACCCGCTTGAGGAAGGCGTCGCGCACCGTCTCGCGCGGCGGCTTCTCGCCCAACTCGCGGGTCAGCGTGGTGATATAGTCCTCCATGCCGGCACGCAGCTTGTCGCGGAACTTCTCCGACGGCACCTTCAGGCACTGCGCCATGGTCGCGGTGTCGAAATCGAACATGAAACTGCCGACCATCACGGTGGCATCGCCGATGCTGGCCGCGCCGGTGCCGCCGATCTTGCGTCCGTCGACGTGGATGTCGTTCACCGGACGGAAGGTCGCGTTGACCCCCAGATCCTGATAGGTGTGGATGACCGGATCGATGAATTTCTGATAGATCTGCGAGACGATGCGCGGGGCCTTCGCGCTCGGGTAGATGAAGTGGAAGAACATCTGGTCGCGGTCCAGATACACCGCGCCGCCCCCCACATGCCGGCGCACGATGGGGAGGTTCTGTTCCTCGCAGTACTCCTCGTCCACCTCCAGGGCGATCTCCTGATGCAGTCCCACGCAGACGTAGGGATCATCGGGGTTTACCAGGGTCAGGACCGGATCGTCGTCCGGCCCCATCGCCTCGGCCACGCCGTGGTACACGGCCTGGGAACGCAGTGCGGGCTGCTGCCCGAAATCGATCACGCGCAAACGCATCTTCCTTCCTCTGATCGAGCGGGGCCGCGGCCCCGGTATCCATGACGGCTCCGGTCGCGGGCCGGATCAGAACTCAGCGTACCAGACCACGCCAAAGCTGCGACCGGGGGCCAGGATCTCCTGCGCACCCCGCGCCGGGTCGATCTGATCCTCGCGCTGGCCGGTCACATGCTCGCGGTAGGCCTTGTCGGCGATGTTGTTCACCTGGAAGGTCAGCTCGTTGTGGCGCAGCAGACCGGACGGCTGGAAACGATAGCCCACCAGCAGATCCCCGGTCGCGAAGCCGGAAGTCTCGCGTTCGGTGTTATCCGTGAAGCGGTCCGCCGTGCGATCCTGCCGCGCCACCGCGCGCAGCCGGCCTTCCCACTGCCAGCCCTGCTCCACCGAGCGACGCAGCGCGATGCTGGCCTCCGGCGGCGGCATCTCCGCCAGCGGCTCGTCGAACCGGCTGTCGCGGTTCTCGCCGCGGATCCAGGTGCCGGTGAATTCGCCGGTCACGTGTTCGGTGAACGGGCGCTGGACCTGCAGCTCGACCCCGCGGATGCGCGCTTCGTCGAGGTTGACCGTTTCACGCTGGTTCTGCGTGCCCGGCAACACCACCGCACCGATGTAGTCGCGTATCCGGCTCTCGTAGGCGGAGACCATGTAGCTGAAGCCCTGCAGATGGCCGCGCGCCCCGACCTCCAGGGTCCGGTTGCGCTCGGGATCCAGTTGGGGGTCGGCGATCCAGCGGTAGCCATCGCTGTATTCGTAATTCAGATAGCGTTCGAGAAGGCTGGCCGAACGGTAGCCTTCGGACAGGCTGACATACGGGTTGACCTCATCGCGCAGGTCCCAGTTGAAGCCGGCGGACCAGCTCAGGTTGTGATCCACCTTCTGCAGATCACCCGCCGCACCGCGCACGTCATCCGCATCACCCTCCACGCGGTCGTAACGCATGCCAAGGTTCAGGGTGCCGGCATCAAGGAAGGTCTCGTACTGCACGAACACGCCCTGCGAATCGATCTGCCCATCATCGATCAGATTCATCGGGGCATTCTCTCGGGGCCGAAAGTCTTGATCGACGTTCCCGATATAGGAATCCGGACCGGCCCGCAGGCGCCAGTACTCGGCGCCCACCAGCAGGATCTGGTTGTCGGTCGGGAACAGCTCCGTCTGGATCCGGGCCCCGTCGGTGGTGAAATCGGTGTCGGACACGCGGTAGTCCCGCCCCAGCGCATGGCTCCAGTCGTAGTTGCCGCGCGAGAGCTCCTGGCGATAGATCGAGGCCTCGACGCGGGGCGCCCAGGCGCCACCGAAATCGCCCCGGTAGGTCGCCTCCAGCAGGTCCCGGGTCTGGGTCGGCGTGTAATGGGTATTCAGGCCCTGAGGCGGGGCCTGCAGCCTTTGCTGCAGCTCGTTAGGGTCATTGGTGCCCGGAAAAACATCATCCGGGTCCGTTTCGTTGAACGTCCGCGACGCCAGATACCACACGTCCTCGCGCTCGTCGCGCTGGGCACGGAAACCGAGTTCGTGGTCCGGCGTCAGGCGCGTGCGATAACGCAGGTGATAGGCCTCCTGGCGGGTACCGCTGTCGTCCAGGCGGTCGCCGTCGCCCATGCGGTAGTCGTCGGTATCCAGATAGGCGGTGGAGAAGTCCAGCACGTGGCGTTCGTTGGAGGCGGTCACGCCCAGCGCGGTGCGCAGCCCGCGATCCACCGAGCTGTAGCCCAGACGGCTCCAGGCACTCATCTCCTCTTCTTCGGTGAAATCGCCGCTGCGGGTGATGATGTTGATCACCCCGCCCATCGCGCCGGAACCGTAGAGCACCGAGCTCGGGCCGCGCACGATCTCGATGCGTTCGATCAGGTCCATGTTCACGTAGGAGGCGAGCGAGCCGCGCGCCGGCGGCTGCATCGCGTTGACCCGCACGCCGTCCACCAGCACCAGGACCTGGTCACGCTTGAGCCCGCGGATGATCGGGTCCTGCCCCACCGAACCGTCCACCGCGGTGGCCAGGCCCGCCTCGCCACGCAGCAGATCACCGACGCCCACCCCCGGGCGGTTGCGGATTTCGTCGCGGTCGATGACCGTGACCGATGCCGGCGTATCCTCGATCAGGGTCTCGTAGCCGGTGGCCGTCACCGATACCGGTGCCAGCTCCACGGCCTCGTCCTGGGCCAGGGCCGCGCCCGGCAGGGCCAGCAGCGTGGCCAGAGTCGTCTTCCCGATGGTACGTTGCGTCATGGTGATCTCCCCCGTTCCGAAGCCGCGCAATTTAGGCACCTGACGGCCGGGCCGCAAACCGATCCCCACAGCTCACATGGACTTCATCAGGAGACGTTGATGTACTGCAATCGGCTGTACCCGGAAATCGGGCCCGCGAGGGGCGGATGAAGACCCGTCCGCTACTGGGCTGGCGCGAGTGGGTGGGGCTGCCGGAACTGGGGCTCGACTGGATCAAGTGCAAGGTCGATACCGGCGCGCGCAGCTCGGCGCTGCACGCGTTCGCGATTGAAACCTTCCAGCGCGACGGGCACGAATGGGTCCGTTTCGGCATGCACCCGCGCCAGCACGACAGCACGACCGAGACCTGGTGCGAAGCCCCGGTGCTGGATGTACGCCCGGTCACCGACTCCGGCGGCCACCAGAGCGACCGCTACTTCATCCGTACGCCCGTACGCATCGGTGAATCGCTGCTGCCGGTGGATCTTTCCCTGACCGCTCGCGATACCATGCTGTTTCGCATGCTGCTCGGGCGCGAGGCGATGCGGGGCCGGTTTCTGGTCGACCCCGGCGCATCCTTCGCCCTGGGGAAACCCCCGGAGCAGCCCGACAGCCTGCAGCAGGACCACGACGACGAACCCGCAACCAGCCCCCGGGAAACCCCATGAAGATCGGCATCCTGTCGCGCAACGCCAAGCTCTACTCCACCCGCCGCCTGGTCGAGGCCGCCCAGGAGCGCGAGCACGAAGTGCGGGTGGTGGACCCGCTGCGCTGCTACATGAACATCACCGCGCACAACCCGCAGATCCACTACAAGGGCGATATCCTCGATGAATTCAACGCGGTCATCCCGCGTATCGGGGCCTCGATCACCTTTTATGGCACGGCGGTCCTGCGCCAGTTCGAGATGATGAACGTCTACCCGCTGAACGAATCGGTGGGGATCTCGCGCTCGCGCGACAAGCTGCGCAGCCTGCAGCTGCTGTCGCGCCGCGGTATCGGGCTTCCGGTCACCGGCTTCGCCCACTCGCCGGACGACATCGAGGACCTGCTGGACACGGTCGGCGGCACCCCCTGCGTGATCAAGCTGCTGGAGGGCACCCAGGGGCTGGGCGTGGTGCTGGCCGAGACCAAGCAGGCGGCCGAAAGCGTGATCCAGGCATTCATGGGGCTCAAGCAGCACATCCTGGTGCAGGAATACATCAAGGAGGCGAAAGGGGCGGATGTCCGCTGCTTCGTGATCGGCGACAAGGTCGTCGCGTCGATGAAGCGCCAGGCGAAGGAAGGCGAGTTCCGCTCCAACCTGCATCGCGGCGGCAGCGCCGCGCTTTGCCGCATCACCCCGGAGGAACGCGCCACCGCGGTGCGCGCGGCCAAGGTGATGGGCCTGAACGTCTGCGGCGTGGACCTGCTGCGGTCCAATCACGGCGCGGTGGTCATGGAGGTCAATTCCTCGCCCGGACTGGAGGGCATCGAGGCCGCCTCGGGCAAGGACGTCGCCGGGATGATCATCGATTTCATCCAGAAGAACGCCAAGCCCAACCGCACCAAGACCAAGGGTCGCGGCTGAATGGCCGGACTGCCGCGGGCCCGCCGCAACCGCCCGGTCACGCTGGGCGACACCACCGTGCAGCCGGGCGAACGGCGCACGGTCGAACTGGAAGTCGGCAGCCTGTACACCCATACCCCGGCGCACATGCCGGTGCAGGTGGTCTGCGGCCGGCAGAAGGGGCCCGTGCTGTTCGTCAGCGCCGCCATCCACGGCGACGAGATCAACGGCGTCGAGATCATCCGGCGCCTGCTCAAGGTGCCGGCCCTGCGGCGGATGAAGGGCACGTTGCTGGCGGTGCCGGTGGTCAACATGCACGGCTTCATCAACCAGAGCCGCTACCTGCCCGACCGGCGCGATCTCAACCGCGTCTTCCCCGGATCCCGCAAGGGCTCGCTGGGGGCCCGGGTCGCACGCCTGTTCATGCGCGAGATCGTGCACAACAGCACCCACGGCATCGACCTGCACACCGGCGCGATCCACCGCTCCAACCTGCCGCAGATCCGCGCCAACCTGGACCACCGCGAGACCCGCGAGATGGCGCAGGCCTTCGGCGCACCGGTGATCCTCAACTCGGCCCTGCGCGACGGCTCCCTGCGCGAGGCCGCCGCGGAGCGGCAGGTCCCCATCCTGCTGTACGAGGCCGGCGAGGCCCTGCGCTTCGACGAGCTCTCCATCCGCGGCGGGGTTCACGGGATCATCGAGGTCATGCGCTATCTGGGCATGCTGCCGGCGCCGCCCCGCCAGCGGCGGCGCAAGGAGCCAGTGATGGCGCGTTCCGCCAGCTGGGTACGCGCACCGGAAAGCGGCATCCTGCGGATCTTCGTGCGCGAAGGGGACCGCGTAACCCGCGACCAGACCCTTCTGGCGATCGTCTCCGACCCGTTCGGCGAACGCGAGACCGAAATCCGTGCCCCGGTATCGGGGATCGTGATCGGCCAGTTGCGCCTGCCCCTGGTGAACGAAGGCGACGCGGTCTTCCACATCGCCCAGTTCCACCGCACCGACATCGCCGTGGAACGCCTCGAAACCTTTCAGGAGGACCTCGAGGCGCCGGGCTACCCCTACGCAGACGGCGGCAACGGGCGCGGCGAAGGCCCCTGAGAGGCCTCCGCCCCTGCCCCGACGGCTCAGGACGCCAGCGACCGCTCCAGCTCGGCGAACGACTGGGCCGGCCCTTCGGGGGACACATCCACCCCCAGCTGGCGCCCGATCTGGGTGGCCGAGAACAGCCCGCACACGGCCTCGCTGCCATCATCCCGGCGCAGCACCACCAGGGCATGCTGACGACCCGATTTCTTCAGGGTCCGGACCACGTCGCCCACTCGCGAATGCTCGACCTTGTCCAGATCCATCGCTTCCAGCTCGCTGACCCTGCTCATTACGTGCTTCACTTCCACCGCCTCGCGGGGGATCCCCTCTTCCTGGGCCGCCCGCACCGGGCCCTCGCCCATGATGTCGCGGGCCGTCACCACACCCTTCACCGAGTCCTGCGCATCGACCACCAGCAACAGACGGACCCCGGCATGGATCATCCGCTGCAGCGCCTCGTCGGCCCGCATGTCCGCCATGGTCGTCACCGCCGGCACCTTGCGCAGATCGGTCATGGCGCGATCCGCCGGTGAATCCGGTGTCACCCGCGGCGCCAGGACACCGTCGCAACGCAGCACGGCGGTATCCGCGGACAGCGGACGAGTCTGGATGGGGGCAAAGCTGTTGTTCATGAACCGCTCCTTGACGTGGTTGCACGGCCCTCACGTTCGTCACGTGGAGGTCATGTCCTTTGAGTGTAGTCAGGAATACGCCGTTCCGCGTCGCGCGGGGACGGAAAATCGAGAGCGGTATAAATATGGCGTCCCCGGCAGGAGGGGACAAGGGATAGTCTAAGACCCTCTTTCTCCTTGCCTTCCAGGCATTTAATCAGCCACCCTGTACCGGAACTCTGTACCGGACGACACGTCCGGAGCATTCCGGAGGCTCCAATGCCGAAGAACCTGAAACGACGCTATCAGACCTGGTATGCCCGTCTGGAAGTCCCCGGCGACGTGCGGGAGCTACTGGGCCGGTATGAGTTCGTCCAAAGCCTGAAGACCGACAGCCTCAAAGAAGCCGAGCGCCGGAAATGGCCTCTCCTGGACCGCTGGCAGGCGCAGATTGACGAGGCTCGCGGGCAGCTCGGCGGAGACCCCGAAGCCATCGGCTGGCGTTACGCATTGGCTCAGTCAGAGACCGATGCAGATGGCAATAACCCCATCAGTCACTTGCTCGTTGATAGAGCCGAGGAGATTGAATATCGCAGCGGATACAAGGCTGCCAAAGACTTCTACGACCGGGCCAGCGGCAATAAAACGGAAATCTGGCCCCTGGCCCTTCAATGGCTGTCCGAATCTGATTACCCCGCCAAATCCGAGACCATGCACCGCCAAGGATTGACGCTCCTTTCTCAGAAGCACCCCTGCATTGAGGACATAGACAGGAAAGCCGCCGCCGCTTTCATCCGCCAAGACCTCGCGGGTGGGGACCGCAGCCGAGAAACGGTCAAACGGATGATGAGCACGTTTCGCCAGTTCTGGAGATGGCTGGACGGTAACGGCTACACCGAAGGGCCTTCCCCCTGGACGAATCAGACCATCCCCAAGAACAACTCCAACGGCTCCACCAAACAGCCGACCAAGCGACGCCCCTACAACGAACCCGAGGTTCGGGCTCTACTGGTGGCCGTAGATGCCACCGCCCAAAAGCATCCGGCTGACCCTCTGATCGTTCGGCTCATGGCAGTCACTGGCATGAGGCTTGATGACGCCTGCTCACTCGGAACGGATGATGTGGCCCCCGATTCCGAGCGAAACGGCGTTATCTGGCTCAACATCCAGGAAGGAAAGACAGAGAACGCTACTCGCAAAATCCCGGTGACCGACCACACAACATTCGGTCTACTCAAGAATCGACTGGAGCAACGGATAGAAGACGGCCATGCATGGTTTTTCCCGGAGTGCCAGCCAAAGAACCGAAATGGCAGTGCTTCCGCCGCAGTCAGCAAAAGGCTAGCGAGACATGCCCGCCAGCATGTTAGTGAAGACAAGGCTCTTGCCCCTGCTCATGGTCTGCGCCATTGGGTTCAAACCAGAGCAACCCAAAGTGCCCTCAGAATCCCCCAAGTGGAGAAATTCCTGGGCCGTCGCACCAATGTCATGGGGCTGGATGTGTACTATACCCCGGATCGGTTCGAGTTCGTGGAGGTGGCCCAGGCGCTGGAGCTGCCGGAGGAATGCCAAGGGTTCCCCCTGCACGGCTGAACACATTCACAAGAGTTCCGACAATTCATCCTGCTGGTTCTTGAGCGTCCGGAATGCTTCATCAAAAACCCCGAAGTCTCCCGCCGTTAAGCCCAACTGAACTTGATGGTCCTCCGCTGCTTGCAAGAGACGACTCAGCGCCATGCCATAAGCCGTATAGTTCGGATCGCTGGCATCTGTGTCTTCTATGGCTTTCGCCAAAGACTGAGCGGCAATCACCACCTTGTGGGGGCGACCACCTGTCATCTTCCCACTTAAAAGTTCCCCCAAGATATCCCAGCAATCCCTAACCAACCCAGTAGCCGTGCTCTGTGGATCTCCCTCGAAGTTCCCGTTCTCCTTCTCCTCTCTCAGCAAGTTCTCAATCAAGGCCGCAGCCTGAATTTTCCTATACGTTGACTTGATCCCGCGAAATATCCCCATATTGCTCCCTCCAGAACAGAACCAGCCCAATGGACTCCCCAATGGACTCAGTTGTCTGTGTGTGGCGCAACCCCGTTTTCTATACGCCGCAAATTTTTGAGCGGGTGTTGATTACACTGGCGGCGGCGAGTTTCCCCCGTGGGGGCCCCTCTTAGCTACCCTCCCAGACAAGCACAGGAAACCAGGCTTGTCACGAACGTGAAGCGAGACGCCCGCTGCCGGTACATTCCAGGGAATCCCTGCTGCCGGGACCGCCACCATCATGCAGGGGGTGGCCTTCACGGGAACCACATGGACCGGCCTTAGGCGCAAACGAATGACCGCTCCGGCCTGTCCCTTCTGTATGCGTTCGCGTCAAACCGTGGCAGGCCCTGCGCACCTATCGGCCCGTCCCATCATTGCCTGGCTTGAGTCTGAATCCCGACCACCACCGCCAAGAATCTGCCCCGTCTATCAACCTGCCTGCCGCCGTTACTCCCTCCAGACGCGCGCTGCTCGGACCACCGCGACCCATGGTTTCATTTGGGTACGCCCAGACCGAACCACCCAAGTTCTGCCGTGAAATCCCGAACCATGGTTTTGACACCACCCTTACCGAACCGCTATTGTCAAACCATCCAAATCAAACCACCCTCACGGGAACAGGAGCAACTATGTCGTTCATCCGGGCATACCTTCGGGCCAGCACAGACGATCAAGACGCCAGCCGCGCCAAGGAATCCCTTCGGCAGTTCGCCAGCGAACGGGGCCAGCGCATCGCCGCCTACTACGTCGAGAATGAATCGGGGGCCAGCCTGAAACGGCCCGAGTTGTTCCGTCTCCTGGAAGATTGCGGCGAGGGGGATATTCTCCTGGTCGAGCAGGTGGACCGTCTCAGTCGCCTAAACGCGGACGATTGGGAGCGCCTGAAGGCAGAGATCCGCAGCAGGGGCGTGAAGGTGGTGGCGCTGGATCTGCCGACCTCATGGAGCATGGCAGACAACCAAGGGGACGAAGTAACAGAGCGGATGCTCCGGGCCATGAACGACATGATGTTAGATATGCTTGCCGCACTGGCCCGAAAAGACTACCAAGACCGCCGACGCCGTCAGGCGCAGGGGATTGAAAGCGCCAAGGCGAAAGGCAAGTACCGGGGACGGCCCAAGGACACAAAGCGCCATGAAAGGATCATCAGGCTACTGGAGCGGGGACTGTCCTGGTCTGAGGTAGCAGAAGAAACCGGGGCATCCCGGTCTACCATCAGCAGAGCTGTAAAGGAACACCGACAAGGGGCGCGATGACGCCCCCGCGTCGCCAATGATTCGGCTCTAAGGCCACTGAGAGTGGCACACAGCGGATTTTCATCGAGAGGTGAACCCTACCGGCAGCGCCCTTCGCCGCCCTCAGTGGACTCTCAGTTCCTCCGCCTCCGCTGAGCATACACCCTGCCGCATCCCCTGCCTCATGCTGCAATACCACACAGAACGCCCCGGAGAAGCCGCACAGCGCCCGCTTATCCCGTATGCCCGCCTACCCTAGCGCCTAGCCCATGCGCGCCCCTCAGTGGACTCTCAGTCCCCGCACTTGGCTCCACAACTATCCACCGGGAGTCTGTCTACACGTCACAAAGCGGGAAACCACTCGCGGTTCCCAGCAGCGACATACCAGGAGCGCCAAGACTCCATCAAGACCAATAGTTCATGGTCACCGATAGCGGTGTAAAGGTGATTGTGCTTCACTTCAAAGGTCAGCCCCATGAGTTCAATAGTCATTGATCTTACTCCCGTTGCGTTGAAATTCGTCGTCAGCACATCAGAACAAACTTCACGAGTCAACCATAAAACGCTGATCTCGTTTGGCATATGTCAAACTGCGCCCAATGCCAGCCTTTGACATACACCAAAGAACACCGCTACACCACATGAAACGCTTCCCTGGTTCCCACCAACAACGCTAACTGCATAACCCTTCCCGAAAAGGAACGGATGCGAGCCTCGGCGGAAAGAGCGTTGCAATGGTTCGCTGGACCTGGAGGTCCAGACGCGGCGCTAGCAGGAAACACCCACTAATTGCAATGGTTCGCCGCCTCCAGCACTAGCACTGACAAAGACACGCACATGATTGGAAAGCCACCACCCTGTGGACAACTTGTGGAAAACTTGAACCCACAATTTCAGGGGGAAGCTAGAAGAAAGTCTCTCCCTAAAGATAACCATTAGGAAGACCTAAGGATGGCCCTTGGGATTGCCTCAGGGGATCTACAGCCCTCCTCTAAGTCCTATCCCATTCAGGACAAATAAATATCCTCTCTCTAGCCCCCCCTCAGACACAGAGGCCAAGAGCATCCCTTATGGATAACTTGCTTCCACAATCAAGGGTGAAACGACAGTTTCTCCCCCATTTGACCCACTAAGTCTCACCTCAGGGCTGCCCTAAGACCTACATAGGGACACCCCAATGCCTTATCTAAGTCCTATCCCATACAGCACAACCAACCTATCCCTGTATCTTGGTCTTATACATGGCCTACAGGGGACGCGAAGGCAGGCCGTAGTCCACGTCAAGCAGCCTAGATGACATCTTCAGTCTACTAGAACCGACGCACGACCTACTGAAGTCCAATCTCAGAGGCAATCCCATCAATGCCCCGCCACGGCTAGCGGACACGCCTCCCAGAAAGACCTCCTATCTCCCAGATAGCCTAGCTTGCTCCCACAATATCAGGTGAAGGCCACATACCAAGGCCCCGCCACGTATCACCAGGACAGACCAGAAACACCGCATCCTCTAGAGTCCCGCTAATGCTCCGGCTACGGACGGAGAAAGATCCGTGTTTGTGGTGTGTCCTGCTGCGATAGGACACAGAGCAGGCATTTGGAGCTTGGAAGACTCCATACCTACTTCTTGGTTTGCCCACCGGGGCCCCGGTGGGCTTTTTTTCTCCAATTAGCACTCAAGGTCAACCGAGAGCAAGGACCAATGAGCGTCCGAGCCACTGAGAGTCCACGGAGAGGCACATCTTCCTTACCCGCTAGGGGAAGGCCATAAACACCCCCAACCACGGCGTGAGTGGCCTCTCAGGAGCTCTCAGCGACCATTCCGCCCAAGTGCGGCACCACCTCCGCACAAGCAACGAACCAATAGCCGAAAGAAGGACCGCATCAATGAGTGAAAGCTACCGCACGAACACAGCAGACGGACTGCCCTTCAGCGTCAATATGGACAGCCTCGCGATTGACGCAGAGGAATGGGTAAAGGACGAAGACAGTAAGACTCCCGAGGCCAAGCGTCAGATGCATCGCAACCGGGCAAAAGCCCAGGCCCGGAAGAACGAGCAGTCTCATACCAGTGAGGAGCTGGAGCGTATTCGGGCTGACCTCAAGCACCACCAAGAGCAGCGGGCCGAGAAGGAAGAGCATCTGAACAACGCCTCACATCAGATGGCGCGGGGAGAAGGGAGCCTAGAGGAAGTCGAGACCCTCCGGGATGAGATTGCCCATCACGATTCCGTGATTGATGCACTGGAACGGGCAGCCCATGTCGAGCAGGACAAGCTCGCGGAAGAATACAGTGACAAGCTAGAACGCGCCCAGGCCAAGCTCAGGGAACAGATCGATCAGGCCACGGATGAAGTGGGGAACTCCTTGGAGAAGCTGGAGAAGGATGTTAAGAAACTGGAAGCGTCATTCGACCGTGTGCATGACAGCTTTCGTGCCCTGATTCCGCTGACGAAGAGCCCCCGCGCGGGGATGCTGGTCTCCAATAAGATGAAGGAAGTCGCCCAGCTTGTAGGCGAGAGGATTGGTATCGAAGGTGGCAACGGTCCCCGAAATCGTGACCAGACCTTTACCCGCCTGTCTCCGAAGCGCGGAGACTTCCAGAACTACGCCGAGATTCCAGAGTATCTGGAAGACCTCCCGGAACCCGACGCGGACTAAATAGACGGTGCGTCGCAGCACAAGGGCCTTGGGGCATGAGCCCCAGGCGCTTGGCAATAAGGCTAGTTGCACAGCCGATTTGCGCCCCTCCTCCTTCCTCAGCACGCACGCACCTTTTACCCATAGGCAGTTGGACTGACGCAGCCAGCACCCCGGTGGCCTAACCGAGAACCCCGTTCAAAGGCCGCTCAATGGCGGAGCTGCGTGTAAAACGGGTTGCCCGCGCGCTGCCCTGTAATTTTGTCTATTTACACTCAAGGAAATAAATATGACCAACCAATCGCCACACCTACAAGTATCTCAGTCCCGCAAACGACTGAGCCAAAGTTTCTCCTTTGACCCCCGCACCAAAGAGACGCTAAACGATGTCCAAGTGAGTCTCAACGGTATGAGCGGCTACAACTTCTCCCGCTCAATCGTCCTTCGAGTCGCTATTGAGAACCTGGCACGAACCATCGAAAGTGCCATGGAGATGAACAACCATACGGCGCTTGAAGCACTGAGCAAACGGGCTTGGGCTCACTCTAGCAAGAAGGGAAATAAGGAAGTAGCAAAATGAGCGAAGCACAGAAGACCAACGACAAGCAGATCTGTAAAGTCGGCGACTATGACCGACCTACCCACCGGCAGCTCCGGAGAATGCAAGGGCTGGTCGAAAGAGCGTCCGGAAAGAAGTACAGCTTCTTGGAGCTTGCCCGGACGGCAATCCGCCGTCAGACGAAGAGCCTCCACATCCTCAATGCAGTGGATGACAAGGAGGTTCTGAAAATGGCTATCGACTGCCAGAAGGAACGCGAACGCTGCTCCAGGGAATCGGAAGATTGAGCCGTTTGGACACATGGGGCTGAAGAGATGACAGAACATCAAAAACGTCCGCCTGAGTGGAAACACCCCAGTCAGCGTAACCGGGTGCCAAGCGCTAAGACAGAAGCGGCCTGGGAAGCATTCTGGGAGGGTAAGCTAGATGGCTTGACGCTCATGGATGCGGCAAAGAAAACCGGAGTGTCGTTCACCTACATCAGCGCATTCCGGAAAGCAGCACGCTTCCTGCCTCACAAAATCGGGGAGGGTGCGCCGTGCTCGTGGGGGGATGTTCCCAAGAAAAAGAAGGCGAGTAAAAAGAACAGCTATCTTCCCGATGTAGAGCGTATGGAACCACTCTGTTCGTGGATCAAGGGAAACAATAATGCAATTGGTCTTACTGAAGAGACCGAGGCGGTAAGGGAGATGACGGCAATCTTTGACCGACTGGATTGGGACGAGGAACGGATTGGTCAGGCGGTACAAGCGGCCTGGCGTGAGGTGCCCGCCCAGGAGGGCGCAGACGGGTCATTGTCGGACAAAGAAGCTCGCAGGCAAGCACTCAGGATTAACCCGTCATCTGTGATTGCTTTCGGCTAACCACCTACTAACAGGTCCATGCCGAAATTGATGCTTGGCATGGTGTTGTGAACTGAACTCGAACGTGATAACGCAAGCAAACAAGATTGGCAATATACGCCAGAGCAAACGAGAAGGAAAAGTGGAATGAGTGGAGTGAATGACGAAGGCAATGAAAAGGGCCGTCAACCGATTGAAGTACCGGTCGAAAGAGGGCAACAGCCCTCCCGGCCATCCTCTGGTCAACATGACCAGCCTATTGGGCGTGCTGAACGTCCCCAGCGTCTCAGTCGAATCCAGCGCAAGCGGCTTGAGTCACAGATCGAAGACGAAGCCATGAGCTTCACTGAGGCTTTCGCCGCTGGGCGTGAGCTGGACGCAGTTGCTCCCGCCATTGCGGACCACATGAAAGCCGACACCCCGGAGTCCGATCCGGCATTCGAGTTCACGGAAGATGTCTGGAGTGATCTGACCAAGGACATTCCCGCTGACGACCACCACATCTTCGAGGATGCGGAGTCCCGAGAGGAAGCCGACAACATCCGAAAGCGTTACATGGAGGAACGCGAGGTGGAAGAGCAGATTGCCCAGGCAGGGTGGACGGGCACCAGCGCACGGTTGCTGGCCGGGGTTCTCGATGAGTCGGCGCTAGCAGCAGTGGCGCTAACCGAGGGCACGGCAGCGCCCTGGATCTTTTCTGCCAAGGCAACTCGCCTGACGCGCACCCTGCGGGCCGCTGGGGCTGCCGCCGGTACTGAGGGTGCCATCCAGTCCTACATCAACACCCAACGGGAGACCAAAGGTGCTGATGATGTGGTCTTCGCTGCCTTGATGGGCGCGGCCATTGGTGCTCCGTTCGGTGCCATTGCACGTCCGGTCGGTAGTCCGGGGACCGAGACCGAGCTTCCCGGCCAGGTCACTGGACTGGCGAATGATCCGGAACGGTTCACCCGAGCTGCCCAGCAGTGGAACGAAGAGCAGATGAAGGATGCCGTTCAAGTGGCAACCCGTCTGGATCGTACTGAGGTTGACCGTGCGGTGGACAACCTGAAGGCCAACCAACAGGCCCTGAGGGAAGTCCAACAGGAACTGGAAGGCACCCGAGTAGCCCGTGAGCGTCTGGAGACAGAGACTCCCCAAGAACGTGTGCTGCGTGAAGAGGGAGTGGATACCACGCCGCAGCCTTTGAGGGACCGAGGGGACCTGGAGGCCGCAGCTACGCATCGCCAACATAGCTCCCGTGAGGACGATCTGGATGAAGCTGTAATCCAAGCGTTGACTCCACAACGTCACGGACGTATCGGACGCAAGGAAGGCTCCAAGATCCGTGAGCGTGCCCAGCAGCGCGTCCAACAGGCAGCCCGAGACCAAGCCCATGAAGCTCAGGAACTCCCTCAGCGGACCCGCGAGTTGGAAGAAAGGGCTGACCATCTCCAGCGTTTGATCCAGGACCAACAGGCAGAGCTTGATGCTCCTGCCCGTAGCCGCATGGGCATCGGCGCAGGTGAAGAGGTCCTTACGGGCCGCGCACAAGAGCAGCGTCCGTCTGTGTTCGACGCCACCCCGGCGCAACAGGCCCGAGCCCCGGAGACGGGGACTGGTGGTGACGCAGGTGCGGCTCAGGTTGAGGGTGTCCGAATGGACCCCATCGACTCGCCCATTGATGAAGATGCGGTCCCGGAAGCGGTGTCCCACCGTGCCCGTGTGCCTTACCAGAAGGCCCGCATCGACATGGCTGGCCGTCTTATGGCGTCCGACAGTGCCACCATGAACTTCCTGGCCCGGACACTGCTGTCTGACCCGCTTGCGGGAGACAGTGGACGCCGGATTGTGGGCCAAGCAGACCAGCAGGTGCGGATGCACTCAGCGGCTGAGACTCAAGATCGTCTGTTTACCGCTGGAGCCGTGAACTTCCTGAAGAACGCCCTGCCTGCATGGAAGAACTTTGCTCGCGAACAAGGCCATAACTTCTGGAACCGGAATTTCCCCGGACCTGCCCGCACGCAGTTCTTCGAGCGTGTCACCCAGGCCATTCGGACTGGTGGAGACGAAGACGAGAACGTGATGCGTGCTGCGCAGGCCATTCAGGACGGCAACAAGGCCATCTTGGAGCGTGCCCGTCAGGCTGGACTGGCTGGCTTCGAGGAAGTCCAGGAGAACATGCGGTACATCCACCGTCAGTGGGAACCCAACAAGTTCCATGCTCTGACGAATGATCCCGAGGTAGGGGGCGCGGGTATCCGTGACCTGTTGACCGAGGCCATCATCCGTGGTGATCCAAACACGCCGAGGAACGTTGCTGAGTCCATGTCCAAGGCCGTGTTCCGAAGGTTCAACGCCAAGGGCCACGGTCTCCA
The DNA here is from genome assembly GCF_000377325.1 of Thioalkalivibrio sp. ALgr3. Lineage (NCBI taxonomy): Bacteria > Pseudomonadati > Pseudomonadota > Gammaproteobacteria > Chromatiales > Ectothiorhodospiraceae > Thioalkalivibrio > Thioalkalivibrio sp. ALgr3. Next base: position 3,793 of record NZ_KB897977.1, on the reverse strand, counting down.
AGCGACGTTCAACCGGGCCTTCTTTGGCCGGGACGTAGATGCGACCCGCCGAATCCTGAGGGAGTCCAATCTGGACGAATCCGAGATTCAAAACGTGGTCCGTCATCTACAGGCAGCAGACCGTCAGGCCGGTGCCGATGATGCCGGTCAGATTTCCTTTGCTCGCCAACGGATTACCATGGACGAAGACACGGCCATTGATCTCCCGAGTGGGCGCAGGCTGCACTTCTCGGATTTGACCGAGAACAATGCTGAACGCCTGCATATCAGCTACTTGAGGAACATCACCGGCCACATCGCGGTTGCCCAGCGGCTCAGGCCGCACCTGGACCCGGAAGAGGTAGCCCAGCGGGGTATCCGCACTGATGCTGAGTTCGACCGGCTGAAGAACGTTGCAGCGTCCGAGGGTGCTACCCCGAAGGAGCTGAACGACCTGACGATGGCCTACAACCTGATTACGGGTCGGCCACCGGAAGACAATGTGAACAGCGCCTTCCATCAGGTCCTGAGGTTCGTCCGTGACTGGAACTTTACGCGCCTCATGGGGCAGGTGGGCTTCGCCCAGATTGCCGAATGGGGTCCTGTGATGTCTCAGGTAGGCGTGACGACTCTGCTGAGAAACGTCCCGAAGTTCCGGGATATTGTCCAGCGGGGCCGTAACGGTGAACTGGAAGAACCCATCCTGAGGGAGATGGAAGAGTTCGAGCTGGTCTTTGGTGCCGAACGTATGGTCATCCAACCGGGCTACCGTATGGAGCCCCACGGCATGGAAGGCGACTCGGGCGTCCGAGCACTCAACAAGGCATCCAACTTTGTGGAGGTTCTGAAGCGAGGCGTCGGTGATCTGTCTGGCATGTCTGGAATCACCATCTACATGCAGCGCATGGCCGGACTCAGTGCCGCCCACAAGATGCTGAAGCTGTCCAAGGCAGGGCAACTGGACAACGCCCGTGTGCGTTCTCTGGGACTGGATGAAGACATGATCCCCAGGGTCCAGCGAGAGCTGGCCGAGAAGTCTGGCAAGAAGCAGATGGAGAGCGGTCGGTATGCTGATGTCCTGAACCTGGAGCAATGGGAACCCGAAGTGCGTGAGGCATTTCTGGATGCCATGCACCGCTGGGGCTCCCGGATGGTCCAACGGAACCTGCCGGGTGAACTTCCGGCCTTCATGCACACGACCGTTGGCCAGCTTCTGGGTCAATTCCGCTCGTTTATGATGAACGCTTACCAGAAGCAGCTCATGCAGGGCATCAACATGAAGGATTTTCAGACCTTCACCACGTTCATGTTCTCCATGATGTGGGCCGGTGGTGCCTATGCGGCCCAGCAGTCGCTGAACTCGCTTGGTCGCCCGGATGCTGAGGACTTCCGGGAAGAACGTCTGTCCATGCAGGAGATCGGACTCAGTGCCTTCCAGCGTGCCGGGTTTGCGTCCCTGCTGCCGGGTGCGGTGGACACCATTGCGCCGATGACTCCCATGCTGGATGACGGCATCTTCAACTATGGGCGTTCCAGTGGTCTGGCTACAGACTTCATCACGGGCAACCCCACCATCGACTTCCTGGATTCCATGCACGGGGCCATTCGTGGCCTGTCTGCTGCACCATTCCGGGATGACTATGAATACTCCCAGAACGATTTTCAGAACCTATGGACCGCACTGGCTCTGAACAACGTGACGGGTATCCGCAACGTGGGGAACGTCCTGATGGACGACCTGCCCCGTGAATCCATCCGTGGCGAACCACAATCCATTGAGGATCTGCTAGGCATAGACGAAATCAGGTAGCCCCAGGGAGGTCCCTCCTTGGGGCCTCCTTCACTTTTTACACCCGCCCCGGTAACTTTACCTTTCCCCACCCTATCCTGCCGCACCTTTCTTTACTTTACCCGCCCTTATACCCCACCTTCACCCATCACCCGATTTTTATTTCTCTCAATCTAACCCCCCTCCCCTAAACGCAACCGGCCTTTCCCAAAAACCATCGCTCGCAATGCATTGACCAACGCCCCGACCAAGAGCGTTGTTCGTTATTCATAGCGTGAATGTATTGTGTCTTCTCTCACTTCACAAGACTCTTTGTTTGAAGAGACACAAGCCTTTTTAACTTGCAGGCTAGAATGCCTGATTGCATCATTAGTCTAACCTAATGCAGCCCACTATTAACAAATTCTTCACTCTTTACCCCTTCCTTTCATCGCCTTGATCGCCTTGACGATCAGAAAAAATAACGCTACCCCGATGGCTATGGTGCCTAACGATTGCAGAATTTCCATGGATGTCTCCTGTAGCAGTCGGTAAACGTTGAAGCCTTTACGCTTCATTATCAAGGCCAACACACCCACCACGACCAACGCAAAGGCCATCGGGATCCAGATAGGGCGAGGAACTGGAGCCAAACCGAAGCGCTGTCAAAAGTGAGGCCCAGGGTTACGAAAACCCGGATTAAGGGGAAGCTGAACCCGCATGAGTCGGGGGTGAAGTCTGGAGCCCAGCGCAACTAGGTCTAATTGGCGGATTTGAGACCACTGCCAACGGTGGTCTACCCATTGAAGACCCGTGAGCGGTTACGAGAGAGAGAGAGAGAGAGAGAGAGAGAGAGAGAGCACGTTGCCAGCTCTTCGGGAGCAGCGGGGATGGCATCCGACCAACACGGGAAGAGCCCCGTAGCAGGGCCGCCGTGTACCGGCACCCTGTACCGGAAACCTGTACCGGATGCAATACGAAGCCATCCAGAAAAGGTTTTATTTTCAGGTATTTACATCATTTCAGAGGAAATGGCGTCCCCGGCAGGCGCCACACCTTCAATATATATGATTGATTCGAAAGCGTTGATTAGCATCCATAAATCGGGTGTACCCCCATATATACCCCCACGTACTCGCCGCTGTCTACGCCAATTCAAATGGGGGCTCACCCGGGTACAGGCGCGATATATACACGACATATACAATCGAATCGTGCCAGCCCACTGCCTGGCAGTTACGCGAAGCACGAAGTCGACATAACGCGGACAAGCTTGCCCTTAGACCGCGCAAAGGGGCCACACATGGGCCCCAACAATAGTCTGAAACAATCACGGTGGCTCACACAGTGAGCCTGACTGTTTGAGATTACTAATCGGCTGCCCATGTACCGCACACCAATCCTTGGACACCGCGTAAGCATGGTCGCGCCGCTCTCGGCATGGCCTCAAGGTAGTCAGCACGGACCAACGCCGACCACCGGAACCCAAGGCACTCCAGCAGACAGCCCTGGTTGTACCGCACCCGCCAGCGCTGCAGGGCCTCATTGAAGTCCACTACGGTGCGGGCCCATGGCACCAGATCAGCTATTTCTTGATGGTGCGCAAGAACCGCTCAATCACGCCGTAGCCCTCCTGGGCGTAGACGAACGCCGGCGAGCAATCGAGGTAAAGGAAGCCGAGCTCCTGCAGGAAGGCCTCGCTCAGATATTGGCTGCCATGATCGTGGCGCAAGGCCACCGCCGGCGGCGATGTCCTCGTGGAAGCCGGCGAAGACCCTTCGCACCGCCTGGCGCAGCGGCTCCAGCGCCTCGAAGCGGGTCCCGGGTCGAGCCACGTGGATCCCCAGGCCCTCGGCGTTGTAGTGGTCCACGACGGCAAAGACCGTCACCTGCCCGCACTCCGGCAGGAAAGTCGTGGTGGCGTCGGTCGCCCACATCCGGTTGGGCGCCTCCGGAACGATGGTGCCGTCGTGCACGTCGGGGCCGAGGTTGCGGCGGGCCCGATACGGAGCGAGCAGCTCGTGCTCGCGCATCACCCGCATCACC